>JAGWPU010000121.1 GCA_028870355.1 Gammaproteobacteria bacterium | reverse complement strand
TACGACGTGCGCTGCGCGGACGAGTTCAAGATCTTCACGAACATCAATTCGACGATCGTCGATCCGAAGGGCTTCGACGAGAAGTCGTTCGTCGATTTCCGGGGTCCGGTCTGCATCATCCCGCCGAACTCGTTCGCGCTCGCGAGCACGGTCGAGTACTTCCGGATCCCGCGCAGCGTGCTCACGGTCTGCCTCGGCAAGTCCACGTACGCGCGCTGCGGGATCATCGTGAACGTGACGCCGCTCGAGCCCGAGTGGGAAGGACACGTGACGCTCGAGTTCTCGAACACGACGCCGCTGCCGGCGAAGATCTACGCGAACGAAGGCGTCGCGCAGATGCTGTTCTTCGAGTCGGACGAGGTCTGCGAGACCTCGTATCGCGACCGCGGCGGCAAGTATCAGGGACAGCGCGGAGTCACGCTGCCGAAGACCTGACCGGATCGCGCGTTCAGCGCGAGAAGCGCTCGATCCGCATCTCGAATTCCAGCTTGCCCCCGCGGGTGCGCATCGCGCGGACGGGCACGTAGCCGAGCGACGGCGCGAACCACATCGTCAGCACGCGATCTCCGTCGGGCCGGCGGCTGGTGACGACGACCGTATCGAGTTCGCCGAGCGCGGTCGCGATCCGCTCTGTGCCGGTGCGTCGGTAGTCGAAGTCCTTGATCTGGTCCTTGTCGATGATCCAGAACGTCGACGGCAGCCGCCCCGCGCGCAGGTCCTGCATCACCTGGATCTGGATCGACATCAGGTCCTGGGTGCCGTCCTTCAGCGCGAGATCGACCGGCTTGCCGGTCACGGTGCCGCTCGCACGATACGTGCTCCAGTCGAAGTCCAGGTGAATCCGCGAGTCGCCGTCCTGGGCTTCGTAGGCCAAGGGGCGCACCTGCGAGCCGTCGACCTGCAGCCAGCTCTTCTGGACGACGTCGTGCCGATAGATCAGCCGGAAGATCCCGCCGGCACGGATCCGCCAGGTGTAGACGTAGCGTTGCGGCTCCGCGCCTCGCACCAGGTCGAGGTCGCTCGATCCGACGTCGATGCTCTTCCACTGGGCGACGTAGTGCGCCGTGAACGGCTGCAGTCCGGTGTCCGTGCCACTGGCCGGAGGCGGCGTCGGGGGCGCCGAGGCGGGCTGCGCCGTCGACGGCTGTGCGAGCACTGCGGCAAGCACGGCGCCGGCGAGTGCGTGGGCGAGGCGGCGGTGGGCGAGGCGGCGGTGGGCGAGGCGGGCACGGGGTTCGTTCGCGGGTCGGGTCATGCGGCCTCCAGGCATTCCAGTCGCAGCGGCTCGGCGAGTGGCTGGTCATCGAGCCACGCGCGGCCGTCGCGGCACGCGAGCCGTCCTTCGCCGTACCAGCGGACCGCGAGTGGATAGATCCGGTGTTCGAGCGCGAGCACGCGCGCGGCGAGGCGCTCCTCGGCCTCTCCGGCCAAGACCGCGAGCCGCGCCTGGATCACCGCCGGGCCGGCGTCCAGCGCGGCGGTCACGAAGTGCACGGTCGCGCCGTGCTCGGCATCGCCGGCGGCGAGCGCGCGGCGATGCGTGTGCAAGCCGGGATATTTCGGCAGGAGCGACGGATGGATGTTGAGGATCCGGCCGGCGTGGGCGGCGACGAATCCCGCGGAGAGGATCCGCATGAACCCGGCGAGCGCGATCAGGTCCGGCGCGCGCCGTGTGATCGTGGCCGCGAGCGCGCGGCCGTAGGCGTCCCGGTCCGTGCCCGGACGCGATTCGAGCACCTCGGTCTCGATCCCGGCCTGGGCCGCGATCGCGAGGCCGCCCGCATCGGCCCGATCCGACAGGACCGCGGCGACGCGATAGGCCGATCCGGGGTCGCGGCTCCGGTCGATCAGCGAGCGCAGGTTCGAGCCACGTCCCGAGATCAGGACCAGCACCGAGCAGGGATCGCTCATTCCACGAGCACGCCGCGGTCGCCGGCGCGCACGTCGCCGATCACGAACGCGGTCTCGCCGGCGGCGCGCAGCGTCGCAAGCGCCCGGTCGACGTCGCCCGGCGCCACCTGCACGGTCATCCCGATCCCGCAGTTGAACACCCGCAGCATCTCGGCGTCCGCGACGCCGCCGTGCGCCTGCAGCCAGTCGAACAGCGCATCCCGCGGCCACGCCGCGCGCCGCAGGTGCACCTCGAGCCCCCCCGGGATCACGCGCGGCAGGTTCTCGACGAGGCCGCCCCCGGTCACGTGCGCGATGCCGTGCACCGGGACCTGCCGCAGCAGCTCGAGCACGGCCTTCACGTAGATCCGGGTCGGCGCCATCAGTCGATCGATCAACGCCGCGCCGCCGACGGTCGTCCGCGGGTCGGCGCCGCTCCTCTCGAGGATCCGCCGGATCAACGAGTATCCGTTCGAGTGGGCGCCGGAGGAGGCGAGCCCGATCACGAGGTCGCCGGCGCGGGTCGCCGACCCGTCGATCAGTGCCTCCTTCTCCGCGACCCCGACGCAGAATCCCGCCAGGTCGTAGTCGGCGCCGTGGTACATCCCGGGCATCTCCGCGGTCTCGCCGCCGACCAGCGCACAGCCGGCCTGGACGCAGCCCTCCGCGATCCCGGCGATCAGGCGCTCGCCGGTGGCGACGTCGAGTTTCCCGGTCGCGTAGTAGTCGAGGAAGAACAGCGGCTCCGCGCCCTGGACGACGACGTCGTTCGCGCACATCGCGACCAGGTCGATCCCGACCGTGTCCGGCCGCGCGAAGTCGATCGCGAGCCGCAACTTCGTGCCGACCCCGTCCGTGCCGGATACCAGCACCGGACGGCGGTAGCGGTCGGTCGGCACCTCGACCAGCGCGCCGAAGCCGCCGATGCCGCCGAGCACCTCGCGGCGCATCGTCCGGCGCACGTGCGGTTTGATGCGTTCGACGAGCTCGTCGCCCGCGTCGATGTCGACGCCGGCGGCACGGTAGGTCAGTGGCGTTGGATCGGTCATCAGCATTCCTGGCGCGTTTCGGGGACCCGCCGAGGCGGCGGAGCCGGTGGGCTGTGGTATTTTACACCACGGTCAGACCCGTGCTCGGCGATCGGCAAATGACGAAAATTCGACATCCAGCATCCTCGTTCGGCTGGCGAGCGCTCCTCGCGATCCTCGGCGTCGTCGCCGTCGTGGTGCAGGCACCGCCGGCGCGCGCGGATCAACGCATCGATCTCTACCAGGTCGCGGTCCCGGTACCGGATCGCTCGGACGCGAGCCGCGATGCGGGGTTTCGGGACGCGATGCGCGTCGTGCTCGTGCGCGTGACCGGACGACTCGGTGCCGCGAACGACCCGGCGTACGCGCCGCTCGTCGGGTCGGCGGACCGGTACGTCCAGCAGTACCGCTACGCGATCGACGGCCGGCTCGTCGTCGGCTTCGACGGCGGCGCGATCGAACGTTGGCTGACCGGCACCGGCGCGCCGATCTGGGGACGGACCCGACCGGTCACGTACGTGCTGTTGACCGTGCCGGGCGCGGGTGCTGGTACGGGCGCGGCTGCCGGCATGGGCGCGGGTGCCGGCACGGGCGCCGGATCGATCGTCACGAGCGATGCGACGTCGGACCTCAAGAATGCGATCGATGCCCAGGCGGCGTTGCGTGGGATCGAGCTGCGCTGGCCGACCGCGCAGCAGCTGCAAACCGAGGGTCTCACCGATGCGACCGTGCGGCAGGCGGATCCGCGCTCACTCCTCGCCGACGCGATCCGCGCCGGCGCCGACGCGTTGCTGATCGGGCATGCGAGCGACAGCAGTGCGAATGCGTCGGTGCAATGGTTGTTCCAGTACCAGACCGAGACCACGCCGGTCACCGGCGTGGCCGCCGGCGTGGACCGCGCGGCCGACGCGTACGCGTCGATCTACGCGGTCGACGGTGCGTACCTGCCGGTCGAGATCGCGGTCGACGGCGTGCAAACCCTCGCTGACTACGCCCGCGTGCAGCGCCTGTTCGCGTCGATGACGTCGGTGTCGCGGGCCTCGGTGCTCGCGGTTCACGGCGATACGGTGCACTGGCGCCTGCTCGCGCGCGGCGGCGCCGGTCCGCTGGTGCGGATGCTCGCGCTGGACGGGTCGTTGCAGACGGCTGCGGCGCCGGGCGTCGGCGGCGAGTTGCGCTACCGCCTGCGTCAGTGACCGGCGCTGCGGCTCGCATGAGCGCGTGGCTTCGCCAATTGCCGAACTCGATCAGCGCGTTCCGCATCGCGCTGGTCCCGCCGATCGGGATCGCGCTCGCGCACCGGGACTGGCCGACCGCGATCGCCTTGATCCTGATCGCGACCGCATCGGACGGTGTGGACGGCTTCCTCGCGAAGCGCTTCGGCTGGCAGACCACGCTCGGTGCGCTGCTCGACCCGGCCGCCGACAAGCTCCTGGTCGCGACGGTGTTCGTGATGCTCGCGCTGCAAGGCGGCGTGCCCCTGTGGTTGATGGCGGTCGCGGTCGGGCGGGACCTGGTGATCGTCGCGGGCGCGCTTGCCTACCGATGGCGATTCGGCCCACTGCACGTGCGTCCGAGCGTGGCCAGCAAGCTGAACACCCTGTGCCAGCTCAGCTTCGTGCTCTCGGTCGTCGTGCGGCGCGAGTTCGGGTGGCCGCCCGCGTGGACCGGGACCGCGCTCGGCGCGGCGACCCTGGTCACGACGACGGTGAGCGGCATCGACTACGTGCTCACGACCGGACGGGCGGCGCGCGAGGCCGTTCGCGCCGAGGCCGTCGGATGAGACAACTCGCCCTCGGGATCCGGTTACGCGACGAGGCGACGTTCGAGAACTTCGTGATCGGCGCGAACGCCGAGCCGGTCGCGGCGGTCCGGACCGGTGCCGCGCCGTCGGTCTGGATCTGGGGCCCCCCGGGTTCGGGGAAGACCCATCTGTTGCAGGCCGCGTGCGCGGCGTTGGACGCCCCGGCGGCGTATCTCTCGCTCGGCCCCGACGAGGCGTTGCCGCCGGAGGCCCTCGCGGGCTTCGAGCGCGCAGGGCTCGTGTGCATCGACGAAGTGGACGCGATCGCGGGCGACACCCGATGGGAGCGTGCACTGTTCGCGCTGTTCAACGCGTGCGTCGACCTCGGGACCCGGATGATCTTCGCCGCCCGCGCGGCGCCGCGTTCGGCGGCGTGGGCGATCGAGGACTGGCGCTCGCGCGCGGCGGCGAGCGTCGTCTACCAGCTCCGCGAGCTCGACGAGGCGGGACGGATCGAGGCGCTGCGGCGACGGGCCGGGCGACGCGGGATCGAACTGCCCGAGGAGACCGTCGATTACCTGATGCGCCGGCGGGCGCGCGATCTGCGGTCGCTCCTCGCGCTGCTCGACGTGCTGGATCAGGCCTCGCTCGCCGCGCAGCGCCGGCTGACGGTGCCGTTCATTCGTGCCGCGCTCGAGAGAATCGAAGGTACGCGATCATAGAGCAGAACCACGCGAACACCAGCAATAGGCTCGCGCCCGCGACCCAGCGCGCCGCCGGGTTCGCGAGCAATTCGGTCAGTGCGAACACCAGGTACGCGACCGCGAACATCGTCGCCCACGCGTAGGTGTGCCGCCGGCCGGTCGCCAAACCGGGCAGCGGCGCGAGCAACGGCAGCGCCGCGAGCGCGCACAGCCGCCACGGATAGCCGGCGAGCGGCCACGCGAGCAGGCTCGCGGCGACCGCGGCCCAGGCGCCGAGCGCGAGGGAACGCGCGCGTCGCGCCGCGTCGGTCGGCTCACGCATCGCGACACATGCGTGCGGCCAGCGCGGCAACGCGCGCACCGAGCGCGCGCGCGAGGTCGCGCTCGGTGTCGGCGATCCCGGCGCGACCCGATGCGCCGGCGACGTGACTCGCGCCGTAGGGAGTGCCGCCCGCCTGGGTCGTGCCGAGCGCCGCTTCGGTGAACGGCAGCCCGACCAGGACCATCCCGTGGTGGAGCAGCGGCAGCATCATCGTGAGCAGCGTCGATTCCTGCCCGCCGTGCATCGTCTGCGTCGACGTGAACACGCCCGCCGGCTTGTCGACGAGTGCGCCCGAGAGCCACAGCGCGCTCGTGCCATCGAGGAAGTACTTCAGCGGCGCGGCCATGTTGCCGAACCGGGTCGGGCTGCCGAGCACCAGTCCGGCACATTGCGCGAGGTCCTCGGCGGTCGCATAGGGAGGGCCCGAGTCGGGCACGGCGGGTGCCGGCACGTCGACGACCGCGCTGACCGCGGGCACGGTGCGCAGCTTCGCGCGCATCCCGGGCACGCTCTCGACGCCGTGGCACACGTGGCGGGCGAGCGCCGCGGTGCTCCCTTGGCGCGAATAATACAAGACCAATATGTCGTGCATCACTGTGTCTCGCTGGTTCAATCGCGACCATCAGCCGCCGTTGCGGCGTCCGCGCAACGGAACGCGATCGACCGTCGCGCGGGGCGCGCCGGCGATCGGTTTGACGCGTTTCGCCGCTGTTGCTAGTGTCGTCGCCATCTTATGCGGAGGCATCTCGCAGCGCTTCTGATCATCGCCGGGCTCGCGGGTTGCCAGAGCGCGCCGGTGCAGGAAATGAGCGACGCACGGCAGGCCATCGAGGCCGCGCGGATCGCCGGTGCCGAGCAACGTGCGCCGGCCGATCTGGAGGCGGCGCAGGCGGACATCGCGAATGCCGAGCGTCACCTCGAGGCCCAGGAGTATGCCCGCGCGCGCTATGCGGCGCTCGCGGCCAAGCGCCGTGCGGCGATCGCGCTGGCGGTGTCGAGCGGGTCCGCGCCGCCGCGTTGAGTGCCGGGCGGCGCCGTGCCGCCGGTTCAAAAGCGCCACCCGCGCTGCCAATTCGACAGCACGAGCGCCGGATACCCGATGTGTCCGTCGCTGCCGTTGTAGCGTTCCAGCGCCCGGATCCAGTCGTGATGCTCCTCGCGCAGGTAGTGGCGCAGGATCCGGCAGCCGATCCGGATGTTCGCACCGACGCGCACGAGGCGGTTCGGAACCCCGAGCCGGCGGGGCCAGAATGGCATCACCTGCATCATCCCGACCGCCCCGACCTTCGAGACCGCATACTGGTGGAAGTGGCTCTCGACCGCGATCAGCGCGAGCACGAGTCCCGGTGGCAGCGGCAGGCGTGGATCGCGCCTCGCTTCGCAATAGACGTCGTCGAGGATCTTGATCCGCTGCGCGTAGGAGTGCACGTACGGCCGCAAGCGAGGTTCCATGCTCTGGTGCCAGACCTCGGCGGAGAACGCATCCGTGTAGCATTCCCGGGCCCTCGCGATCCGGTGCAGCAGGCTCACGAGCGACGCAGTCGGGGGGGATTGCGCGCGCGCGGCGACAGCCGCGAGCAACGCGGCGCAGGCCACGGTCCGGGCCGCGAACGCGCTCCTCCGGCCGCGGCGCTCCGGCATCCCGGCTACCCCGCGGACCTCGCACGCACGTGGCCGACCACGTCGGCGAGCGCGACGTCCGAGGACGTGGTGTCGCGCCGATGGCGGTATTCGACGGTGCCGTTCGCGAGACCACGATCGCCGATCACGATGCGGTGAGGGATTCCGAGGAGTTCCGAATCGGCGAATTTCACGCCGGGGCGGGCATCGCGGTCGTCGATCAGCACGTCGATGCCGGCGTCGCCGAACTCGCGGTACAGCGCATCCGCGGCGTTGCGGACGAGCTCGGATTTCTGATACGTGAGCGGCACCAGCGCGACCCGGAACGGGGCGATCGACTCGGGCCAGATGATCCCGTTCGCATCGTGATTCTGCTCGATCGCCGCGGCGACGACCCGCGTGACCCCGATCCCGTAGCAACCCATGAACATCGTCACGCTGCGCCCTTGCTCGTCGAGCACGGTCGCGTTCATCGCATCGCTGTATTTTCGACCGAGCTGGAAGATGTGCCCGACCTCGATGCCGCGGGCGATCCGCAACCGGCCGCGTCCACTCGGACTCCGATCCCCGGCGACTGCGTTGCGGATGTCGACCGTCTGCGGCTCCGGGAGGTCCCGGCCCCAGTTGACGCCGGTGTAATGCTGGTCCTTCTCGTTGGCGCCGCAGACGAAGTCCGCGACGTTCGCGGCCGTATGATCCACGTAGATCCGGCCCCGGAACCCGATCGGCCCGAGCGAGCCGGGCTCGGCGCCGGTCGTCGCGCGCACGCGCTCGGCGCTCGCCATCCGCAGCGGACTCGCGACGCCGGGGAGCTTCTGCGCCTTCAGCGCATTCAGCTCGTGATCGCCGCGGACGAGCAATGCGACCACGTCGCCGTCGGCGCCGTCGACGATCAGGGTCTTCACGCACTGCTCGGCAGCGACGCCGAGGCTGCGGGCGAGATCCGCGATCGTCCGGGCGCCCGGCGTCGGCACCTTCGCGAGCGCTTGCGCCGCAGGACCGCGGGGCGTCGACGGCGCGAGCGCCGCGGCGAGCTCGAGGTTCGCCGCGTAGTCGTCATCATCCGAGAACGCGATCGCGTCCTCGCCCGAGTCGGCGAGCACGTGGAATTCCTGCGACGCGCTGCCGCCGATGCTGCCGCTGTCCGCCTGGACCGCGCGGAACTCGAGCCCGAGACGGGTGAAGATCCGGCTGTACGCCTCGTACATCGCGCGGTAGCCCTCGGCGAGGCTCGCTTCGTCCGCATGGAACGAGTACGCGTCCTTCATCAGGAATTCCCGCGCGCGCATCACCCCGAAGCGCGGTCGGATCTCGTCGCGGAACTTGCTCTGGATCTGGTAGAAATTCACCGGCAGTTGCCGGTAGCTGCGCAACTCCCGCCGTGCGATGTCGGTGATCACTTCCTCGTGGGTCGGCCCGTACGCGAATTCCCGATCGTGCCGGTCCTTGAACCGCAGCAGTTCGGGGCCGAACGCGTTCCAGCGCCCCGATTCCTGCCAGAGCTCGGCCGGTTGCACCGTCGGCATCGACAGTTCGAGCGCGCCGGCGCGGTCCATCTCCTCGCGGATGATCCGTTCGACCTTGCGCAGGGTGCGCAGTCCGATCGGCATCCAGGTGTACAGGCCGGCGGCCAGGCGGCGGATCATGCCGGCACGCAGCATCAAGCGGTGGCTGACGACCTCCGCCTCGGCGGGGACTTCCTTCAGGGTGGATATCGGATATTGGGATAGGCGCATGGCCGCGTATCTTACATGAGGCCCCCTGGTATCATGGGTCCGATGGACGAGGAACCGATCCACCCGGACGACGCCGAGGACGCCGACGGCGAGGACCCGCGGCAACGCCCGCGCGGGGTCTATTGGCTTCCGAACCTGATGACGACCGGCGCACTGTTCGCCGGCTTCTACGCGATCGTGGCCGCGATCGACCTGCATTTCGAGAACGCCGGGATCGCGGTGTTCGTCGCGATGATCTTCGACGGGATGGACGGGCGGATCGCGCGCTGGACGCACACCGAGAGCGCGTTCGGCAAGGAGTACGACAGCCTCTCCGACATGGTGTCGTTCGGGCTCGCACCGGCGATCGTGACCTATCAGTGGGGCGTTGCACGCATCGCGGAGTACGGACCGCTGTGGCGGCACGTCGGCTGGCTGGTCTGCTTCTTCTACGCGGCGTCCGCGGCGCTGCGCCTCGCGCGTTTCAATTCGCGGATCGCGGTACAGGACAAGCGCTATTTCGAGGGACTGCCGAGCCCGTCCGCGGCCGCGATCGTCGCGGCGCTGGTCTGGCTCGCGAGCGACCAGACCCGCATGGGCCTGCCGGGGCTGCTGCTCGCGTTCATCGTCACCGCGTGCGCGGGCGCGCTGATGATCAGCCGCTTCTCGTTCCACAGCTTCAAGAACATCGATCTCGGCGGGCGGGTGCGCTTCACGCACATCCTGTTCGTGCCCCTGTTCTTCGTGCTGCTCGCGGTCTGGCCGCCGGTCACGCTGCTGCTCGCGTTCGGCGGATACGCGCTGTCGGCGCCGACGGTCTGGCTGGTGCGCAAGCTGCGCCGCCGCCGATCGCGCGGGGCGGCGACCTGACGGAATGAATCCCGCCCGGCGCAAGGCCTATCTCGAGGCCATGCAGATCGACACCTGGGACCGGCGCGTGTCGTCGCCGTCCCCGCTGGCGCAGACGAGCGAGTGGGACGAGCTCGAGCGCCTCGTCGCCGGCTGCCGCCGGTGCGCGCTGTGCGAGACCCGCCGGCAAACCGTGTTCGGCGTCGGTGACCGCCGGGCGCGCTGGTTCGTCGTGGGCGAGGCGCCGGGGGCCGAGGAGGACCGCCAGGGCGAGCCGTTCGTCGGCCGGGCCGGCCAGCTCCTGAACGCGATGCTGCGCGCGATCGGGCTCTCGCGGGAGGAGGTCTTCATCGCGAACGTGCTGAAGTGCCGGCCGCCGAACAACCGCGATCCGCTGGCGCACGAGGCGGCGGCCTGCCTGCCGTACCTCGAACGACAGATCGCGCTGGTCGCGCCTCGGCTGCTGCTCGTCGTCGGGCGGATCGCCGCACAGAATCTGCTCGCGACGGACGAGCCGCTCGCACGGCTGCGTGGGCGGGTGCATCGCCGGGGCGATGCCGGACCGCCCATCGTCGTGACCTACCATCCGGCGTACCTGTTGCGCACGCCCTCGGACAAGCGCAAGGCCTGGGAAGACCTGAAGTTCGCGCGCGAGGTCGCTGCGCGTGGCTAGCGTGAGGCCGGAGGAGCAGCCGGGGGCGGTGCAGATCCGGCCGATGCACGAGTTCGACGTGCCGGTCGTGATCACGATCGAGCGCGAAGGCTATCAGTTCCCCTGGAGCGAGGGGATCTTCCGCGACTGTCTGCGTGTCGGATACGTGTGCCGCGTCGTCGACGTCGGATCGAGGATGGCGGGCTATGGCATCATGTCGCTCGGGGCCGGCGAGGCGCACATCCTGAACATCTGCATTCGCGGCGAATTTCGGCAGCTGGGGATCGCGCGCGGCCTGATGACGCACCTGCTCTCGCGAGCCCGCGCCGCCGGGATGCGCGAGGCGTTCCTCGAGGTGCGGCCCTCGAACACGATCGCGGCGCATCTGTACGAGACGCTCGGCTTCGAGAAGGTCGGCACGCGTCGCGGATACTACCAAGCCGTCGGGGGCCGCGAGGACGCGGCCGTGTTGCGGCTGAACCTGGATTCGAACCTTCGTTGAACCACCCGATGAACGATTTGCAGCGTGAAATCTCACGCCGGCGGACCTTTGCGATCATCTCGCACCCGGACGCCGGCAAGACGACCCTGACCGAGAAGCTGTTGCTGTTCGGCGGCGCGATCCAGATGGCCGGAACGGTCAAGGGCCGCAAGGCGACCCGGCATGCGACCTCCGACTGGATGCGTCTCGAGCAACAGCGCGGAATCTCGGTGACTTCCTCGGTGATGCAGTTCCCGTACGGCGACTGCATCGTGAACCTGCTCGACACCCCGGGGCACGAGGACTTCTCGGAGGACACCTATCGCACGCTGACCGCGGTCGATTCGGCCTTGATGGTGATCGACTGCGCGAAGGGCGTCGAGGAGCGCACGATCAAGCTGATGGAGGTGTGCCGCCTGCGCGACACCCCGATCATGACCTTCGTGAACAAGCTCGATCGCGACGGGCGGCCGCCGATCGAGCTGCTCGACGAGATCGAGCGGGTGCTCAAGATCGAATGCGCGCCGGTCACCTGGCCCATCGGGATGGGCCGCGATCTGCTCGGGGTGTACCACCTGCCGGCCGACCGGATCTACGTGTACCGTGCCGTCGAGAAGGGCCGGGTCGGCAGCCATGAGATCATCGACGGGCTCGCGGGCGATGCGGCACGCGAATTCCTCGGGACGCGCTACCGATCGTTCGTCGACGAGGTCGATCTGGTCCGGGGCGCGAGCCCGTCGTTCGACCTGGCCCGCTACCGCGCGGCGAAACAGACGCCGGTCTTCTTCGGTTCCGCGGTCAACAACTTCGGTGTCCGTGAGCTCCTCGACGCGTTCGTCGCGAACGCGCCGGGCCCGCAGCCGCGCGCCGCGGTACAACGGTCGGTCGCCGCGACGGAGCCGAAGCTCACCGGCTTCGTGTTCAAGATCCAGGCGAACATGGACCCGGGCCATCGCGATCGCATCGCGTTCCTGCGCCTGTGCTCCGGACGCTACGCGAAGGGGATGCGGATGCGCCACGTGCGCCTCGCGAAGGACCTGCGGATCGCCGACGCGCTCACCTTCCTCGCGGCCGATCGCAGCCACGCCGAGGAGGCGTATGCCGGCGACATCGTCGGCTTGCACAATCACGGCACGATCAACATCGGCGACACGTTCACGGAAGGCGAGATGCTCACGTTCACCGGCGTGCCGAACTTCGCGCCGGAGATCTTCCGCCGTGCGGTGCTGCGCGATCCGTTGCGGATGAAAGCGCTGCAAAAGGGGCTCGCGCAGCTGTGCGAGGAGGGCGCGACGCAGCTGTTCAAGCCGCTGCGCAACAACGATCTGGTGCTCGGGGCGATCGGTCAGCTGCAATTCGAGGTCGTCGCGTTCCGGCTCCAGGACGAGTACGGCGTGCAGTGCACGTTCGAGCCCGCGAGCGTCGCGACCGCGCGCTGGATCCGCGGCGCCGATCCGAAGCGCCTCGCGGAATTTCGTGACAAGGCCTACGAGCACCTCGCGCTGGACCACGGCGGCCAGCTGGTCTATCTCGCGCCGTCCCGGGTCAACCTCGAGCTGACCGAGGAGCGCTGGCGGGAACTCGACTTCCTGCGAACCCGGGAGAACCTCGCGGCCTGAGCCGCGATCCTGCGGTCAACCGGCGAGCAGCGCCCGTACGCGCGCCGCCTGGCGCTCGAGCTGTCCGATCTCCGTCTCCAGCTCGACGATGCGTGCCGCGTCCTTGGCGACGATCTCGGGCGGCGCGTTGCGCGCGAATTCGACGTTCGCGGCTTTCGCGCGCAGCTTCTGCAGGTCCGCCTCGGCCCTGCGCCGGCGCTTCTCAAGCCGTTCCCGTTCGGCGGCCGGATCGATCAGGCCCGCCATCGGCACCAGGATCTCGAGGCTGCCGAGCAGCGCGACCGCGGCGACCGGCGCCGCCTCCCCGGCGGCGAGCACGCGCGGCGCGTCGATGCCGGCCAGGCGTTGCAGGGTCTTGGCGTTCCGGTCGAGGTAGGCGACGTCGCCGGGGCCGGCGTTCTGCAGCACCACCGGGAGCCGGCGGCTCGGTGCGATGTCCATCTCGCCGCGGATCTGCCGCACGCCGAGCACGAACTGCATCACCCAGTGCATCTCGCGCTCCGCCTCCGGATCGGCGGCGATCTCGGCGGCGCGGGGGTAGGGGGCTCGCATGATCGTCGCCGAGCTCCCAGCGGGTTCACCGCGGACGCGCTGCCAGATCTCCTCCGTGATGAACGGCGCGAGCGGATGCAATGCGCGCAGCAGCGTCTCCAGCGTGTCGACCAGCGTGCGCCGCGCGCCGCGCTTCTGCGCCGCGCTCGCGTCCGGTGCCTGCAGCACCGTCTTCGTCGATTCGACGTACCAGTCGCAGTACTCGTGCCAGGTGAATTCGTAGAGCGCACTCGCGACGGCGTCGAGCCGGTAGCCGTCGAAGCCCGCCTCGACTCTCGCGAGCGTCGCGGCGAGCCGGGAGCGGATCCAGCGGTCGGCGATCCCGAGTTCGATCTCGCCGCCGTCCGCGGCGCTCTCCTCGTTCGCGAGGACGTAGCGCGCGGCGTTCCACAGCTTGTTGCAGAAGTTGCGATACCCTTCCACGCGCGCCATGTCGAAGCGCAGGTCACGGCTCTGCGTCGCGAGCGAGGCGAAGCTGAGGCGCAGCGCGTCGGTGCCGAACGCCGGGATGCCCTGCGGGAACTGCTTGCGGGTCGCGCGCTCGATCGCCGGCTTCATCTGCGGCTGCATCAGTCCCGCGGTGCGCTTGGCGATCAGGGCGTCGAGATCCACGCCGTCGACGATGTCGAGCGGGTCGATCACGTTGCCCTTCGATTTCGACATCTTCTGGCCGTCGTGGTCGCGGATCAGGCCGTGCACGTAGACTTCGCGGAAGGGCACCTCGCCGGTGAACTTCAGGCCCATCATGATCATTCGTGCGACCCAGAAGAAGATGATGTCGAATCCGGTGACCAGCACGTTCGTCGGGTAGTACACCGACATCTCGCGGGTCGCATCCGGCCAGCCTTGCGTCGAGAACGGCCAAAGCGCCGAGGAGAACCAGGTGTCGAGCACGTCCTCGTCCTGCCGCAGGCGCACCTCGGACCCGAGCCCACCGGCCGAGCGTGCGTCGCGCTCGTCGCGGCCGACGTAGACGCGGCCGGTCTCGTCGTACCACGCCGGGATCCGGTGGCCCCACCACAGCTGCCGGCTGATGCACCAGTCCTTGATGTTGCGCATCCAGTCGAAATACACGCCGGCCCAGCCCTCGGGAACGAAGCGGATCCGGCCATCCTCGACCGCGCGGATCGCCGGGTCGGCGAGCGGCGCAATCCGCACGAACCACTGGTCGGTGAGGAGCGGTTCGAGGATCGTGTGACTACGGTCGCCGCGGGGGACCATCGACTGGTGCGCCTCGACCCGCTCGAGGAGCCCCTCGGCCTCGAGGTCGGCCACGATCCGGGCGCGGGCCTCGAATCGGTCGAGCCCGCGGTAGCGCGCGGGCGCCTCGTCGGTGAGCTTCGCCTCCGGGGTCAGCACGTTGATCCGTGGCAGTCCGTGACGCTCGCCGACCTCGTAGTCGTTGAAGTCGTGCGCGGGCGTGATCTTCACGCAGCCGCTGCCGAACGCGGGGTCGACGTAGGCGTCGGCGATCACCGGGATCTCCCGGTCGGCGAGGGGGAGCCGTACGCGCCGGCCGACCAGCGCGCGGTATCGTTCGTCGTCCGGATGCACCGCGACCGCGACGTCGCCGAGCATCGTCTCGGGGCGCGTGGTCGCGACCACCAGGTGGCCGGATCCGTCGGCGAGCGGATAGCGCAGATGCCACAAGTGGCCTTGTTCGGGCTCCGCGACGACCTCGAGGTCCGAGAGCGCGGTCTTCAGCACCGGGTCCCAGTTCACGAGCCGCTTGCCGCGGTAGATCAGGCCCTCGCGGTAGAGCCGAACGAACACCTCGGTGACCGCGTGCGACAGCGCCGGATCCATCGTGAAGCGATCCCGGCTCCAGTCGACCGACGCGCCGAGCCGCCGCATCTGCCGCGAGATCGTGTCTCCGGAATGGCGCTTCCAGTCCCACACGCGCTCGACGAACGTCTCGCGGCCGAGTTCGACGCGACCGGTGCCCTGGGCGTTCAGCTGGCGCTCGACGACCATCTGCGTCGCGATCCCGGCGTGATCCGTGCCGGGCTGCCACAGCGTGTCGAACCCTTCCATCCGCCGATGGCGGATCAGCGCGTCCATCACCGTGTCCTGGAATGCGTGACCCATGTGCAGCGTGCCGGTGACGTTCGGCGGCGGGATCACGATCGAATACGCAGGCCCGACCCCGCTCGGCTTGAAGGCCTCGAGCGATTCCCATCGGGCGTAGATCCGCGATTCGATCGCGGCGGGTGAGTACGCTTTGTCCATCCGCCGATTATAGCCGGCAGCGCTCAATCGGCGTGGTCGGACGCCTCGTCGTCGCTTGCGCCGTGCGCCCGGAGCACGCGATCCACGATCTCCGGCAGCTGCGACCGCAGGCGGTCGTAGACGTTCTCGAACAACGTCGCCTCGATGTCCTTCGCGGCCTGGTGGAGCAGCGAATCGGCGAGGTTCAGCACCTCAGCGAGGATCGCGGTCGCCGCGGCCCGCGACGGCGCCGGCGGCGTCGCGCCGAGAACCGCATCGGTCAGGATCGGGATCTCCCCGGTGTCCTCGAGGTCGTCGCTCATCGTCGCGGCGCTCCCGTCAAGGCTCGTCGCCGTCGTGCAGGCGGTGGGTCTCGACCACCAGTGCGTGGTCGCGGTACGTCTTGAATCGCTCGCGTGCCCGCTCGCGGCGACCCGGCTCGGCGTCGACGATCTCGGCGATCCGCGGGTAGCGCTCGAAGCCTTCGGGCATCCGGGCGCTCAGGTTCACGAGCACGTCCGCCGCGGGTGCCCGAGCCGCATCCGCAGTCAATTGCACCGGTGCGGACGGATCGGCGGCGGCGCCGTTCACGATGAGGCCGTGCGGGACGAACGAGGGATCGGCGAACGTCCACAGCAGCGCGTCGAGCGCTTCGGCGTCGCCGGTGGTGTCCGCGAGCAGCACCGCGCGCAGATCGCGCAGGTACGCCTTCTCCGCGAGCCGGCACCCGACGACCATCCGTTGTCGCGAGTCCTCCCGGTCGAGCACGTAGAAATCGACCCGTCCGGTCATTTCGCGCGGGCGCGCTCGAGCAGGAAGTCGACCAGCAGGGGCACCGGTCGGCCGGTGCTCCCCTTCTGGGCGCCACCGAGCCACGCGGTGCCCGCGATATCGAGGTGGGCCCACTTCAGGTCCGCGGTGAACTTCGAGAGGAACGCGGCCGCGGTGCACGCACCGCCTTCGCGCCCGCCGACGTTCGCGACGTCGGCGAAATTGCTCTTGAGCTGCTCGACGTACTCCTCGCCGATCGGCAGGTGCCACGCGCGGTCGTCGGCGCGCCGTCCCGCGGCGGCGACCTCCGCGGCGAGCGCGTCGTCGTTGCTCATCAGACCGCTGAAGTGGTTGCCGAGCGCGATCACGCAGGCGCCCGTCAGGGTCGCGACGTCGATCACCGCGGCGGGCTTGAAGCGGCGGCTGTAGGTGAGCGCGTCGCACAGGATCAGCCGGCCCTCGGCGTCGGTGTTCAGGACCTCGACCGTCTGGCCCGACATCGTCGTCACGATGTCCGCCGGCTTCACCGCGTTGCCCGCCGGCATGTTCTCGCAGGTCGGAACGATCGCGACGAGGTTGATCGGCAGCCGCAGGCGTGCCGCGGTGCGGAACGCGCCGAGCACGGTCGCCGCGCCGCACATGTCGAACTTCATCTCGTCCATCGCCGGCGGGTCCTTCAGCGAGATGCCGCCGGAATCGAACGTGATGCCCTTGCCGACCAGGCAGATCGGCGCCTGCGCGCGCGGCGCGCCCCGGTATTCGCACACGACCAGCCGCGGCGGCTCGGTCGAGCCCTGGGCGACCGCAAGGAACGCGCCCATCTTGAGCGCCTTGATCTGCCGTTCACCGAGCACCGTGACCTTGACCCCGCGCATCTCGCGCATCGATTGCGCGCGCAGCCCGATGTGGCTCGGCGTGCATACGTTCGGCGGCAGGTTCGCCAGATCGCGCGCGAACGCGACGCCCTCGGCGACCGCGACGCCGTCGTCGAGACCGCGCTGGGCATGACGGGCATCGCCCGCGCTGCCGGTCGCGACCCGCACTTCGCGCAGGCGCGGCGGCTTCGGCTTCGGCCCCGTCTTGAGATCCGGGATCCGGTAGCTTTGGCCGCGGAACGCTTCCGCGATCGCCCGCGCTCGGCGGTACTCGTCGAGTCCGAGATCCGTGCCCGCGTCGACCGCGAGATACACGTTCGCGTCCGTCGCGCCGGTCTTCAGCAGTGCCTGCGCGGCGGCCTGCGCCGCCCTGCGGTACTGCTTGCGCTCGAATTTCTTCTGGGCGCCGAGTCCGACGAGCAGCACGCGCGGGGGGCCCTCGCGGCCGGTCCGCGTGATCAGCATCGTGTCGCCGAGTTTCGCCGCGAAATCCTTCGACGCGAACAAGCGTGCGGCGGCGCCACCGATCCGCTGATCGACGAGCTGTGCCGCGGGGCCGAGCGCGCCGTCATCGTGCATGCCGATGACCGCGCAGGCGGTCGCGGCACGCGCCCGGGGATCAGTGATCGCTTTGAATTCCATGCTCGCTCCTTGTTGGGTGCCGTGCCGCCGCGGTCTCGCGACGAAGACGGTTGGATTTTTCCGCAAAGATCGCTTTTTGGCGAATTTTAGTCAAATAATTCGTAGTCAAATCATCCGCAGCCGGCCGGCCGGCCGGCGCGAGCCGCGGGCCGTTCGGCGTGCGCCGCCGCGGGCGGGCCCGCGCGGGAACCCGGGTGATCGCGATTTGCTAAGCTCTCGGCGATGAAGTGGACCGTCCAGCGCTACGTGCTTCGCGAGGTCGTGCAGACGTGGCTCGCGGTGACCGGCGTGCTGGTCGCGATCCTGTTCGCGAATCAGCTCTCGCGGGTGCTCGGCGAGGCGGCCGACCATCACTTCGGGCGCCACGTGGTGCTCGACCTGATCGCGCTCGGCGCGATCATGAACCTGTCGGTCGTCGTCCCGGTCGGACTGCTGCTGTCGATCGTGCTCGCGCTCGGCAGGCTCTACCACGACGGGGAGATGGCGGCGTTGCAGGCCTGCGGCTTCAGCCCGGCACGGCTCCTCGGACCACTGTCCGCATTCGCCGCGGTGATCGCGATCGGGCTCGGCTGGCTCACGTTCGTGCAGGTCCCGCGCGCCGATCACCGGTCGCAGCTGCTGCGCCAGGCGGCCCTGAAGGAGGCGGAGTTCGGCGAGCTCGATGCGGGGCGCTTCCGCACCTTCGCGAACGGCGGCGCGGTGTTCTATGCCGAGCGCGTCGACGCGAGCGGCGTGCTGCACGACGTGTTCCTGCAGCGTGAGCGAGCCTCGGGCCGGGTCGAGGTCGCGGTCGCCGCGACCGCGACCTACACCCGTACCGGCGTCGACGGCCAGCGCCTGGTGACGCTCTACGACGGCCATCGCTACGAGGGCGTTCCGGGGCATGCCGATTTCCGGGTCATCAAGTTCGGCGAGCACGGCATACCGGTCGAGGTGCCCCCGGGAATCCAGGGGACGAACGATCCGGACACCCGTCCGACGCTCGAGCTCCTCGAGACGCTCGATCCGGTCAGCATCGCGCAGCTCGAGTTCCGCAGCTCCTCGCCGATCATGGTGCTGATGCTCACGCTGATCGCGCTGCCGCTGTCCCGGCTGCGCCCGCGCCAGGGCCGCTACATGCGGGTCGGCATCGCGATCGTCGTCTTCTTCGTGTATTCGAACCTGCTGTCCTTCGCGAAGGTCTGGCTCGAGAAGGGCCAGCTGTCACCGTGGATCGGGGTCTGGTGGATCCACGGACTCGCGCTCGCGCTCGGCCTGCGCCTGCTGTGGCAGCAGGGATTGATCGGCGTGCCGCGCCGCGCCGCCGCGGAGTCTCGATGAACATTCTCGATCGGTATCTCTACAAGACGATCCTCTGGTACACGGCGATGGCGACGAGCGTGCTGCTCACGCTCGGCGGGCTGTTCCTGTTCATCAGCGAGCAAGGCGACATCGGCGTCGGCAATTACACCGCCGCCGACGCCGTGCTGTACACGCTCCTGAACCTCCCGCAGCAACTGTTCGAGCTGCTGCCGATCGGCGCGATGATCGGCGCGCTGATGGGGCTCGGCAATCTCGCGGCCGGCAGCGAGCTCGTGGTCACGCGAGCGTCGGGCGTGTCGATCTGGCGCGTTGCCCGTCCGGTCGCCCTCGCCGGCGCGACGCTCGCACTCGCGATGTATGGAATCGGCGAGTACGTCGCGCCGCCGCTCGCGCAGTTCGCGCACACCGAGAAGACGACCAGCCGGCTCGCCGGCGTGAGCTTCGCGGGTCGGGCGAGCGCATGGATCAAGGAAGGGAACCTGATCCTGCGGCTGCGCACGGCGGAGGTCGGGCAGGTGTTCGGCGGCGCGGCGCTGTTCGAGCTGGACGGGCCCGACCGGCTGAAGTCGATCCAGACGGCCGATTCGATCTCGGTCGCCGAGCCTGGACGCTGGATGCTCGAGAACGTGCGCACGACGACGTTCCAGCAGGACCGCACCGTCGCGACGCACGCGCCCGAGGTCACGATCCGCTCGACGATCAATCCGGATTTCCTGCGGCTCGCCGCCGCCGATCCGGATCTGCTCACGCTGCGCTCGCTCGCCGCCTACATCGCGCACCTGCGGCACAATCATCTGCAGGCGGTGGCGTACGAGATCGGATTCTGGTCGCGGATCGCGCGGATCTTCGCGGTCGTCGTGGTCACGCTGCTCGCGCTGCCGTTCGTGTTCGGACCGCTGCGCACCACCGGCGCGGGCACCCGCACGGTCGTCGGCGTGCTGCTCGGACTCGTGTTCTTCGTGATCAACGGGATCGGGGAGAAGGGGGGGCAGCTGTTCGGCTTGAATCCGATCCTGATCGGCTGGTTGCCGACCGCGGTGATCGCGGTCGCAACGCTGATCGCGATCTCAAGAACCCGTTAGGTGCACGACACGGGTGTCCGACAGCCGATCCTGGAGCGCGAGCCCTTCGGGATCGGCGTAGAGCCACAGGACGCCGAGGCCGATCGGCGCCCACGCGACGATCGACCAGAAGAACCGCGAAGTCGCCGCCCGCCAGGTCAGGCGTCGCCCTCGCAGGTCCACCGCGTGCAGCCGCCACGCGCGCATGCCGACCGTCTGGCCGCTGTGCAGCCAGTTCAGCACGAAGTAGCCCGCGACGATCGCGAACAGTCCGGCGTGATACAGGTCGGCCCAGACGCCGCCGACCGAATCGCGCAGCATCGCGCGACCGCCCGCGACCCATACCGCCGCCCAGGTGAAGAAGATCAGGGGCGCGAGGATCACGATGCCGTCGTACAGGAGCGCCGCGAAACGGCGTCCGAAGCGCGCGCTCGTGCCGCTGCGCCGGCAGCCGTCGGGCGCTGCCGGGCCGTTCATGAGGAGCGGGTCTGGCGCTCGAGCTGCGCCTTGTGGTCGGTCAGGATTCGACGAACCTCGACGAGCGGTGGACGGTCGGCCATCCGGGCGATGAGTTCGGGCAATTCGTACCACTTGCGGCCCCACTGGATCAGTCGCGCCGCGTCGGCCAGCACCTGAGCCTCCGGCGTGCGGGGCGCCGGGGTCGGCGCGGCCGCGGGCACCGCGGGCTTCGAGCCGGCCGGCTTCGACCCGGCCGGTTTCGATACGGCGGGTCTCGGCGCGGGCGGCTTCGACGCGGCAGGTTTGGTCGCCGCGGCCTTCGACGGCATCGTCGGCTTCGCTCCCGCGCGCAGATCGTTGCGTGGCCGCGTCACGAGGTATTTCGGCATCTCGCGCGTCGCGGTCGTCGAGATCTCGGTCGACTCCTCGGCCCGGGGCCGAGGTTCCGCGGGCGGCGTCGTCGCGGCCGCGGGCGTCGGCTCGGCCTCGGCGAGCGGGATGAAGCGCTCGATGTGCTGCGAGCCGATCAGATTCGCGAGGAAGATCGACAGTTCGAGCGCATCGCCGAAGCTCGCGTCGCCGGCCGCGATGCGCTGCTCGATCGCCGCCTTCAGCGCGAGCGTGCGTTGTTTCGCGAGATCGATGATCCAGCGCGTCGGTCGCTGATGGTCGACCCAGTCCTGGACCTTCCAGTAGGCGTCGTCGTCGAGCGAGGCGTATTCGATGTGTCGGTCGAGGCTGCCGAGCCATTTGTCCAGCAGCTCGAGCAGGCGTTGGTCCGCGGGTGTGGCCATGGTGTCGAGGCTCCTGTGCGCACCCTAAACGAACCGCCGTCGGGGCGCCAGGGGCGGCGGATTCGCCAAAGAGCGACAGCCCGCCGGGCCGGCGCGTTAGACTGCGCGCCATGTGCGGAATCGTCGGAATCCTCGGCTCGGCCGCGACCCCGGAGACGGCGGTCGAGATGGCGCGACGTCTGCGCCACCGCGGTCCCGACGGCGACGGCTTGTTCGTCGAGCCCGGGATCGCGCTCGCGCACCGCCGGCTCGCGATCCTCGACCTGTCCGACAGCGGCCGGCAGCCGATGATCGACGCCGAGCACGTGATCACCTACAACGGTGAGCTGTACAACCACTCGGCATTGCGCGCGACGCTGCCCGGACCGTGGCGTTCCACGGGCGACACCGAGGTGCTGCTGCGCTTGCTGGCGCGCGATCGCGAGGCGGCGCTCGAGCGGCTCGTCGGCATGTTCGCCTTCGGCCTCTGGGATCGGCGCCGGCGGCGGCTGCTGCTCGCGCGGGATCGGCTCGGGATCAAGCCGCTGTACTACCGTTTGTTGCCGGACGGTATCGCATTCGCCTCGGAGCTGAAGGCGCTGCTCGTGCTCGGATCGCCGCCGATCGATCGCAGCGCGGTGCGCGACTTCCTGCTGCACGGCTACGTGCCCGCGCCGAAGACGATCTTCCAGGGAATCGCGAAACTGCCGGCGGGCCATTGGCTCGACTGGGAGGACGGACGGGTCCGGATCGAGCGCTGGTGGTCGCCGCGCGCGGAACCGCGTCCGCACGAGGAGCGCGAGGCGACCGAGTCGCTCGACGCGCTGCTGCGTGAGGTCGTCCCGGCGCACACCGTGTCCGACGTCCCGGTCGGCGTCTTCCTGAGCGGCGGCATCGATTCGGCGCTGACCGCGTATTACCTCGATCATCCGCACACGTTCACGCTCGGGTTCGAGCGCCGCGGGCGCTCCGAGGCCGACGATGCGCGCCGCGTCGCGGCCCACCTCGGCACCGAGCACACGGAGACGACCGCACGCTCGGCGGACTTCGCGACCGCGCTGGACGCGATCCCGGCGATCTTCGACGAGCCCTTCGGCGACAGCGCCGCGTGGTCG
Source organism: Gammaproteobacteria bacterium (assembly GCA_028870355.1). GTDB lineage: Bacteria > Pseudomonadota > Gammaproteobacteria > Steroidobacterales > Steroidobacteraceae > Bog-1198. The sequence goes on along the minus strand of JAGWPU010000121.1, from coordinate 27,496 downwards.
AACTATCTCGTCGCGCAATTCGCGCGCCGGCAGGTCACGGTCGCACTGAGCGGCGAGGGCGGCGACGAGATCTTCTGCGGCTATCCGCGCTACTGGTCGCACGTCGGCGAGCGCTCGAACGTCCTGAACCGCCTGCTCGCGCACGGGCTGCCGCCGCTGTCGCGCTGGGGCCAGTCGATGCAGCGGCGTGCGAGCACCGGTCTGCCGGCGTTCGCGGTCGCGCTCGGCGGCGCGACGCCGGCGCAGATCGAGGCCCTGCTCGCGCCGGAATGGCGCGAGCCGGATTACGATTACCTCTGGTTCTATCGACGGTTCTGGAGACCGGATCTCGAGCCGCTCGCGCGATTGCGCTGGCTCGACCTGCACACCGACCTCGCCGAGGGGCTGCTGACCAAGGTCGACCGGACCAGCATGGCGCACTCGCTCGAGGTCCGTCCGCCACTGCTCGATCATCGCCTCGTCGAGTTCATGCTCGGCGTCGATCCGTCCCTGCTGGTCGACGTCCGGCACCGGCGCGGCAAGCGCCTGGTGCGCGCGTTGATGGAGCCGCGGCTGCCGCCGGGTCATCTCGACCGGCCGAAGTCGGGGTTCGGGTTGCCGGTGCGCGGCTGGATCCGCGCGCACCGCGAGCTCCTGCGGCAGGCGGTCGACCGCCTGATCGAACGGGGCGTGCTGCGCCGGCCCGTCACCGCGGAGTTCCGGCGCGCCTGGTACCTGCTGGTGCTCGACCGCTGGTTCAGCGCGTTCGCGTGATCGGATGCCGAGCGATTCGCCGCGGCTGCTGTTCGTACCCGTGTCGGGGCCGTACGGGATGGGCGAGTACGCGCGCTCGGCCGCGATCGCGCACGCGGCGCGCGAGCGCTGGCCGCAGGCGGCGATTCGCTTCCTGCTGAGCCGCGAGGCCCCCTACGCCGCGGATCCGCCGTTCGAGACGACGCTGCTGCCGGCGTCGCCGACGCGCTGCACGGAGCAGGTGACGACCGCGATCGCGGCGTTCGCACCCGACGTCGTGATCTTCGACAACGCCGGGCGCACCGCGCAGCTGCGGGCGGCGCGCGCGGCCGGTGCCGCCGTCGTGTTCGTGAGCGCGCGGCGGCGCCAGCGGTGGCGCGCCGGGCGGCTGCGCTGGCTGCGTCTGATCGACGAGCACTGGATCGCGTACCCGCAGGCGCTCGACGCGCCGCCCGGATGGATCGAGACCCTGAAGCGGCGCTGCCTGCGCCGGCCACCGCCGCGCCATCTCGACGTGATCCTGCCGCCCGCGGATCCGGCGCGCCGCGCGCGCGGTTTCGCGGACCTTGCGCTCGAGACGGCGCCGGTGCTGGTCGTTCCGGGCGGCGGGACCGGGCATCCGGGCACCGAGGATGCGGCCCGGTGCTTCGCCGAGGCGGCGGTTGCGCTCGCGACCGGTGGCACGGCGACCGTGTTCGTCGGGCCGTCCGGGCCGTCGGGCGGCGCCGACCCGCCGGCATTGCGCCGGCGCCGGTCCTTGCCGCAGGCGGATCTCGTCGAACTGATGCGCGGTGCGCGACTGGTCGTCGCGAACGGTGGCTCGACGATGGTCCAGGCGATCGCTTGCGCGGCGCCGTGCATCGCGGTGCCGATCGCCCGCGACCAGGATGCGAGGATCCGCCGCGCGGTGGCCGCGGGTCTCGCGCGGCGCGCAGCGCTCGATCAGGAGGCGATCGCGCAAACCGCTCGGCAGTTGCTCGCGGACGAGCCGGCGCGGGCCGCACTCGCGCAGCGCGCGACGGCGGCGGGGTTCGCGGACGGGCGCTCGATCGCGCTCGCGGCGCTCGAGAGGCTACTCGCCCGCCGGCCCGACGCCGGGGGACGGAGCTGACCCGCGATGCCGCGCGTGCTGCTGCTGGGATACGATCCGAATCAACCCTCGTTCCGTCACCGGATCGCGAGTCTCCTGCCGGCGCTCGCAGACCGCGGATGGGACGCGCGCGTCGAGCGGTTTCCGAGCGGTCGCTACGGCATTCGTACCTGGGAGCGCCGCGAGTGGCTGCGCTGGGCCGACGTCACCGTGCTGCACCAGATCAAGCTGAGCGCGATCGAGGCGCGCGTGTTCGCCGCGTACAGCCGACGCCGCGTGTTCGACTTCGACGACGCGATCTACGTGCGCAAGCCGCGCACGCTCGGCGCACCGGCCGACGATTCGCGCTGGCGGCGTGCGAAGTTCGTCGCGACCTGCCGCCTCGCCGATGCGGTCGCCGCCGGCAACGCGATGCTCGCATCGGCCGCGCGTCCGGTCGCGCGCCGGGTCGAGATCCTGCCGACGTCGATCGACGTCGCGCAGTATCCGCGCGCATCCGCCGACGGCGACGCCGGCGATCGCGTGATCGTCGCGTGGATCGGCAGTCCCGAGAACCTGGTGTACCTCGAGATGATCCGGCCGGCGCTCGCGCGGCTCGCGGCGCGCAACCCGGGCTTTCGGCTGCGCGTGATCTGCTCGTCGTTCCCCGACTGGCCCGAGGTGCCGATCGAGCGGGTCGCGTGGTCGGCGGCCGGGGAGGCGGCGAGTCTCGCGAGCGCCCAGGTCGGGATCATGCCGCTCACCGCGGACGAATGGGCGCGGGGGAAGTGCGCGTTCAAGCTGTTGCAGTACATGGCCGCGGGATTGCCGTGCGTCGCGTCCCCGGTCGGCGCGAACCGCGAGGCGGTTCTCGACGGGGTGACCGGCTACCACGCGACGGACGAGGCGGCGTGGGAGCGGTGCCTGCAGGCCTTGATCGACTCGCGCGACCTGCGGGCGCGGTTCGGTGCCGCCGGGCGCGCGCACGTCGAGCGTCACTACGCGATGAACGTCTATCGGCGCCGGTATCTGGCGCTGCTCGAGGATCTCGCGAGCCGTCGGGCCGCGGCGCCGGGAAGGTCCGCCTAGGTCGATTTGGTATGCTGTGCGGATGCCGTCGGCATACGTTCATCAGATCCTCAATTACTACACGTCGCCGCAGGCGCTCGATCCCGGCTTCCTCGTGCTCGACAACCGCTCGAACGAGCGTCCGGACTGGTACGAGTACTGGCCGATCCGCCGCTTCCTGCGCGGGGAGCGGCTCGAGGAGTCGGCGTTCTACGGGTTCCTGTCGCCGAAATTCGAGCTGAAGACGAACCTCGACTCGGCCGCGGTGCGCCGGTTCGTCGAGGACGCCGGCGCCGAGGTCGACGTGATCCTGCTGAGTCCGAGCATCCACAACACCGCGCATCACTGGAACGTGTTCGACCACGGCGACGCGGAGCACCCGGGGCTCAAGGCGGTCGCGAACGCGCTGTTCGAGCGGATCGGGCAGCCGACCGATCTCGATGCGCTGGTCACGGATTCGCGCAATACCGTGAACTCGAACTTCTTCCTCGCGAAGCCGCGCTTCTGGCGCGCCTGGCTCGAGGTGAACGAGCGGCTCTACGCGATCGCGGAGGATCCGGCCGACCCGCTCGGCGAGCAGTTGCGCACGCCGGTGCCGTATCGCGGCCGTCGCGACGTGCAGATGAAGATCTTCGTGATGGAGCGGATCGCCACCTGGCTCCTGGCCCGCGGCGGCTTCGTCGCCTGGGCGCGCGATCCGTTCGCCGCCGGCGCGCGCTTCTACAAGCTGCCGGTCGCAGTGCTCTGCGATGCGCTGAAGATCGCCTATACGCAGGAGCGACGCGGCCAGTACCGCACCGTGTTCGAGATGCTGCGCGGCCTGCGCAGGCTCGCGAACCTGCAGATCCGCGTCGGCGACGCGCTCGGATCGAGGCGCGTGCGGCCGTTCCTGCGTTCGCTCGCCGCGTACTGGTCGGGGGGCGAATGACCGGGGCGTTCTGGCCGGGCCGCCGCGTCCTGGTCACGGGCCATACCGGGTTCAAGGGGGCGTGGCTGTGCCTGTGGCTCGAGCGCCTCGGCGCCGAGGTCGCGGCATTCGCGCTGCCGCCGACCGGGCCGCGGAGCCTGTGGGCGCAGCTGAGCTTGCGCACGCACTCGAGCGTCGCGGACCTGCGCGATCCCGGCGCGGTGCGCGATGCGGTGCGGGCCGCGCGCCCGCAGGTCGTGTTCCATCTCGCCGCGCAGGCGCTGGTGCGCGAGTCCTATCGGGAGCCGATCGCGACCTTCGCGACCAACGTGCTCGGCACCGCGCACCTGCTCGAGGCCTGCCGCGGAATCGAGGACCTCGGCGCGGTGGTCGTGGTCACCAGCGACAAGGTCTACGAGAACGACGGTGCCGGTCGGGCCTTCGAGGAACGCGATCGCCTCGGTGGCCACGATCCGTACAGCGCGAGCAAGGCCTGCGCGGAACTCGTGACCGCGAGCTACCGTGACAGCTTCTTCGCCGGCGGACCGCCGATCGCGACCGCGCGGGCCGGCAACGTGATCGGCGGCGGCGACCGATCGCCGGATCGGCTGATTCCTGACTGCGTTCGCGCGCTCGAGGCGGGTGAGCCGGTGCGGCTGCGCTATCCGGGTGCGGTGCGGCCGTGGCAGCACGTGCTCGACCCCCTCGCCGGTTACCTGCAGCTCGCGCGGGCGCTCGCCGGCGATCCGGCGCGCGCGCCGCGCCGCGTGAACTTCGGTCCGGATCCCGGGTCGTTCCGTTCCGCCGCCGAGGTCGTCGACGCGTTCGGTACGCATTTCGCCGGCCGGCCCGGCTGGCGACCCGAGGGGACGCCGCAACCGGCCGAGGCCGCGACCCTGTGCCTGTCCTCGGCGCTCGCGCGCGCCGAGCTCGGGTGGCGGCCGCGACTCGACTTCGACGCCGCGATCGCATGGACCGCCGAGTGGCACCGCGCGGTCGAAGCCGGCGAGGATGCGGACGCGGTGACCCGTGCTCAGATCGACCGCTACGCGCGCTCGATCGCAATCGACGGAGGCATCCGATGAAGTGCGTGATTCTGGCCGGCGGCAAGGGCTCGAGGATCGCCGAGGAGTCGAGCGTGCGGCCGAAGCCGATGGTCGAGATCGGCGGCCGTCCGATCCTCTGGCACATCATGAAATCGTACGCGGCCCATGGCGTGCAGGACTTCATCGTGTGCCTCGGCTACAAGGGCTACGTCGTGAAGGAGTACTTCGCGAATTACTTCCTGCACCAGGCGGACGTCACCTTCGACATGGCCGCGAACCGCGTCGAGTATCACGATTGTCGCAGCGAGCCCTGGAAGGTCACGCTGGTCGACACCGGCGAGGACACGATGACCGGGGGCCGGCTGAAGCGGGTGCGCTCGTATCTGGATCCCGGCGCGACGTTCTGCATGACCTACGGCGATGGGCTCGCGGACATCGACATCGGCGCCGAGATCGCGTTTCACGCGCGCGCAGGGCTCGCGGCGACCGTCGCCTGCGTGCGGCCGCCGGCGCGCTTCGGCCGCATCGTGTCGCGCGGCGAGAGAGTGGTGTCGTTCGAGGAGAAGCCGGTCTCGGAGGGCGGATTGATCAACGGGGGCTTCTTCGTGCTCGAGCCGCGGGTCCTCGATCTGATCGCGGGCGACGAGACGGTCTGGGAGCGGGAGCCGATGGAGCGGCTCGCAGCGACCGGCGAGCTCGGCTCCTGGGTACACCCGGGCTTCTGGCAGCCGATGGATACGCTGCGCGACAAGCTCACGCTGAACGCGCTGTGGGAACAGGGAGAGGCGCCGTGGAAGCGCTGGGACGGGTGACGCGCGTCACGGAGCACGGACGCCGGTGATCTTCACGCCCCTCGATCTCGCCGGCGCGTTCCTGGTCGACGTCGACGCCCACCGCGACGAACGCGGTCTGTTCGCGCGCACGTACTGCGAGGTGGAGTTCGCCGCGCACGGCGTCGCCGCGCGCTTCCGCCAGTGCAGCGTCTCCTACAACGCGCGGCGCGGGACCTTGCGCGGAATGCACTTCCAGGCCGAGCCGCACGCCGAGGACAAGCTGGTGCGATGCACCGCCGGCGCGGTCTTCGACGTGATCGTCGATCTGCGTCCGGGCTCGGCGACCCGGCGGCGCTGGTTCGGCGTCGAACTCGGCGCCGCCGATCGTCGGGCGTTGCTGGTCCCGCGCGGCTGCGCGCACGGGTTCCTCACGCTCACCGACGCCGCCGAGGTGTTCTACATGATCTCGACGCCGTATGCGGCCGAGGCCGCCCGCGGCTTCCGCTGGGACGATCCCGCGATCGGCATCGACTGGCCGTTCGCACCGACGGTCGTATCCGCGCGCGATGCCGCGCTGCCGCTGCTCGCGGACGGGTGAGCGATGTCCGGCGCGCGCGTGCTGGTCACCGGAGCGGGCGGCTTCATCGGCCGCTGGAGCCTGCCGCGGCTGCGCGCGAGCGGCTTCGAGGTGCACGCGGTCTCGTCGCGCGCTCGAGCGCTCGCCGGCATGCCGGAGTTCCGCGAGGTCACCGTGCACGAGGCGGATCTGCTCTCGATGCACGCCGCCACCGGGTTGATTCGCGCGCTGCGACCAAGCCATCTGCTGCATCTGGCGTGGATCGCGACGCCCGGGGTGTATGCGGACAGTCCCCTGAACGACCGCTGGCTCGACGCGAGCCGCGCGCTGCTGCACGAATTCCTCGCGTGCGGCGGTTCGCGCGTGGTCGGTGCGGGAACCTGTGCGGAGTACGCGCCGTCGGGCCGCGGACCGTGCATCGAGGGGCTCACGCCGCTCGCCGACGCGGCGGCGGGCGGCGTGAGCCCGTATGCGCGCTGCAAGCTCGCGCTCGGGGGTGAACTCGGCCGTGCCGCGCGGGTCGCGGGCGCCTCGAGCGCGTGGGGCCGCGTGTTCCTGCAGTTCGGCCCGCACGAGCCGCCGGAGCGGCTGGTGCCGTCGGTGATCCGGCGGTTGCTTCGCGGCGAGGACGCGCCCTGCAGCCACGGCCGGCAGGTGCGGGGGTTCCTGCACGTCGCGGACGTCGGCGATGCGTTCGCGGCGCTGCTCGCGAGTCCGGTCGAGGGGACGGTGAACATCGGTTCGGACCGCAGCCTCACGATCGGCGGACTCGTCGAGGCGATCGCGGCGCGCATCGGCGGGCCTGGGCGGGTGCTGCGCGACGCGAGACCCGCGCCCGCGAACGAACCGGCGGTGCTGGTCGCGGATGCGACGCGGCTGCGCCGCGAGGTCGGCTGGACGCCGTCGTTCGATCTCGACGCGGCACTCGAGGACACGATCGACTGGTGGCGCGCGGAGCGGCGGCGGTGATTCCCGGCTGGCACCCGTTGCTCGTGCATTTCCCGGTCGCGCTGACGATCAGCGCGGCGCTCGCGCTCGTCGCCGCGCGCGCGGTGCGCGACGACGATCTCGCGCGATCGCTCGCGATCACCGGAACCTGGAATCTGATCGCTGCCGCGGTCGCGGCCTTGTTCGCGATCGGCACCGGTATCGCCGCGCTCGCCGATCTCCAGGTCGGTGCGGCCGCGCACGCCGCGATCTTCGTCCACGTGAAATGGGCGATGCTGACCTCGACGGTGACGATGCTGCTCGCGGTGTGGCGCGCCGCAGGGCAGGCCCACGACGCGCGCCCGAGCCGCGGACTCGTGATCGCCGTCGTGCTCGCCAGCGTCGCGATGGCGATCACGGCGTATCGCGGTGACCTGAACGTCTACCGGTACGGCGTCGCGGTCGCGCGTTCCGTCCAGACGTCGCGGTAGACGCGCTCGAGGTTGCGCGCGAACCGGCGCGCATCCTGCAGCGGCGATCGGGCGAGGCGCTCGCGCAGTTCGGCGCGAAGTGCGGCGAGTGCCGGCCAGTCTGCGGCGAGCGCGACGGCCGTCGCGACGAACGCGGCGTCGCCGTCGGCCGCGAGCCGGGACAGCCCGAGCTGCGCGAGCTGGCTCCAGCCACCGCGGCCGACGCTGGTCTCGCCGATCCGCGTGACCACCGGAACCCCCATCCACAACGCGTCGAGCGTCGTCGTGTGCCCGTTGTACGGGAAGGTGTCGAGGCCGATGTCGATCCTGCGGTAGCTGCGCAGGTACTCGCCCCGAGGTCGATAGTCGACGAAGTCGATGCGCTGCGGGTCGACGCCGCGTGCGGCGAGGAACGCCGCGCGTTGCGCGCGGCGCGGCCCGTCCGGCAACAACAGCACGAGGCGCGACGCCGGCAGCGCCCGCAGCACCGGAACCCAGGTCTCGAGCGTCGCGTCGGTGAGCTTGCACGGATTGTTCAGGCAGCCGAACGTCACGAAGCCGTTGCGGAGCGCCGGCAGCGGAGCGACGTCGGGCTCGGTCGCGAGCGGGTCGTAGCACCAGAATGCATCGGGCAGCCGGACCGTGCGCTCCACGTACTGTCGCTCGGCTCCGGGGGGATCGAGCCACGGATCCGACACGCGATAGTCGATCGCGCCGTTGCCGGTCGTGCCGGGATACGCGAGCCAGCACAGCTGGACCGGCGCGGGTCGGCGGACGAACAGTCCGGGCCGGCCGCCCGCCATGTGCATCGTCAGGTCCACGAGCACGTCGATCGCGTCCGCTTCGATCTGCGAGGCGAGGGCGTCGTCGTCGAGTCCGCGCACGTCGCGCCACTCATCGGTGTGCGCGGCGATGCGTCGCGTGATCTCGTCCGGCCGGACCACGTCGCTGTAGCCGTACACCCGGACGGCGCCGCGATCGTGGTTTGCGAACAGCGGCAGCGTGAACAGCGACTGACAGTGTTCGCGGAAGTCCGGCGACACATAGCCGACCCGCAACGGCCGACCGTCCCGGTGCGCCGTCGCCGCGGGCGGTTCGCGGGGCGGCGATGCGGGAGCGAACTTGCGACCCCAGCGGCGCGCTTCCTCGAGGATCGGCTCGGGACGCGTTGCCACGAACGACAGCGCGTAGAGGAGGTTCCCATGGATTGCGGGGGAGCCGGGATCGAGTTCCACCGCGCGGCGAAACGCCGTGATCGCCTCGTCGATCGCCCCCGCGTCCTTCAGCACGCTGCCGAGGTTGTCGTGCGCGGCCGCGTTCGCCGGTGCGAGCTCGATCGCACGTCGCAGGCAGTGCTCCGCGTGCTGCAGGCGCCCGGCCGAGCGCAGCAGGCAGCCGAGGTTGTTCCAGGCGATCACCGACTCCGGCCGGGCGCGCAGCGCCTCGGTGTACGCGGCGTACGCGGCATCGGTCGCGCCCGCATCGCGGTACAGGTTGCCGAGGTTGCACAGCGCCTCGACGTGGTCGGGCCGCAGCGCGAGCGTCTGCCGGTATTGGGCGATCGCCTCGTCGCGGCGCGACTGACCCTGCAGCGCCCGGGCGAGGTTGAACGCCGCGGCCGCGTGGGTCGGCGCGGCGGCGAGCGCGCGCCGCAGGACGTGTTCGGCCTCGCGGAACTCGCGGCGGTCGCACAGCAGCACGCCGAGATTGTTCAGCGCGTCGGCATGGGTCGGCGCGACCTCGAGCACGGCGCGGTACGCCTCGATCGCCGCGAGCGCGGCGCCGTCCGCTTGCAGCGCGGCCGCACGCCCGAAACGGGCGTCCGGATCGAGCGGACTGCGTGCGAGTGCCGATTCGTAGGATTGCGCGGCGGCGCGGTGCTCGCCGGCGGCTGCGAGCGTGCGGCCGAGCCCGATCCGGTAGCGCGGTTCCGCGGGAGCCGCCGCGATCGCGCGCTCGATCCGCCCGCGGGCGGCGTCGAACCGCCCCTGCTGTAGATCGAGCAGGCCGAGTCCGAACAGCGCCCGCGGATCGTCCGGGGTCGTCGCCAGCGCGCACTCGTAGAGCCGGCGCGCCTGCACGAGGTCGCCCGCGCGATGCTGCGCGGTCGCTTGGTCGAGAATGGGTTCGGTCGTCATGCCGGGCCCGGCGGAGTCTAACCGATCCGGCGGGCCCGGGGCGCGCACGACGCGCCGAGCGTCAGGTCTTACGCGAGTACGCCGAGCACCAGCCGTTCGCGCTCACCAGTTGTCCGGCGAAGATGTTGCACGGCCGCCAGGCCTGTCCGGCGGTGCCGCCGATCTGAGCGCAGTTCGCGCACTTGTCGCCCGGCTTGTACTGCGGGAACTCGGACGCCTTGAGCGTCGCGACGTTCTCGTGATACGAGACGCCGACCGCCATCGGATCCTTCGGATTCACGTGCGGCAGGGATGGCGCGGCGGTCGTGGTGCGGGCCACCGCGAGCGCGCCCGCGGCGATCGCGATATGCTTGAGCGCCTCGCGGCGCGACAGGGTGGATCTCATCGTTGGGCTCTCCGTGTTGGATGGGCGTACATTCCCGAACGGCTCGAGTCTAGTCTACGGCGCCGGGCCGGCACTCCGGAATTCCCCTTAAGCGATGAGTGGGACGATGCAACGCTTGCCGCTCGCGAACGCGCAGATCGACTACGAGCCGTGCTTCGACCTCGGCGCGACGCCCGACCGGCTGCTCGGCCGTCTCGTCGCCGAACTCGACTGGCGGCGGGAGTCGATCGTCCTGTGGGGACGCCGGTACGAGCAACCGCGGCTGCTCGCCTGGTACGGGGATCCGGGGGCCGCGTACCGGTACTCGCGGGTCCGCCACGAGCCGCTGCCGTGGACGGCGACGCTGCGGGCGATTCGCGAGCGCGTCGAGCGACGGCTCGGCCTGCGCTTCAACGGCGTGCTCGCCAACTACTATCGGGACCACCGCGACGGGATGGGCTTTCACAGCGACGACGAGCCCGAGCTCGGCGAGCGGCCGGTGATCGCCTCGGTGAGCGTCGGTGAACCCCGCACGTTCGTCTTCCGGTCGCGGACCGACCCGCGGACGTGCTCGTGGCGGCTGCGTCTCGGGTCGGGTAGTCTCCTCGTGATGAGCGGGGAGACACAGCGGTACTGGCGCCATGGGCTGCCGAAGCAGGCGCGCCCCTGCGGGCCGCGCGTCAATCTCACGTTCCGGCGGATCCTCGGGACGGCGCCACCGGCAGAGCACGACGCGTGAAGGCGCTGGTGATCGGCGGCGGTCTGCTCGGGATCAGCACCGCGTATTTCCTCGGACGGTGCGGCTGGCGGGTCGCAGTCGTCGAGCGGCGCCACGCGCCGGGACTCGAGACGAGCTACGCGAATGGCGCGCTGCTCAGCCCGAGCATGCCCGAGCCGTGGAACGCACCAGGCTGCACCCGGGAGCTCGTGCGCTCGCTCGGCCGGCGCGACGCGGCGCTGCAGCTGCGGCTGAAGGCGATGCCACGCCTCGCTCGCTGGGGCATCGATTTCCTGCGGCACTCGCACCCCGCGCGCTACGAGGCGAACACCCGCAGGAACCTGCGCCTTGCGCTGCATTCGCGCGCGACGCTCGAGGCGCTGCGTTCGCAGACGCGGATCGAGTATGGCGCGGCCGCGACCGGGACCTTGCGGGTGTTCCGTGACGCCGCGGCGCTCGAGGCCGCGCTTGCGTGGGCGGAGCGGTTGCGCGCCGACGGGCTCGAGTTCCGGCCCTTGAATCCGCAGGACACGGTCGCGCTCGAGCCCGCACTCGCGCCGATCGGCGCGCAGCTCGTCGGCGGCATTCACTATCCGCTCGACAGCGTCGGCAACGCGCACGCGTACTGCGTCGCGCTCGCCGCGGTGGCGCGCGAACTCGGCGTCGAGTTCCACTTCGGTGCCGAGGTGCGCGAGATCCACGCGAGCGGCGCGCGCGTGAGCGTGGTCCTCGGCGATGGCAGGTCGCTCAGCGCCGACCACGGGGTCGTCGCCGCCGGGAGCTATACGCCGATGCTGCTGCGGTCGGTCGGCGTGCGATTGCCGGTGCAGCCGGTCAAGGGTTACTCGCTCACGTTCGAGCGGCCTCCGCGCGATCCGCCGCTGCGGATCCCGATCTCGGACGACGACCTGCACGCGGTCGTCGTTCCGCTGCAGAACGTCCTGCGAGTCGCGGGCACCGCCGAGTTCGCGGGTTACGACCTCGGTCTGCCGGCGGTTCGGGTGCGCAACCTCGCGGGGCTGGTCTCGCAGGTGCTGCCGCGGTCGGCGCTCGATCCGGGCGAGGGCCGGCCCTGGTGCGGCCTGCGTCCGATGACGCCCGACGGCGTCCCGATCATCGGCGCCACGGGCATCGGGAATCTTTGGCTGAACACCGGTCACGGTGCGCTCGGCTGGACGCTGGCGGCCGGATCGGGGCAACTGCTCGCGGACCTGATGTCGGGCACGCCGCCCGGCCTCGACCCCGAACCGTATGCTCCCGCACGCTTCGGTCGAGCGGCGGCGACGACGACGGGTGGGACGATCGGCCGTCGCGAGTTTCTCGTCGGCGCCGCGGCGGCGACCACGGTCGCGACGGCGCGCCGGCACGGGATCGCACGAGGAGGACGGGTTCCGATGCACGAGTGGAGTGCGGTCGAGGTCGTCGCGGCCTTGCGCAACGGGGATCTCACGGTCGAGCGCTACGCGCAGGCGGTGCTCGAGCGGTGCGAGACGTGGCGCGATCTGAACGCGTTCATCACGCTCGAGCCGGATCGCGTGCTCGCGGACGCGCGCGCGCGCGATCGCGAACGACGGGCGGGCGTCGTACCCGGCCCGCTGTTCGGGCTGCCCATTCCGGTGAAGGACAGCGTGAACACCGCCGAGTACCGGACCACCGGCGGTACGCCGGCGCTGCGGCACTTCCATCCGCGCGAGGATGCGCCGCTGGTCGCCGCGCTGCGGGCCGCGGGGGCGATCGTGCTCGGCAAGACGAACCTGCACGAGCTGTCCTATGGCTGGACCAGCGACAACCTCGCGTTCGGGGCCGTGCACAACCCCTACGACACGAATCGGATCCCGGGCGGCAGCAGCGGCGGGACGGCGGCGGCGATCGCCGCGCGGATCGCGCCGCTCGGCGTCGCCGAGGACACGGAGGGGTCGATCCGCGTGCCGGCCGCGCTGTGCGGGATCGTGGGCTTGCGCCCGACCACGGGGCGCTACTCGACGCAGGGCTGCATTCCGATCACGCCGCTGTTCGATCAACTCGGTCCGCATGCGCGTCGCGTCGCGGATCTGGCACTGTTCGACGCGGTGATCTCGGGCGATCGGCGCCCGCTGCCGCGGGTCGACCTGCGGCGCGTGCGGCTCGGTGTCGTGCGCGACTACTGGTTCACGGGCCTCGACCCGGACGTCGAGCGGCTGACCGAGGAGGCGCTCGCGCGACTGCGCGGCGCGGGCGTGCAGATCGTCGAGACGCAACTGCCGGGTCTTGCCTCCCTGATCGCGCACACGACGATCCCGGTGCAGGATCACGACGTGCGCCTCTCGCTCGCGAAGTACCTGCACCGCTACGATCCGGCGGTCAGTTTCGACCAGCTCGTTCGCGAGGCGAGCCCCGACATTCGCGCGGTGTTCGAGGACGAGGTCCTGCCGGGTTCGCCGCATTTCGTCACGGAGGCCGTGTACACCGAGGCGCGCGATCGCTACCTGCCGCAGCTGCGCACCGCGGTCCGCGACTACTTCGAGCGCACCGGGGTCGCGGCGATCGTGTTCCCGGCGACGCGGGTGCCGGCGACGCGGATTGGCGAGGACGTCACGGTCGAGATCGCGGGGCGATCGGTGCCCTTCGCGAATGCGATCGCCCGCAACATCGCGCCCGGCAGCACCGCCGGCGTCCCCGGGCTCGTGATGCCGATCGGGCTGTCGCGTGGCGGGTTGCCGATCGCGCTGGAGTTCGACGCGCCGGCCGGCGCCGATCGGGCGCTGCTCGCGCTCGGTCTAGCGCTCGAGCCCGTGCTCGGCCGGATCCCCGCGCCGATCGCGCCCGGCCGCCCCGCGCGCACCTGAGCCCACGGCGCTCACGGCACCGTCGTCGTCGGCCTCCGCGACGATCCGTGCCTCGGTGCTGAACCCGAACGCGGCGTCGTAGCGGTGCAGGTGATAGATCGGCCGGTCCCGAAGGTGCGCCGGAAATTCCCCCTTGCGCAACGTCGTCGCGGTGCTGGTTGCGACCATCGCCCGGATCGCGCCGATCCAGCCGCCGGTCGAGCGGTGCACGTGGCCGCAGAACACCGCGATCACGCGTCCCGAGTGCTGCAACGCGTGCTGGAGCCGGTGCAGCGCCTCGGGGCTCGTGAAGTTCAGCGGATCGGGACCGACCGTGACCACGAACGGCGGGTGGTGCATGAATGCGGCGATCGGCTTCGCGGGGTCCGCGTCGATCCGCTCGATCAGGCGCTGCACCCGCTCCACGCAGAACTCGCCCTTGTTGCTCGCGGGGGTCACCGTGTCGAGCGCGAGCAGGCGCACCGGGAACTCCTCGACCGAGTAGTCGAGGAACCGCGGCTCCGCCGCCCGACAGGGCCCGCCCGCGAACGCGTCGCGCAGGTGCTCGCGGTGATCGCGGTTGCCCGGTGCGACGTACACCGGGACGCGGGCGGTCGCGAACAGCGAGGCGACGAGCGCGTAGTCCTCGGGGCGGCCACCGTGCGCGATGTCGCCGGTGTGGATGATCGCGTCGGGCAGCGGATCGAGCGCATTGATGTCCGCGATCGTGCGTGCGAGATCCGCGATGCGCCGGCCGGCGTCGGGAACGCCGTGGACGATATGGGTGTCGGTGATCTGCGCGACGATCATCGAGCGCGGACCGCGCTACGCGCCCTGCAGGCTGCGGTAATACTCCCTCAGGATCGCGACGACCTCGGGTCGGCTGAACTCCGGGGGGATCTCGGCGCCGGTGGACAGCATCTCGCGCTGCTTCGTGCCGGAGATCGCGACGTGCTCGCGCGCGTCGTGCGGGCAGGTCCGCGCGGTCGCCATGCCGGCGCAGCGGCGGCAGTAGAACGTGACGTCGATCTTCAGCGCCTGGGTCTCGAGCGCGCCGTCCCAGAGCTGGTCGAAGATCCGGTGGGCGTCGAACGGACCGTAGTAGTCGCCGACGCCGGCGTGATCGCGGCCCACGATCAGGTGCGAGCACCCGAAGTTCTGGCGGATCAACGCGTGCAGCAGGGCCTCGCGTGGCCCCGCGTAGCGCATCTCGATCGGATAGCCCGCCTGGATCACCGTGCCCGGGCGGAAGTAATGATCGACCATCGCCTGGACCGCGCGGGTGCGGACCTCGGCCGGTATGTCGCCGGGCTTGAGCTTGCCGAGCACCTGGTGGATGAACACGCCGTCCAGCACTTCCAGCGCGATCTTCACGAGGTACTCGTGACTGCGATGCATCGGATTGCGCGTCTGGAACGCTGCGACCCGCGACCAGCCCTTCTCGAGGAACAGCGCCCGCGATTCGGCCGGCCGGAGGTACAGGTCGGGATAGCGCGACGGGTAGTCGCCTTCGCTCAGCACCATCACGCGACCCGCGAGGTTCACCGCGCCCTGATTCAGGACCTTCGCGACGCCGGGGTGTTTCGGGTCCGTGGTCCGATAGACGTGCTCGGCCTCGATCGTCCGGTCGATCCGGTATTTCTCGCGCACGTCGAGGATCGCGAGGATCCGGCCGCCGTCCGCTTCGGTGAGCGCGACTTCCTCGCCGACGTGGACCGCGCCCGCGAGCGCTTCGCTCACCGGCAAGGTGATCGGGATCGGCCAGAACAGGCCGTCGGCCAGGCGCATCTCGACGCAGGCGCCCCGCCAGTCGTCGTGCCCCATGAAGCCGTCGAGGGGCGTGTACGCGCCCATCGCGAACATCAGCACGTCCGACACCGCGCGCGAGTCGAGCGGCACCGCTCGCAGGCGCGCCGCCCGCTCGAGCTCCTCGCTTCGCTCGGTCTCCGGCAGCAGCAGCGGTCTGACCGAGGTCGAGCCGTGCGGCGGTACGAGTCGTGACATCGAAGGTCCCGGCGCGACGCCGCGCGATCAGTCGATGATGTGGTAGACCGGCGCTTTCTCCATCTGCCAGCGGCCGCTGTCGCGGTCGTACTGGGACAGGGTGAAGCAGTGCCAGTCGTTGTCGTCGAGCTTCGGGAAGTCGCCCCGGTAGTAATAGCCGGGCCAGCGCGTCTCCTGGCGGAACAGGGTGTGGTGCGTCACGCACTCGGACGCGAGCACCCGATGGTGCAGTTCCCACGCTCGCTGCAGCTGGTGAAGGTCGGGGGCCCCGATGCAGGCCATGTCCTCCTTCAGCATCTGGAGGAGCTCGAGGCCGCGGGTCAGCATCGGCTCGTTGGTCGTGTAGTGGGCGCTGATGCCCCCGACGTACTCGTCCATGATCTTCTCGAGGCGCTGCAGGCCATGCAGCGGCAGGATGAAGCTCGGCGAGACGGTGCCCGCGACGATCTCGTTGCGGCCGACGCGGTAGGTCTCGAGCGGCTGGTAGACGAGCTTGCGCAGCGCCTCGTACTCGGACTCGCTGACCGCGGGCCGGTCCTGACCCATCTCGTTCACGTACTTGACCGCGGCCTTCGCAGCGATCCGGCCCTCGGTGAAGGAGCCGGAGGAGAACTTGTGGGCGGTGCCGCCGATGGTGTCGCCGGCGCCGAACAGGCCCTCCACGGTCATCATCCGGTTGTAGCCCCACTGATACTCGGACGGCGCGTAGTCTTCCGGTCCGCTCGCCCACGCGCCCGAACAGGTCGCGTGCGAGCCCATCACGTACGGCTCCGAGGTGGTGAGCTCCGGATTGATTTCCTTCGGGTCGATGTTCTGCGATGCCCACACGATCGCCTGGCCGATCGTCATGCCGAGGAAGTTCTCCCAGCCGACGGTCTCCTTGTGCGGGTCCTTGAACGCTTCCTTCGTGACCATGCGGATCGGGCCGCGGCCGGCCTTGAGCTCCTCGAGCAGTGCGTGGTTGCGCAGGCAGGTCGGCACCGGATGGTGATTCACGTAGTCGCCGACCATCTTCTCGATCGAATCGCGCCAGAACGCCTCGTAGTCCTGGCCATACGCGTTCTGGGTGTAGGTCTTCAAATGCAGGAAGTACGCGCCGACCGGGCCGTAGCCGTCCTTGAACCGGGTCAGCACGATCCGGTTCTCCATCTGCGTCATCTTCGCGCCCGCGAGGATCGGCAGCGCATAGGCCGACGCGCTGCTCCAGGGCGCATACCAGGTCCGACCCATGCCTTCGCCGACCGCGCGGGGCTTGAAGATGTGCGATGCGCCGCCGGCGGCGACGATCACCGCCTTCGCGCGGAACACGTAGAAATCCCCGGTGCGGACATTGAAGCCGACGGCGCCCGCGACCCGGTTCGGGCGCTTCGAGTCCATCAGCAGGTGGGTGACCATGATCCGGTTGTGGACTTCGCTTGCGGCCTTGCGCGCGGCCTCCGCGACGATCGGCTTGTAGCTCTCGCCGTGGATCATGATCTGCCACTTGCCTTCGCGCTGGTAACGCCCGGTCTCGGGGTCGCGCATCATCGGCAGGCCCCACTCCTCGAACTTGTGCACGGTCGCGTCGACGTGGCGGGCGATGTCGTAGCCGAGATCTTCCCGGACCAGGCCCATGAGATCGTTGCGCGCGTAGCGCACGTGATCCTCGGGCTGGTTCTCGCCCCACTGCATGCCCATGTAGCAGTTGATCGCGTACAGCCCCTGGGCGACCGCGCCGCTGCGCTCGATGTTCGCCTTTTCGACGCAGACGATCTTCAGATCCCGTCCCCAGTAGCGGGATTCGTACGTGGCTCCGCAACCGGCCATCCCGCCGCCGACGACGAGGATGTCCGAATCGACGAATACGGTCTTGCGGCTCATGCGACGACTCCCTTCTTGAGGCGATTGCGGTCGAGCGTCGGCAGCGCGGCGATCTTCAGCGCGTCGGGTTCGTGCGCGAGCTCCTGCGATTTCATCGCATCCGCGCTCGGGGGCGCGTATTCGGCCGGGCCCTTGATCGATCCCCAGGGCGTGGTCCGGATCGGCGACAGGAAGTGCTTCTCGCGTCCGTCGCGGAAACGGATCCGCCAGGCGATCGTGCCCTTTTCCTCCTCGCGCAGCGCCCGGACGCTGTGGCCGAGCGGCGCGAAGTCCGCGTAGCCGCGCGCGTCGATCGCGTTCTGCGGGCAGGCCTTCACGCAGGAGTAGCACTCCCAGCACATGTTGGGCTCGATGTTGTACGCACGCCGGTACGTCGGGTCGATGTGCATGATGTCGGACGGGCAGATATCGACGCAGTATCCGCAGCCGTCGCAGTTCGTCATGTAGACAAACGTGGGCATGGACGATGCTCCTCAGGGTTCAATAATGGCGCGGCGGACGACGGGCGGTGCCGAGCGTCGCGGGACGGTCGGCGGGTGCGGGGAGGTTCCGCCGGTAGCCGTTCGCCTGCTCGATGCGCTTCTGGAACGCCGCGGCCGGCTTGTAGAACATGTGCGCGAACTTCGACCACGGCACGGAGCCGAACAGCACCGTCGTCGCGAGCAGGTACAGCGCGAAGCACACGTGGCCCCAGACCGCGACGTCCAGTGCCTCGAGGCGCGCCCAGACGAGCGCGAAGGTCGCGCTCGCGAGCAGCGACACGATGAAGAGGTCCGCGCGGACCAGGCGGAACGGCGAGTGACCCTCCGCGGCGACGTCGACGCGCATCGTGAACCAGAACCAGTAGCCACCGACGCAGATCAGCGCGGCGCCGAGATACCACAGTCCGGTCACGATCGCCGGCGCCGCCGTGCTCGTGGTCGGATACGCTAATACGAGCAGCGCGGTCGTGACGACATAGAAGATGAATCCGTACATCGTCAGCAGGTGGCTGATCCGGCGCGCCGAGGTGTGGAACTCGCCGGCCGCGAGGCCGGTGACGACGACGGTGTGGATCGCGAACGCGATCTTCTCCCCGCCGGTCACCTCGCGCGTCGCGCGCCGGGCGACGGTTTCGCGGTGCTTGAAGAAGTAGGTGGCGCTCTTCTTGTGCAGCATGTCGGCGACCGTGCCGACGACGACCGCGAGGAACATCACGACGACGTAGACCTGCATGGCGGCGGGCGTGATCCAGGCGGGCAGCGCGGCGAACGGATTGAACGTGAACACTGGCGGTCCCCCGAGGCTTCTGTTTTCGCGCCACTCTATCCCCGGGGACGAGGCTCCGCAATAATCGATTCAATCGATAAATGCGATTATTATCATGCGCGAATGAGATCAATTGCGATGCCGGACCCTCGATCATGACGCTCGACCAGTTGCGCATCTTCGTCGAAGTGGCCGA
Source organism: Gammaproteobacteria bacterium (assembly GCA_028870355.1). Classification (GTDB taxonomy): domain Bacteria; phylum Pseudomonadota; class Gammaproteobacteria; order Steroidobacterales; family Steroidobacteraceae; genus Bog-1198. Next base: position 8,595 of record JAGWPU010000121.1, on the reverse strand, counting down.
ACGCGGGCACGTCACGCGCGCCGCCGAGGCGCTGCGGATGAGCCAGTCGGCTGCGTCGGTCGCGATCGGCGCGCTCGAGGCGCTGTATCAGGTCCCGCTGTTCAACCGCGTCGGGCGCGGGATCCAGTTGACCGAGGCGGGACGGATCTTCCTGCGCGAGGCGCGCGCGGTGCTCGACCGCGCCGCCACGGCGCGGGCGGTGCTGCAGGACCTCGCGGGCAGTCCTGCGGGACCGATCGCGCTCGCGGCGAGCCAGACCATTGCGACGTACTGGCTGCCACGGCGGCTCGCGTCGTTCCATGCGATCAACCCCCGGGTGCGCCTCGACGTCGTCATTCGCAATACCCACGAGGTCGAGGCCGCGGTCGCCGCGAGTGAAGTGAGCATCGGCCTGGTCGAGGGTCCGACGAAGCACCCGACGCTGATCCGCACGCCTCTCGGGCACGATCAGATGGTGCTCGTCGTCGCCGCGGATCGACGCGAGCGGCCGGTCCGACGATCGGGCAAGCTCGACATCGCGCGGTTGCGCTGGGTGATTCGCGAGCCGGGTTCGGGTACGCGGCAGATCTTCGAGGATCTGCTCGCGCGCGAAGGCCTCGCGCTCGAGGATCTCAACGTGTTCCTCGTGCTACCGGGCAACGAGGCCGTGCGCGAGGCGGTCGAGGCCGGGGCGGGCGCGACGATCATCTCGCGGCACGTGGTCGCCTCGGCGATCGCGGCGGGCACGCTCGCGGAGCTTCCGATCGAGCTGCCACAGCGGGAATACGCGTTGGTGAGACACCGCGACCATCACGTCACGATCGCGCAGCAGGCGCTGATCGCGCATCTGATCCGCGAGGGGGACGCGGGGTGAGGAGGGCGACGCAAGGTGCTGCGCCCAACCCAATGATATCATTGGCGCTCCCTACGGGATTCGAACCCGTGTTACAGCCTTGAGAGGGCCGTGTCCTAGGCCTCTAGACGAAGGGAGCCTATTGGGGACCTGAGCGACGACCCGCGGCCGGCGCTTTGTCGGAAGGGCTGGTAGTATACGGCCCAATTTTTTTGACTCAAGCGGAACCTGACGTTTTTGAACGAATCCTCGACCCCCCACATCCCGACCATCATCCCGCGGTCCGAGCATCCGATCTCGCGCGCCGCGATCTCTGCGAACGCCCTGAAGGTGCTGTATCGCCTCAAGGAGGCGGGCTATCAGGCCTTCCTCGTCGGCGGCGCCGTGCGCGATCTGCTGCTCGGCGTGCGCCCGAAGGACTTCGACGTCGCGACGAATGCGCTGCCCGAGGAGGTCCGGCGCCTGTTCCGCAACTGCCGGCTGATCGGCCGTCGCTTCCGCCTCGCGCACGTCCACTTCGGTAGCGAGATCATCGAGGTCGCGACGTTTCGTGCCGCGGCCGCACCAGAGCGGGAGGACGCGGAGGATCCCGACGCGGACGCGCCGGCGACGGCCGCGGAAGAGCCGGAGGACCGGGCGATCGATCCGCGTGGCCGGATCCTGCGGGACAACGTCTACGGGACGATCGAGGAGGACGTCTGGCGGCGCGATTTCGCCGCGAACGCGCTGTACTACAACATCGAGGACTTCTCGGTCTGGGACTTTGCCGGCGGCTTCGCGGACGTCGCGGCGCGCCGCCTGCGCCTGATCGGCGACCCCGATGCCCGCTATCGGGAGGATCCGGTGCGGATGCTGCGGGCGATGCGGTTCGCGGCGAAGCTCGATTTCACCTTCGATCCACCGACCGAAGCGCCGGTCGCCCGGCTCGCGTCGCTCCTCGACGGCGTGCCGCCGGCGCGGCTCTTCGACGAGACGCTGAAGCTGTTCCTGTCCGGCTACGGCGCGAAGTCCTACGCGCTGCTGCGCCGCTACGGGCTGTTCGAACACCTGTTTCCGCTCGCGGCGGCGGCGTTCGTGCAGCCGCCGTACGCCTATTCGGAGCAGATGCTCGAGATCGGCCTGCAGAGCACCGACGAGCGGATCGGCGCCGACAAGGCGGTCACGCCGACGTTCCTGTTCGCACTGCTCCTGTGGGGCGCGGTGCTGCGGGAGATGAACGAGCGCAATGCCGGGCCAGCGCCCGACGTCGCACAGTTGCTCGACGCCTGCGACGTCGTGCTGAAGAAGCAGCAGTCCCGGGTCGCGATCCCCCGGCGCTTCTCGGTGCCGATGCGGGAGCTGCTGATGCTGCAACCCCGCTTCAACCGACGCAGCGGCGTGAAGAGCCTCGGCCTGCTGCACCATCCGCGGTTTCGCGCGGCCTACGATTTCCTGATGCTGCGGGTGCAGGTCGGCGCCGCCGACCCGGACGTCGCGGCCTGGTGGACCGAGATCCAGACGCTGCCCCAGGAGGAGCGTCTGCAGCGAGTGCAGGCGCGCCCCGGGCAAGCGCCGGCTGCCGATGGCGGTGCGTCGTCGTCGCGCCGTCGCCGGCGACGCCGGGGGCGGCGCAGCGGGACGCCGCCGGCGGCTCCTTGAGGGGTCGCGAGGCCGCGAGCACGGACGCGCTCTGGCGGCCGGCCTACGTCGCGATCGGCAGCAATCTCGGCGACCCTCGGGCGCGGATCGAGGAGGCGTTCGAGCGGCTCGCGACCCTCGATCGCACGCGCCTCGTCGCGCGCTCGAGGATCTACCGGTCGCGACCGATGGGCCCGCAGGACCAGCCCGAGTTCCTGAACGCCGTCGCGGGCGTGCTGACGACCTGCGGTGCGCGCGAACTGCTCGACGACCTGCTCGCGATCGAGCGGGCGATGGGCCGGCGCCGGACCGAACGCTGGGGTCCGCGCGTGATCGACCTCGACCTGATCTGGATCGCGGGCGCGCCCGTCGCCGAGCCCGGCCTGGAGGTTCCGCATCCGGGCGTTCGCGAGCGCAATTTCGTGTTGTATCCTCTCGCGGATGTCGCGCCGACGCTGGTGATCCCGGGTTGCGGTCGAGTTCGCGAATTGAGGGAACGGGTCGGGGGCGAGGGGATCGGCGTCCTGGATGACGAATCGAATGACTGAGGTGAGCGCGAATCCGCACCGGTTCATCGCGATCGAGGGGCCGATCGGCGTCGGCAAGACGAGTCTCGCGCGCCGCTTGGCGCAGTCGATGAACGGCAAGTTGATCCTCGAGCAGGCCGACCAGAACCCGTTCCTCGAGCGCTTCTATCGCAATCCGCGGGCCGCGGCGTTCCAGGCGCAGCTGTCGTTCCTGTTCCAGCGGGCACGCCAGATCGAGGAGCTGCGACAAGCCGACCTGTTCGACGCGGTGCGGGTCTCCGATTACCTTCTCGAGAAGGATCGCTTGTTCGCACGCGTGACCCTGGACGACGCCGAATACGCACTCTACGAGCAGGTCTACTCGCGCGTCGTCGTCGATGCGCCGAAGCCCGATCTGGTCGTGTACCTGCAGGCGCCGGTCGACGCGCTGTTCGACCGGATCGCGAAGCGCGGGATCCGCTACGAGCAGTTCATCGAGCGAGAGTATCTCGAGCGCCTGTCCGAGTCGTACGCGCGCTTCTTCCACGACTACGACGCCTCGCCGCTGCTGATCGTGAACGTGGCGTCCATCGATCCGATCGGCAGCGACGCGGACTATCGGCAGCTGTTCGGCCATCTTGCGAAGATCCGGCGCGGACGCCACTTCTTCAATCCGGCCGGCGGCGGGCTGTTGCCCGGGGTTTGACGAGCCGCGCCATGGCGATGGAAATGCTCACGCGCAGCGCCTCGATCCGGGACCGGGTCCGCCACTGGCGCCACCTCGGCCAGAAGATCGCGCTGATCCCGACCGCGGGCACCCTGCACAAGGGCCACGAGCGCTTGATCGCCACGGCCCGTGCGAATTCGGTGCGGGTGATCGTGAGCACGTTCGCGCACGCCGCGGGTCGCGAGAGTCTCACGCAGGCCGCGGACCGGGAGTTCCTGCAGAAGGCCGGCGCGGACCTCATGTTCGTGCCACCGATCCACGAGATCTTCCCCTACGGCCCCGAGAACGGACCGGTCGTCGATGTCCCGCACCTCGCGAACGTGCTGGAGGGCGCGCGGCGCCCGGGCCACTTCGTCGGCCGGACGACGGTGTTCGCAAAGCTCGCGAACATCGTGCGACCCGACCTCGTCGTGATCGGCGAACGGGACTACCAGTGGCTGGTGATGGTGCGACAGCTGATCGACGATCTGTTCCTGCCGCTGGAGCTCGTCGCGTGCCCGATCGCGCGCGACTACGACGGCCTCGTGTTCGCGTCGACGAATCGACAGCTGTCGCTCGCGCAGCGCACGACGGCGCTGCGCCTGCACGCGACGCTGCGCAGCGTCGCGAAGCGCATGGACGCCGGCGAACGTGACTACAACGCGCTCGTGCAACAGGGCTTCGAAGCCCTCGCGGCGGCCGGTCTGGAGCCGGAGTACCTCGGGATCCGGCAGGCGAGCGATCTCGCGCCGGCGCGCGCCGACAGTCGCGAGCTGATCGTGCTCGCCGCGGCGACGATCGGTGCGTGCCGCCTCGTCGACAATCTACGGGTTCGGTTGAGCGAGCGGTCTTGATTCCTGCTCGGCGAGCGCCCAGCGCACGTGCTCGCGCACGAGCGCGGACGGGTGGTCGCTGCGCGCGGCGAGCGCGCGCACGGCGGCCTCGCTGCGCGGGGCGTTGCCGAGCGCGACCGCGACGTTGCGCAGCCAGCGCTCGTGGCCGATGCGGCGGATCGGGCTGCCGGCGGTCCTCGCGAGGAATTCCGGCTCGCTCCAGCCGATGAGCGCGACCAGGTCCGGTCGGTCGAGCCCCTCGCGCGGAGCGAAGCCGGCCTCGCGGGTCGGTCGCGCGAACTTGTTCCACGGGCACACGAGCTGACAGTCGTCGCAGCCGTAGATCCGGTTGCCGATCGCGCGGCGCAATTCCACCGGAATCGCCTCGTGCAATTCGATCGTCAGGTACGAGATGCAGCGGCGCGCGTCGAGGCGGTAGGGTGCGACGATCGCGCCGGTCGGGCACGCGGGTCGGCAGGCCTCGCAGGAGCCGCAGTGGGCGCTCGCCGGGGCATCCGCCGGGAGGTCGAGATCGCAGTAGATCTCGCCGAGGAAGAAATACGAGCCGGCGTCGCGACTGATCAGATTCGTGTGCTTGCCGATCCAGCCGAGTCCGGCGTTGCGTGCGAGCGCCTTCTCGAGCACCGGCGCGCTGTCGGCGAACACCCGATGGCCGAACGGCCCGATCGCGGCGGCGATCCGTTCGCAGAGCCGCTGCAGGCGCTGGCGCACGAGCTTGTGGTAGTCGCGGCCGAGCGCGTAACGGGACACGTAGCCGCGATCCGGTTCGGCGAGCACCGTCGCGGCGTCGGCCGCGTCGGCCGCGTGCGGCCAGTAATCGATGCGCGCGCTGATGCAGCTCACCGTGCCCGGGACGAGCTCGGCCGGCCGGGTTCGCTTGGTCCCGTGGCGTTCCAGATAGGCCATCCGACCGGCGAACCCGGCCGCGAGCCAGTCGTGAAAGCGCGACTCCTCGGCGCCGAGGTCGATCGAGGCGATCCCGGTCGCGGCGAAGCCGAGCTCCGCGCTCCAGCGCTTGATCGCGGCGACGAGTTCGGTGCGGTCGGCGGTGGTCGGTGATTTCACGTTCGTATAATGCCGCACGATGACCGGCCTGGATGCACGATGACCCGCCTGACCTTCGATCTGCCGGATCCCGCGGCGACCGACGAGCTCGGCCGAGCGCTCGCCCGCAGCTTTCCCGGCGCGGACGACGCCTGCCGGGTGGTTCACCTGCAGGGCGAGATCGGCGCCGGCAAGTCCTCGCTGGTTCGCGCGTTCCTGCGCGCCTGCGGCGTGCGCGGCGCGATCCGCAGTCCGACCTACACCCTCGTGGAGACCCATCCGGCCGGCGCGACGACCTTCGTGCACGTCGATCTGTACCGCCTGCGCGACCGCACCGAGACCGAGGGGCTCGGCCTGCGCGAGTGTCTCGCGCCCGGTCGGGTGCTGCTGATCGAGTGGCCCGAGCGCGGCGCGGCGACCCTGCCCACGCCGGATCTGCAGATCCGCCTGGTCGACCACGGCGACGGCCGTCGCGCATCGATCGAGAGCGGCACGGACGTCGGCGCCACTTGGCTTCGATATTTAGCGTCGGATGATAGAACTATCTCCTATCTTTCTAATTTAACTTGAAAAATGATATGCACCGGCGTTAACGTAATGTCTCATGAGGCGGACCGCATCCCGATGGCCTTGGCTCCTGTGCGCGTGGATCGCCGCGGCCGCGGCCGTACCCGCTCACGCAGTCGCGCTGCGCCGGATTCGCCTGTGGCCAAGTCCGGGCGGGACCCGGGTCGTGCTGGACCTGTCCGGGCGCGCGGCCCACGACCTCTTCTTGCTGCGCGATCCCGATCGCGTGGTCATGGACTTTCCGCAGACCCGGATGGGCCCCGGTGCGCAGGTGGTCCCGGCCGGTGCGGGACTCGTCCGTGACGTTCGCACCGCGGAGCGGTCCGGCGGGATCCTGAGAGTCGTGCTCGACTTGCGATCGGGTGCGACCGCGAAGAGTTTCCCGGATCCTCGGAACGCTCGCGACGGCTATCGTCTCGTCGTGGACCTTGCGGACCGGTCCGCGCGTGCGATCCCGGCGACCGTGATCCATGCGCCGCCCCGGGGCCGCGACGTCGTGATCGCGGTGGATCCGGGCCATGGCGGCGTCGATCCCGGTGCGACCGGGCTGTACGGCACGCACGAGAAGGACGTGGTGCTCGCGATCGGCCGCGACCTCGCGGCCGACATCGACGCGCAGCCCGGGATGCGCGCGTACCTGACGCGGGACGGGGACTATTTCGTGCCGTTGCGCGACCGGATGCGCAAGGCGCGCGCGCACAACGCGGACCTGTTCGTGTCGATCCATGCCGATTCGGACCGCGACCACGCGGTCGCCGGCGCTTCGGTGTACATCCTGTCGCAGCGAGGGGCAACCGATGAGGCGGCGCGCTGGCTCGCGGAACGTGAAAACGCGTCCGACCTGATCGGCGGCGTCTCGCTCGAGAACAAGAGTCCGGTCCTCGCGTCGGTGCTGCTCGATCTGTCCCAGTCGGCGTCGATGACCGAGAGCGAACAGGCGGCTCAGGACGTGCTGCATTCGCTCGAGCACACCGAGCAGGTGCATTACGACCGCGTGCAGCAGGCGCGCTTCGTCGTGCTGAAATCGCCCGACATCCCGTCGATGCTGGTCGAGACCGACTACATCTCCAACCCGCGCGAGGAGCTGCGGCTGCGCACCCCGGCGAAGCAGATGAAGATCGCGCGCGCGATCCTCGCGGGCGTGCGACGCTACTTCTACGCGAACCCGCCGCCGGGCACGCGGATCGCGCAGTGGGTCGCGGCGCGGGCACACAAGACGCTGGTGGCCGACGGCGCCGGTCGGGCGGGCACCGTGCCGGACGAGAGCCGGCGAATCGACGCCGAGCGACGCTGAGCCGCGCGAGTCCCTCAGCCTCCGGCCAATGTGCGAACATGGTGCGTTCGCGAGGTTGCCGGTGCCGATTCGAGTCCTACCCGAAGAGTTGATCGATCAGATCGCGGCCGGCGAGGTCGTTGAGCGCCCGGCGTCCGTGGTGAAGGAACTCGTCGAGAACGCGCTCGACGCCGGCGCGCGACGGATCGAGGTCGAGCTCGAGGCGGGCGGTGCCGCGTCGATCCGGGTGCGCGATGACGGCCGGGGGATCGTCCCGGCGGAGATTCCGCTCTCGCTCGCGCGCCACGCGACCAGCAAGATCGCCTCGCTCGCGGACCTCGAGCGGGTTCGCAGCCTCGGATTCCGTGGCGAAGCGTTGCCGAGCATCGCGTCGGTCGCGCGCTTCGCGCTGACGACGCGTGCGCCGCAGGAGCCGCACGGCTGGACGATCGAGCCGCGGGACGGCGCGGCGGGCGGGGTGCGCCCGGCAGCCCATCCGTTCGGCACCACGGTGGAGGTCCGCGACCTCTTCTTCAACGTCCCGGCCCGCCGCAAGTTCCTGCGCTCGGCGCAGACCGAGTTCCAGCACGTGCAGCGCACGCTGGAGCGGCTCGCGCTGTCGCGTTTCGACGTGGCCTTCCGCCTCGACCACCAGGGGCGCCGGGTCCTCGATCTGCCGCCCGCCGGGTCCGCCCCGGAGCGCCTGGCGCGCGTCGCCGCGATCACCGGCGAGGACTTCGCGGCGCACGTGCTCGAGGTCGAGCACGCGATCCAGAGTTTGCGCCTGCACGGATGGCTCGGCTTGCCGACCTTCTCGCGCGGTCAGTCGGACCTGCAGTTCGTGTACCTGAACGGGCGCCCCTTGCGGGACAAGCTGCTCGCGAACGCGATCCGGCTCGGGTACCAGGACGTGCTGTTCCACGGGCGCTTCCCGGCGTACCTGATCTATCTCGAGATCGATCCGGCGATGGTCGACGTGAATGCGCACCCGCAGAAGCTCGAGGTGCGTTTTCGCGATCCGCGCGCGATCCACGATTTCCTGTTCCGGTCCGTCGAGCGCGCGCTCGCCGAGACCCGACCGACCGAGGCGGCGGGCGGGGCGACCGCGTGGTTCGCGGATGCCGCGGACCGCGCGGCGGCGCACGGCCCGGCCCCTCGGCCGGTGCCCGAGCAGGGGGCGCTGCGCTGGCCGATCG
>JAGWPU010000120.1 GCA_028870355.1 Gammaproteobacteria bacterium | reverse complement strand
GCGGCGCCTGATCGAAGCGCTCGAGCGGAACCAGCATGCGTTGATCGAATCGGTGAATGCTGACTTCGGGACACGGTCGGCGACCGAGACGCGATTCGTCGAGGTGCTCGGACCGATCCTGCAAGCCCGCCATGCGATCACCCACCTGCGACGGTGGATGCGGACTCGCCGACGACGCACCGAGTGGCTCTTCGCGGGCAATGCCGCCTGCGTCACGTACCAGCCGAAGGGCGTGGTGGGGATCCTCGGGACCTGGAACTTTCCCGTCTATCTCACGCTCGGCCCGCTCATTGCGGCGCTGGCGGCGGGGAATCGCGCGATCATCAAGCACTCGGAACACGCGCCCAACACGCTCGCCGTGCTCGAGAGACTCCTCTCGGAGGCCTTCCCGCCGGACGAGGTCGCGATCATCGGGGGCGGCCCGGCGGTCGGCCATGCCTTTTGCGGTCTCGGGTTCGATCACCTGATCTACACCGGATCGAGCGAGATCGGCAGGGACGTCATGCGGGCGGCGGGTGGCGCGCTCACCCCGGTGACGCTGGAACTCGGTGGGAAGTCGCCGGCGATCGTCGGTTCGCGCGCGCCGATCGGGCGGGCCGCGATGCGCATCGCGCACGGCAAGACGTTCAATGCGGGCCAGACCTGCGTGGCGCCGGATCATGCGTGGGTTCATCGGGCCCACGCGGATGCGTTCTGCGCCGATCTCGTGAAGGCGTTCCGGCAGCTCGCACCGACGATTGCCGGCAACGTCGACTACACCAGCCTGGCGGCGCCTCACCGGGCGGCGCGAATCCACGATCTGCTGGACGATGCCCGTGCCAACGGTGCCGAGGTCACGAACTGTCACGTCGATGCCGGAGCGGATCGGCGGATTCCCCTGCACATCGTCCGGCAATGCACGCCGGCCCTGCGCGTCTCGCGCGAGGAAATCTTCGGTCCGATCCTGCCGGTGTACGAGTACGAGGACTTCGACCAACTGCTGGACCGGTTGGCGACACGGGAACGGCCCCTGGCGATGTACGGATTCGGATTGACCCGGGCCGAGCGCCGGCGGCTGATCGAGCGGTGCCCTTGCGGCGGCGTGACGTTCGACGACTGGGGCTGGCACGCATTCCAGCACGACTTGCCGTTCGGTGGCACCGGCCGGTCCGGGTTCGGCAGTTATCACGGCGAGGAGGGCTTCCGCGAGCTCTCGCACGCGATGCCGGTGCTGCGGATACGACGCTGGTTTCCGGTCGCTCTATTCCATCCGCCGTACGGAAGACCCTTCCAGAAGGCCGTGCTGCGGTATTACCTCGGCAAGAATGCCGCGGCGGCTGCAGCCGTCCGGCGTCCGACCGACCGGTGAGCGGCACGCGCGCTCAGGCGCCGGGCTTCCTCGCCCGCAGGTGCGTCGGCCGCAGTTCGCCGCGATCGAGGACCAGCACCAGTTGCCGCCAGTTCGTGACGAAATGGTCGGCACGCTCGCGGCCGAGCGTCTCGATCAGCGTCGGGAGCCAGGGTCCCGACATCGCCGCGAGCTCTTGCCTCGCGAGCTCGCGGTACCAGTCGCTGCGATCGTGCACCGAGATGTCGATGAAGCCGGCCTCGGCGAGCGCCGCGCGCGTCTCGTCCGCCGACGCCATGTTGTAGGTGATTCCTTCGAGCCGGAAGTATTCGAGCATCTCCGGCGAGTACGCTCCCTCGCCGCCTCGGAGCCAGTCGCTCACCAGGAGTTCGCCGCCGGCGCGGAGCACCCGGTGGGCCTCGCAAAAGATCGCGCGCTTGTCGGGAATCTGCACGATCGAGTCCTTCGAGAAGACCACGTCGAAGCGCGCATCGGCGAACGGCAGCGGCCCCGGGGTCACTTGCCGGGTGTCGATCCGCTCGGCGAAGCCCGCGCGGCGGGCTCGCGCTCGGGCCTTTTCGACCAGATCGGGCTCGAGGTCGATTCCGGTGACGTGCGCCGCGCCGTGGGGTTCGACCAGCTGCACGTCGACGGCACCGAGTCCACAGCCGATGTCGAGCACCCGTCGACCGCGCAGATCCGTGCCTTCGAGGATCCGGGCGATCTCCTCGGGTCCTCCGGGGGAGAGGAATCCGTCGCCCCAGACGAGTTGCAGCAGCGCCTGCAGCGGCTCGTCGTACTCACCCACCTCGGCCGGCCGGTCGATCTTGACGGACATCGTCGCTCCTTGCGCGGATCGCGGTTCCGAGGAGCAGTTTAATCGATGGGCTGCTGCGGATTGATCAAAACCTTGCCGTTGGTAGAGCGCTGCGCATAGCGCGCGATCTCGTCGACTTGCAGCGCACCGGCCAGGGAGATCTCCTGGATGTACCGACTCGCGAACGTCGTCAGGAGACCGTCCATCACCCGCCGCTGCATTCGCGCGATCGTCTCGGATCCGGCTCTTTGCATGAACTGCGGCAGCAGCCAGGCGCCGATGTTCCAGGCGGCGCCGTAGTTACGCCGCAGGATCGTCGGGCCGGTGTCGAGCGCGCCGTAGATATAGAGCTGCTTGCGGGTCGAGGTGCCGTACAGCGAGTAACCGCTCGCCTTGCGTGACTGCACCGATTCCATCGCGGCCAGGATCCGGTCCGCGAGAACCCCGCCACCGACGGCGTCGAAGGCGATCGTCGCGTTGGTCGCCTCGATCGCGGTGGCGAGCGTCCGATCGAACGACGGCGCGGAGGAATTGCAGACGAAGCGCGCGCCTTGGGCGCGCAGCAAGCGCTCCTGATCGTCGCCGCGGACCACATTGACCAGGTCGAGTCGATCCTCGACGCAGACCCGGTTCAGCATTTGTCCCAGATTCGATGCCGCCGCCGTGTGCACGAGCGCCGTATGTCCCTCGGTCCGCGCGGTCTCGACGATGCCGAGCACGGTCATCGGATTCACGAAGCAGGACGCGCCTTGGGCCGGTGTGACGCCGGCCGGCAGCGCCACGCATTGGGCGACCGGTACGCACCGGAACTGCGCGTACATCTCGCCGGCGAAGGTCGCGACGGTCCGGCCGAGCAACGCCTGGGCCGCCGCGGACGTGCCCGCGGCGACGACCTCGCCGGCACCTTCGTTGCCGGCGCCCATCGGGCGGCCGACGCGGGCGGCGAGCGCCTCGACCACCGACGGCGATACCGTCGCGGTCACCTCGGGGCGCGCGGCGGTGCCGGACTGCCGCAGACTGCCGAGATCGGCGGCCGCGAACAACTGACCGAGGTCGGACGGATTGATCGGTGCGGCCTCGACGCGGACCACGACTTCATCCGGGCCGGGATGGGGAATGGTCTCCTCGACGAGGGACAACTCGATCTGCCCGTTCGCCTGCAGCAGGGAACGGATTCGCCAGGATCGCATCGGCATCATGTCCTCTGACCCTCGTTCCACGGGACGACGACTTGCCGCTGGGTACCGAGCCCTTCGATCCCCAGTTCGACGACGTCGCCGACCTGCAGGTATCGCGGCGGCTTGCGGCCGAGCCCGACGCCCGCCGGCGTGCCCGTCGTCACGACGTCGCCGGGCTGCAGGCTCATAAACTGGCTCAGATAGGACAACAGGAACGCCGGCCGGAAGATCATCTGGCTCGTGGATCCGTCCTGCATCCGCTCGCCGTTCACCGTGAGCCACAACCGCAGCGAATCGGGATTGCGGACCTCGTCCGCGGTCACGAGCCAGGGTCCGATCGGGCCGAACGAGTCGCAGCCCTTGCCCTTGTCCCATTGTCCGCCGCGCTCGAGCTGAAATTCCCGCTCCGAGACGTCGTGGCAAACGCAATAGCCGGCGATCTTCGCGGCCGCGTCGGACTCGTCGACGTAGCGGCATTCCTCGCCGACGACGAAGGCGAGTTCGACCTCCCAGTCCAGCTTGCGGGAGTTCCGGGGCATGATGATCGGATCGTTCGGTCCGCTGACGGCGCTGGTCGCCTTCAGGAACACGACGGGTTCCGCGGGAATCGATGCGCCGGTTTCCGCGGCGTGATCGCGAAAATTCAGGCCGATGCAGATGAATTTTCCCGGCCGGACGACGCACGAGCCGAGGCGGTCGACGGAGTCGACCCGTTTCAAGGTCGCGACGTCGAGAGCACGGAGCCGCGCGAGGCTCGCGCCCGAGAGCGATGATCCGTCGACGTCGCCGATCAGCGGCGACAGATCCCGTACCGCGCCCTGCGCGTCGATCAGGCCGGGACGCTCTGCGCCCGGGCGTCCGTAGCGAACCAGTTTCATGGAACGTGCCTCCGTGCAGTCAATTGGCCCAACCGCCGTCGATGATGTGGCATTGACCCGTCGTGAACTCCGCCTCGTCGGAGGCGAGGTATGCCGCGAGCGCCGCGATTTCCTCGGGACGGCCGAGGCGCCCCATCGGTTGGCGTGCGACGAAGGCCGATATGGCCTTCTCATAGTCGCCGGTCGCCTGGAGCCGCTGGTGCAGCGACGGGGTTTCGACCGTGCCGGGACAAATGGCATTGCAACGAATTCCCCGCGTGACGAAGTCGGCCGCGACCGATTTGGTCAAGCCGACGATCGCCGCCTTCGTGGTGCCGTAGACGCATCGGTTCGGTACACCACGCGGCGCGCCGGCGACGCTCGAGACATTGATGATCGATCCGGCTCCGCGGTCCAGCATGCCCGGGAGGACCGCGCGGATCATCCGGACCATCGAAATGACGTTGAGATCGATGGAAAATCGCCAGTCCTCTTCGGAGGAGTCGAGGATCGTGCCGTTCGCGACATGACCGGCGCAATTGAACAGCACGTCGATCGCTCCGGCGCTCTCGACGACCGCCGCGATCGCCGCGGGATCGGTCACGTCCAGCGCGGTGATCCGACAACCTTGCAGTCTCTCCAGCAACCCCGGATCGAGATCCGTCGCCCAGACGGTCGCCCCTTCGCGCGCGAATCGCTCCGCGGTCGCACGGCCGATGCCTTGTCCCGCGGCAGTCACGAGCGCCGTCTTACCCGCGAGGCGGCCCGGACCGCCATCACCCGATCGTGTCAGCATCGTTCGAAAACCTCCTGAATGAGTTGCGTATCGTTCGTCGTCGTGAGCGCGAGCTGCAGCAGCACGCGCGATTTTCCAGGATTCAGGTCGCGAGCGGCGACGAACCCGTAGCGGTCGTCGTCGACCTCGCCGTTGCGAAGCACCATCGAGCGGGGCACGCGGGAGCTGCGCACGACCGCGACGCCGCTCGCCGCGGCATCGGCCAGTCGGGCAATGGCTCGAGCGCTCATGTTGCCGGAGCCGACGCCCGCGATCACGAGACCGCGTGCGCCGGCGGCGACGGCCGCGTCGATCAAGTCCGCATTCATCCCGGCATGCGCGATCAGGACGTCCACCCGCGGGAGCCGGTCGAGTCCTGCGACCGAGAAAGTCGCGGCCCGGATGGCCGGCGCCGGCTCGAACCACGCGACGCGACCGGTTTGCACGACGCCGACGAGTCCGCCGAGCAGGCTCGAGAACGCGTTCGCGCCCATCGTGCTGGTTTTCACCGCGTACCGTGGCCGGTGAATCTCGCCGTCCATGCATAGCAGCGTGCCTCGGCCCGGTGCGCGCGGATCGGCGGCGACTGCGACGCCGTTGTACAGGTTCCCCGGACCGTCGGCACTGATCGCCGTTGCCGGACGCATGGCGCCCACGATCACCACCGGCGTCGCGTTCGCGGTCACCAGGCTGAGGAAGTACGCGGTTTCCTCCAGCGTATCGGTGCCGTGGGTGATCAGCAGGGCGTCGATCGCAGCGCCGTCCGCGTGTTCGTTGACCCGAGTCGCGAGCGCGAGCCAGATGGAATCGTCCATGTCCTGACTGCCGATGTTCACGATCTGCTCCCAGGACAGCCGCGCGAGTTCCGCGAGCCCCGGAACCGCGGAGAGCAATCGCTCGATCGGGAAGACTCCCGCGCTGTAGCCGGCGTGCCGGGGATCGGGCTGAGCGCCCGCGATCGTTCCACCGGTCCCGAGCAGGTGGACACGACGGCTCATGGGGTGTCGCAGGTCGTGGGCGTCACGCGTCGAGTGCCCAGGGGAAGTGCCAGGGCTGGGCGTGCTCGAGAATCCTCGCCAGCCGGAGCGCCACGTCGTCGCGATGCCGCTTCACGGTGATCTGCAGTCCGACCGGCAGACCGCTCTTGGTGAGTCCGGCCGGCACCGAGATCGAGGGGTTCCACGCGATGTTCGCGATCAGACCGAACGGCTCGGGACCCGAGCGGCTCGCGTCCCGGCCATCGATGACCTCCGGCATCATCGCGTCGGCCGGATACGGCACGCAGGCGACCGCGGGCGTCAGGAGGACGTCCGCCTCCAGAAAGAGCGCTGCCATCTCCCGCTCGAGTTGACGCACCGTGCGCCACGAGGCGGCCACCTCGGCCGGCCCGATGTCCTTGCCCTTCTCGAGCCAGTGCTGGAATTGCGCGCCCAGATCGCGGAGGCGGTGCGGGAGCAGACCGCTCAGCGTCATGTCGTCGCGTGCCTTCGAGATCATGATGATCCCGAGCGCGTCACGCGCATTCACCAGCCGCAAATCGTGCTCCATCCAGCGCAGCTGGCCCGCGGCGACGAGCGTCCGCGCCGCCCGATGCGCGAGGTCCACCACCTCCGGTTCGACGACCGCATAGCCGAGATCCGCGGACCAGACCGTCCGCAGGCCGGCAACGTCGAGGGTCTCGATGACCCGCTCGTAGCATGTGCCATTTGCCGGCAGCGACTGACGGTCTCGGTCATCGGGTCCGGCAACCGCGTCCAGGTAGCGCGCGGTATCGGCGACGCTGCGCGTGAGCGCGCCGTGGGTCGCCCAGTTGGCGAATCCGTCGCTGCGCGGGATGCGGCCATGGCTCGGCTTCAACCCCACGAGACCGGTGAACGAGGCGGGTTCGCGGGTGGAACCGGACGCGTCCGTCGCCGTCGCGAGCGGCACGATCCCGGCGGCGACCGCCGCCGACGAGCCGCCGCTGCTGCCGCCCGGCGTGAGCTGCAGGTTCCAGGGATTGCGCGTGACGCCCCAGAGCCGGTTATAGGTGCTCGAGTCGACCCCGAACTCGCACACGTTGGTCTTGCCGATCGCGATCGCGCCGGCCGCCCGCAATCGCTCGACGTGAACCGAGTCCTCGCTCGCCGGAGGGGCTTGCTTCAGCAGCAAGGACCCCTGCGTGGTCGGCAAGCCCGCGATGTCCTCGAGGTCCTTGACGCCGAACGGGACGCCGGCGAGCGGACCGGGGTCCTCGCCGCGCTGGATGCGCCGATCGAGCGCGACGGCTTCCTCGCGGGCGAGATCCGCTCGCGAGAGCACGCAGGCGTTCACCTGCGGATTGATCGTCGCGAGCGCCTGCAGACAGTCCTCCAGAACGTCGCTCGCGCGCAGTTCCCGGCGCCGCACCGCCTCGGCGATCTCGATCACGCCGCGCAGGCGAACCTTGCCGGTGATCATGGCGCGCGGCGGACGTGGTTGCGCCTGCGACGGCGATTGGCATTCGACATGGCTTCGAGTCCTCGTGAAATCGTCGATCCGTCACGCTCCGTCGCTGCGGGGCGGCGCCGCCGCCGCAGCGACGGACGCGCGATCCGGTGACGGCTGCCGAATCGCGCTCCCGATGAGATCCTGAAGTCCGCGCGAGATGCCCGGCGTCGCGAGAATCCGCGCGAATTGCGCCTGCATCAGGCGCTGGCGCGACTCGTCGAAGCGGCGCCACTGCATCGCCTGCGGCACGAGCCAGTGTACGCTCTCCGGCTTGAGGCGATCGGCCATCAGCAGAACGTCCGCAAACAGTCGATAGCCGCTGCCTCGCGGTTCGTGGAACTGCACGTAATTGCGCCTGCAGAACCCGCCGATGAGTGCAAGCCCCTTCGCCGGATTGGTCACGTCGAAGGCCGGATGCGCGAGCAATTCGCGCACGCGATCGACGGTCCCGGACAGGCGCGAGATCGCCTGCGCGTGGAACCACTTGTTGACGATCAAGTCGTTGCCGCCCCAGCGCTCGTAGAAGCGCTTGAACGTCGCCATCCGTTGGGGACTATCGACGTCGGCGATGATCGACAGCGCCGCCAGCCGATCGGTCACGTTCCGCCCGTCGCTCACCTGAGCGACGACGCAGTCGAGATCCTCGGACTCTCCGGTGGCCGAGAGATAAGACAGACACAGGTTTCGCAGGCGCCGGCGCGCGATGTCCTCGGCGCGTGCCTGGTAGGGTGTGTCCGTCGCGAGTCGCCGGTAGTGTGCGAGCCAGTGGTCGCGCAGCGATCGGGCGAGTTCGCGAATCACGTGCTGGCGTGCGGCGACGATCGAGTCCCAATCGATCGGGGCGGTCATCGCCGCCCCCAGGGTATTTTCCTCGGGGATCCGCAGCAGCAAGGCGGCGATCCCGGGGTCGCCTTCGCGCGAGAGAATCTCGGCGTACGCATCCCGGAGCAAGGGGTCGATGCCGGGTGAGCGTGCGGCCCGCAGATCGTCGGCGGCGCGCAGCACCGCGCGGGTCGCGAGGGACTGGGCGCTGTCCCAGCGACTCACCGGATCGACGTCGTGAACCGCGAGGAACGCCTCGTCTTCGGGGCGGCGCAGGAGCGACACCTGGACCGGCGCGGAGAATCCCCGCAGCACCGAGAGCACGGGGGCGTCCGGCACGCCGACGAACTCGAATTCCTCCGTAGCGCCTCGAATCTCGAGCAGGCGTGTGGGGTCCCCCGGGGGCTGCGATTCGTGCCGTAGTTGCGGGAGCAAGGAGCGTCCCTGGCGGTCGAGCAAGCCGATCGCGACCGGAACGTGCATCGGTTCCGTGCGGGCTTGGCCCGGCGTCGCCGGGCAGGACTGATGGAATCGCAGGCGGTACGTCCGGGTGGCGGGATCGTGGTGCTCCCCGATCTCGAGCCTCGGCGTGCCCGCCTGGTGATACCAGAGACGGAACTGGGTCAGGTCGCGCTGCGACGCGTCCTCGATCGCTCGCACGAAGTCTTCGGTGGTCGCGGCCTGCCCATCGTGACGGGCGAGGTAGAGCGCCACGCCGCGCCGGTACGCCGCCGGGCCCACGAGCAGGCGCAGCATGCGGATCAGCTCCGCGCCCTTGTCGTACACGGTCACGGTGTAGAGATTCGCGACCTCGACGTAGGACGCGGGCTTCACCGGGTGTGCCGCCGGCCCGGCATCCTCGGGGAATTGATCGGATCGGATGCGGCGCACCGCCTCGATGCGCTTTTCGGCCGCGGCCGACATCGCGCCGGAGAATTCCTGGTCGCGAAACCGCGTCAGGCCTTCCTTCAAGCTCAGCTGGAACCAGTCGCGGCAGGTGACCCGGTTGCCGGTCCAGTTGTGGAAGTACTCGTGGCCCACGATGCGCTCGATCAACATGTAATCGTCGTCGGTGGCGACATCCGGGTCGGCGACGATCGTCTGCGCGTCGAAGACGTTCAGCCCCTTGTTCTCCTGCGCACCGACGTGATCGTCGAGCGCGACGATGTGGTACGCGTGCAGATCGTATTCGAGACCGTATTCCTCCTCGTCCCAGCGCATCGCCCGCCGCAACGAGGCCATCGCATGCCGGCACGACGCGATCCGGTCGGGGCTCGCGTAGATCTTCAGCGCGATCGATCGGCCGGACTGGGTGACGAACCGGTCCTCCAGTTGCGCGACGTCGCCCGCGACGACCGCGAACAGATAGCACGGTTTGGGATAAGGGTCGTGCCAGCGCGTCCAGTGTCGTCCGTCGTCGTCCGTGCCGCTCGCCACCTGGTTGCCGTTCGCCAGGAGCACGGGGTAGCGGGCGCGATCGGCGCGCAGTGTGACCGTATAGACCGCCAGCACGTCGGGCCGATCCTGGAAATACGTGATGCGCCGGAAGCCCTCCGGCTCGCAGTGGGTTGCGATCACTCCGCGGCCGGCGACGAACATTCCGAGCCCGCTGCGGTTCGCGCTCGGCTGAATCTGCGACTCGATGCGAACCTCGCAGTGTTCCGGGACGCGCAAGGCGAGCGCCGTGGGGGAGAGGTCTCGCTCCGCCGCGGGGATCTCCCGGCCGTCGACGTGCACGCTCAGGAGCCGCTGATCGCGTCCATCGAGCACGAGCGGCGTGGCCCCGACGGGTCCGGCCGGATTGCGTCGCACCCGCAGCGTCGAAGCGACGCGGGCGTGGTCGCCGTCCAGGTCGATCTCGATGTCCACCGAGTCGATCAGCCAGGCCGGCGCCCGGTAGTCGGCGAGCCGGGTCGGTGTCGCGGGAGCGACGGTCATGACGACGGCCCGGTCACCGCCAGTGACCCCGCCGCCGCGTCTCGACCGGTCCGACGGGCGCGCTGCGCGATGCGCCGGCGTACGATCTCGTGGCGGCGCGCGTCGAGCGGAAACCGCCAGGCCACCGCGGCGGCGACGAGTTGCAGCACACCGGGCAGGATCACGTACGCGATCATCAGCCCGAGCTTGACCTGACCGACCACGGGAACGCCGCGCGCGTAGCCGAACGCGGCGACCAGCGGCAACCCGATGCCGAGCCCCGCGCCCATGCAGAGCTTGAACAGCACGTTCTGGATCGCGAAGTAATTCCCGGCGCGGTTCACGCCGGTCTTGAGCAGGTCGTAGTCGACGATGTCGCCGAGCATGGCGATCGGCACCACCTGGCCGCCGCCGGCGATCGCGGCCATCACGATCGTGAGCCCGAGCGCCGGCCACAGCGCCCCCGGACCCGGCCGAATGAAGAACAGCGTGGTCGGGAGCACGGCGCTCAGGATCCAGCTGGCCGCGCCCGGGCGATGCTTGCCGAAGCGGCGCAAGAGCTTGAACCAGACCGGCAGGGTCGATACCTGGACCGCGAAGTAAGCCAGCATGAAGAACGCGAACTGCCGTCCGAGCCGCAGGTAGCCGGTCACGAAGATGTAGAACACGGACGAGGAAATGCCGTTGCCGAGCTGCAGGAAGCCGACGATCGTGCAGAACCTCCACAGCAGCCGGTTCGACCGCACGGCACGGACCAGATCGCGGAGCGAAGGCGTCCCGCTACCGACGAACTCTCCGCGCGGAACGGCGTACAGCGCGAGCAGGGCGACGACCGGTAGCGCGAACGCATCGCACCAGGCGATCGCCCGAAAGACCTCGGGGTTGATCTCGGTCGAGTGCGTGAAGGGGACCTGGAGGATCAGCGCAAGCCAGAACCCGAGGGCGCCGAGGACCGACGCGACCGTGAGGAAGGTCGCGATCCGGGACCGCTCGAGGTAATGCCGGGACATCTCGCTGCCCCAGGCCTTGTTGGGGACGTCGAACAGCGCGTAGCCGACGTAGAACGCGAAGCAGGCGAGGGTGTAATACACGATCGTCGCGGTTCGTGGTGGCGAGAACAGGAACAGGATCGCGCCGGCGCAGACGAGCGATCCGGCCAGTACCCAGGGCTTGCGCCGGCCCCAGCGCGTGTCCAGTCGGTCCGAGAAATAGCCGACCAGCGGATCGGCGGCCGCGTCGAATGCGCGGGCGACGAACGATACGGCGCCGATCTGCGCGAGCGAGGTCGCGGTGTTCTGCACGTAGTAGCTCGGCAGGACGATGTTGATCGGGAGGTTCACGAGCGAAATCGGCAAGGTCGTGAACGCATAGGTGAGCAACGCGCCCGTCGGGATTCGCTCCGGACTCTCCGCCGCCTTGCCGCCGACCGGTCGCTCGTCCACGTCGTGCCCTCCGAGAGGAGTCAAAGTAGTCGTCACCGCCGATCGGACGCAATGCCGTTTCCGGATGTTTTGATACCATTCACGCATGACCGCGAGTCGGGTCTCGGAGGATGCGCGCGATGGGTCTGAGGTTTCTCGAGGATTTCCTGACCCTGGCGCAGACCGGAAACTTCTCCCGTGCGGCCGAGGAGCGGCACGTGACCCAGCCCGCCCTCAGTCGTCGGATCAAGTCGCTCGAGAATTATCTCGGTGTGGAGCTGATCGACCGGACCTCCTATCCGATCACGCTGACGGCCGCGGGCATCTCGTTCCGAGACGCCGGGCTCGAGATCGTCAAGTCGTTGCGGGCCGCGCGGCGTGCGGCTCGAGAGATCGGAGCCGAGGACCGCAGCCTGGTGCGCGTCGCCGCTCTGCACAGTCTGGCGATCCATTATTACCCGCGATACTACGACGCATTCTACCGGTCCGTCGGTCCGTTCAAGGTGCACATGCTGTGCGAGAACATGCAGAACTGCCTGCAGGCGTTCCTCGAAGGTTCCTGTCACTACCTGCTGGTGTTCTCGAATCCCTCGGTGCCGTTGTTCCTCACGTCGACCAGTTATCCGTACCTGCTGATCGAGCGGGACCAGCTCGTGCCGCTGTGCGCTCCGGGACCGAAGGGGGCGCCGCGCCACCCCCTGCCCGGAAAGCCGGGAGCGGCACGGCCCTACCTCTCGTATGGAGCCAACGCGTACCTGGGCAAGGTCGTCGACGAACTGCGGCATGCGCCCGGCCGTCAAGCGTTCCTCGAGACGCGTTACGTGGACGATCTGGCCGAATCGCTCAAGGCGATGGCGGCACAAGGCCATGGCATCGCGTGGCTGCCGCGCAGGACGGCGCTCGCCGAGATCGAGGCCGGCACGCTCGTGCCCGCCGGAGACGAGCGCTGGACGGCGCCGCTCGAGGTGCGGATCTACCACCGCAGCCAGTTCTCCGACGCGTTCAGGCGCATCGCGAGTCCGCTGATCGAGTCGTTCGCGGCGTCGCCGCCCGCGGCCAAAACCTGAGGACATACCTGCATTCGCGTTTTGCATTGGCGGGCGACGGTCCGCGCCGTAAGGTAGCGAGACCATGGAACATCCTCACATCCGTACGCCCGGCGGCAAACTGCGGGCACGCGGCGCCGGCATTCCGTTTCCGGGCGAGCCGGGTCCCTGCAATGCGATCACCGACGTCGCGGGCGTCGAGGTGGGGTACTGCACCCTGAACCGCGGCGACGGTGCGCTGGTCGTCGGCCAGGGCCCGGTCCGCACCGGCGTCACCGCGATCCTGCCGCGGGGGCGTGCGCAGGGCGCGGACGGCGCGTTCGCCGGGTACTTCAGCTACAACGGCAACGGCGAGATGTGCGGCACGCACTGGATCGAGGAGGCGGGCCGCTGCGACGGGCCGATCACGATCACCAACTCGCACTCGGTCGGCATCGCGCGGGACGCGACGATCCGCTGGATCGTCGAGCGGTTTCCCCGGAAGTTCGATACCGGCAACGGGTTTGCGATGCCCGTCGCGGCCGAGACGCTCGATGGGTACCTGAACGACGTGAACGGATTTCACGTGCGCGAGGAGCACGTGTTCGCGGCGATCGATTCGGCGCGCACGGGGGCGATCGAGGAGGGCAGCGTCGGCGGCGGGACCGGGATGCGCTGCTTCGAGTTCAAGGGAGGCTCGGGCACCGCGTCGCGGATCGTGTCGGTCGACGGCGTGCGGTACACCGTGGGCGCGTTCGTGCAGGCGAACCACGGCCTGCGGCATCTGTGCACGATCGCCGGTGTCCCGGTCGGGCAGTACCTGCCGAAGACGGGAACGGTCCGCGAGGACGGTGGGTCGATCATCGGCGTCGTCGTGACCGATGCGCCGCTGCTACCGCATCAGTTGAAGCGCGTCGCGAGACGGTGCGCGTCGGGGATCGCCCGTTCGGGGGCGATCCCCTCGAACAGCTCCGGTGATCTGTTCCTCGCACTGTCCGTCGCGAATTCGGCGGCGTTCCACGAGACCGAGCGGCTCTCGAGTGCACAGTTCCTGCCGGATTTCGTGTTGAGCCCGATATTCGAGGCGACCGTGCAGTCGATCGACGAAGCCGTGATCAATTCGCTCGTCGGCAACCGGACGATGGTGGGTCGGGACGGACACACGGTCGAGGGCCTGCCGGTCGGCCAGGTGCGGGAGCTGTTGCGTCGGCACGGACGCCTCGTCGAGCCTTCGCTCGCGTCCTGACGCCATCGACAGCGAGGTCGATCGCGTCAGTCGCGTACCGCGCGCAGCAGCTCGCTGTCCGAGGCCTCGAACGCACCGAGCTGGCGTGCCCGGCCGTCGAGCCCGTAACACACCTTCGTCTCCAGGCGCGCCATTCGGGAGAACAACACGCCGTTCTCGTCGATGTAGATCGGCATGCCGGTGACGCGCATCCCGTCGATCCCGCTCTTGAGCACGCCGTCCTCCGCGTAGACGCGCAAGGTCGGCATCTCGACGCCGCTCACGATCCGGTACTCGCCGACGTAGCGCCAGTGCTCGGAGGCGGGGACGAGCTGGGCTCTCTTCGGGGCCGGCAGGAAATCGCCCCAGCCCTGCAGGTCCGCGACGGCATTGTGGATCTCGCCATGGAGCAGGATCCCGGGCACCGCATTGGTGAACACCGCGACACCGTCGCCGCTGTCGAGGTAGAGCGTCGTCTCGCTCTGGTAGCCGTCGTTCGACCCGCCGTGGTTCATCCGGCGGGTCGGGCCGTCGCCGATCGACCGCCACCCCAGTCCGAACTGGCCCGACCCTTGCCGCGTCAGCATCTGCTGTGCAAGGTCCCGGCGCAGCAGCGCGCCGTTCTGGCCGAGGAACGCATCGCGGGTCGCGATCATGAACCGTGCGTAGTCGGCGGCGGTCGTGAACAGGCCGCCGGCGCCCATGTCCGGCGATACGAGCCAGCCGCCGGGATGCGCGCTGCCGTTGTGGTCGTGTCCGCTCGCGACGTTGTGCCGGAAGCGCTCGGGAAGCGGATTCACGAAGGTCGTGTGGCTCATTCCGAGCGGTCCCAGGATCAGTTCCTCGGCGAGCTGGTCGAACCGCCGGCCGGTGACGTCCTCGAGGAGCATCTCGGCGATCACGAAACCGCCGCCGGAATACCGCTCGCGTCCGCCCGGCGTCTTGTCGACCCGCACGGCCGGCTGGCCCGACACGGGGACGCCCTCGAGGAGGTCGACGAGGGTCGCGACCGGCTTGCCGCGCAGCGCGGCGCCCCAGCCGTTGACGGTGAGTCCCGCCTTGTGGCTCAAGCAGGCGCGCAAGGTCACCGGGAAGCGGCGCGTGTACTCGTTCAGCGGGACCTGCCAGCGCTCGAGGTAGCGGTTCACGTCGACGTCGAGATCCAGGATCCCGCGTTCGACGTGCTGCAGGATCAGGAATGCGGTGATCGGCTTGCTCGTCGAGGCACCCATGAAGACGGTATCCGGGTCGACCGCGGCGTCGCCACCCTGCTCGCGCGCGCCGAAACCGTCGGCCCACGCGATCGTGCCGGACTCGATCACCGCGATGCTCACGCCCGGAACCCGGTAATGCGCGAGCCGTTCGGCGAGCGTCCAGCGCGCGGCTTCGCCGTGCAGCCGCATCAGCGGCAGGAGATTGGTGGTCACGGCCGACGGATTGGCCTTCACGGACATGTCGCTGTTCCTTGTCGATTGAACCGATGCCTTCGGCGGCGATCGTGCCTCAGCCCCAAAGCGCCGGCGGCGCTGGGGATATCACCCCGCCGGCGTAGGGAACCGGTGGGTCGCGATCCTCGGCGAGCAGCAACGGGCCGTCGAGGTCCACGTACTCGGCGAGGGTCGCGACGAGGAGCGCCGGCGCGGTCGCGAGGGAGGTTCCGGTCATGCAGCCGACCATCAATCGCAATCCGCGGGCCCGAGCTTCGTTCGCGAGCGCGAGCGCCTCGGTGAGTCCCCCGGTCTTGTCGAGCTTGATGTTCACGAACTGATACAGGCCCTGGATTCGGTCGAGGGATGCCCGCGTATGACAGGCTTCGTCCGCACACAGCGGAATCTCCGGCTGGTATCCGCGCAGCGGTGCGTCGGCCTTGGCCGGCAACGGCTGCTCGATGAGTTCGACCCCGAGCGTGCGCAGCACCGGGGCATCGCGCTCGAGTTGAGCGATCGTCCAGGATTCGTTCGCGTCCGCCGTGAGTCGCGCGTTCGGCGCCGCCTCCCTCACCGCGCGTACCCGCTCGACGTCCACCTCGCCGCCGCCGAGCTTGATCTTCAGGATCGGCCAGTCGCGATATCGCAGCGCGCGCCGATGCATCGCTTCCGGCGTGTCGAGGCTCAGGCTGAAGTCCGTGACGACGGTACGCGGCGGCAGGCCCGCGATCTGCCACGCGCTGCGTCCCCCGCACTTGGCTTCGAGGTCCCACATCGCGCAGTCGACCGCGTTGCGCGCGGCGCCCGGCGGCAGGCACTCGAGCAATTCGTCGCGGCTGATTCCCGCCTCGATCCGCGGTCTCACGCTCTCGATCTGGGCGATGACCGACTCGACCGACTCGCCATAGAAATCCTGCGGCTCGCATTCGCCGTGGCCGAGATTCCCGCTGGATCGAAGTTCGACGACGACGAGGTCGGCGATCGTCTGCGCGCCGCGCGCGATCGCGAATACGCCATCGACGCGCCAGGATTCCTGCCGGATCGAGAGTCGAATCTCCTCGCAGCTGCGCATGGACGGGTCCTCGGGTGGCGCCGGATGCAAAATGACCTGACGCAGAGAATAGCGGTGCGTGCGGCCGGGGCTGATGCGATTGCTCGATCGATCCATGAGCAATGCGTATTGGTTGCTCGTGCGGTCACGCGGACCGGCGGTCGATCCAGGTCTCGAGACGGGCGAGTCCCGCGTCCAGGGCGTCCGGCCTCGCCGCGAAGCACCAGCGCAGCCAGGACTCCCCCTCGGGTCCGAACGCGACGGCCCGGCGCCAGCCCGAGCCGGGCCTCGGCGATCAGCCGCTTCGCGAGACTCATCGAGTCCTCGTAGCCCGCGATTCGGAAGAAGGCGTACATGCCTCCCTGCGGATCCGGCGCTTCGACGCCGCGCATCACCCGCAGCCGCTGCGCGACGCGATCACGTTTGGCGAGCAACTGACGACGCAAGGCCTCGACGTGGGGTTCGCCTCGCTCCAGGGCGACCAGCGCGGCGCGTTGCACGAACTCGGGGACGCAGGAGGTGTTGTATTCGATCAATTTCCCGACGTCCTCGCGAATCGCGGCGGGGACCACCAGCCACCCGATCCGCCACCCGGTCATCAGCCAGGCCTTCGAAAAGCTGTTTGCGCCGATGATCCGGTCCTCGGGTTCCGCCGAGCCGAGCAAGGACGACGGGGCGGCCGTGCCCGGCGCGTCGAACCGCAATCGTTCGTAGACGTCGTCGGTGAGGATCCAGGTGCCGAGGCGGCGGCAGTGATCGTGGATCGCCGCGCAATCGGCCGACGGCAGGGTCCAGCCGGTCGGGTTGCCCGGCGAGTTCAGCAGCAGCAGCCGGGTCGTCGGGGTGATCGCCTCGAGGAGTCGCTGCAGGTCGAGTCGCCACTGGCCGTCGACCACGCTCAACGGGATCCGGGCGAGCCGCGCACCGAGGAGACACGGGATCTCGGTCAGGTTCGGCCAGACGGGGGCGACTGCGACGACCCGATCGCCGGGCTCGAGGATCGCCTGCATCGCGATCATCAGCGCGGACACGCCGGCACTCGTCACCGCGATGCGCTCCGAGTCGAACGGCCGCCGATGCAGCGTGCCCAGATAGTTCGCGAGCGCGTCGCGCAGCTCCGGGAGACCGAGGTTGTGGGTGTAGAAGGTTTTCCCGGCCTGCAGTGCGGCGACGCCGGCCTCGCGGAGGTACGCCGGCGTCGGTTCGTCGCTCTCGCCGAACCAGAATCGCAGGACGTCGTCCCGGCCGAAACCGGCGTTCGCGATCTCGCGCACCTTCGAGGCGGCGAGCGCCCGCACGAGGGGGCGCGATTCGGGCGAGAAACCAGGGTGAGTCACGGGCTGCTCCTCGGCGCGCGCCGGCCGGTGGGCACCGCCCGCCGCCGAGGCGTGCCACGTGATGTCGATGCACCGAAGGATAGCCAGACGATGCGGCGAGCCGATGCGCAGAGGGGATCGCACGATGCGGTATCTGCATATTCCGATCGGGCGTGCTCATTATCCTTCAAGCGATGAAAACCATCGCTCATTGGATCGCCGGACAGCCTCATGCCGGCCCGACGGATCGGTGCGGACCGGTCCACGACCCGGCGACCGGCGAGCAGATCGCCGCGGTCGCCTTCGCCGACCTCCAGACCGTCGATGCGGCGGTCGCCAGCGCCGAACGGGCGTTCCCGGGCTGGCGCGCGACCTCGTTGTCGAAGCGGGTCGACGTGCTGTTTCGAGTCCGCGAACTCGTGTCCAGACGGCGCGAGGAGCTCGCCGCGATCGTGACCCGCGAGCACGGCAAGGTGCGTGCCGACGCGCTCGGGGAGGTCGCGCGCGGGCTCGAGAACATCGAGTACGCCTGTGGGATACCCCAGTTGCTGAAGGGCGAGTTCAGCGAACAGGTCGCGGGTGGCGTGGACGTGTATTCGATTCGCCAGCCGCTCGGCGTGGTCGCCGGGATCACGCCGTTCAATTTTCCGGCGATGGTCCCGATGTGGATCTTCGCGAACGCGATCGCGGCCGGCAACACCGTCGTGCTCAAGCCCTCGGAGAAGGATCCGTCCGCGGCGGTGTTCCTCGCGGAGCTGCTCGCGGAAGCGGGCGTGCCACCCGGGGTGTTCAACGTCGTGCACGGCGACAAGCTGGCCGTGGATCGGTTGCTCGCGCATCCGTCGATCGCGGCGGTGAGCTTCGTCGGCTCCACGCCGATCGCGAAGTTCGTGTACGAGCGCGGTACCGCCGCGGGCAAGCGGGTGCAGGCGCTCGGTGGCGCGAAGAATCACATGGTCGTGCTGCCCGACGCCGAGATCGGCGTGGCCGCCGATGCGGCCATCAGCGCGGCGTTCGGGTCGGCCGGCGAGCGTTGCATGGCGATCTCCGTCGTCGTCGCGGTCGGCTCGGTCGGCGACCCCCTGGTCGCGGCGATCGAAGAGCGGATGCGCCGGTTGCGAGTCGGGCCGGGTACCGACCCGGACGCGCAGATGGGTCCGCTGATCACGCGAGAACACCGTGACCGGGTCGCGGGATACCTGGCCGAGGCCGAGCGCGAAGGCGCGCGGGTCGTGGTGGACGGCCGCCGCGCGCCGCTTCCGCCGAGCGGCTTCTTTCTCGGGGTGTCGCTCGTCGATCACGTCACGCGGGACATGCGCGTCTATCGCGACGAGATCTTCGGGCCGGTGCTCGCCGTCGTGCGCGTCGAGCGCTACGAGGAGGCGGTGGATCTCGTGAACGACAGCCCGTACGGCAACGGGACCGCGATCTTCACCCGCGACGGCGGCGCGGCCCGCCGTTTCCAGTTCGACGTGCGTGCGGGCATGGTCGGCATCAACGTTCCGGTTCCCGTCCCGGTCGCCTACTACAGCTTCGGCGGCTGGAAGGCCTCGCTGTTCGGCGACCACCACATCTATGGACCGGACGGGGTTGCGTTCTTCACGCGAAGCAAGGTCGTGACCAGCCGTTGGCCGGATCCCGCGACGAGCCGCATCGACCTCGGATTCCCGCAGACGCGCTGAACACCGCGCCGGATGGAATCGGCGGGGGCGACGCGCCGCGTCCCTTGCGGCGCGCCGCCGTCTGCTTCCGGTGCTAGAACTTCTCCGTCACCTGCAAGCCAAAGCGACGGCCGATGTTCGTTCCGACGTCGCCGGTCGCGTAGACGAACAGCGGGATCACCTTGTCCGTCGCATTGTGGTCGAAGAGCGTCACCTCGGTATGCCCGGCGAGCGTGAAAGTCGCGCCGAGATCGAGCAACGTCAGCGACTGCAGCGGATAATCGGAGTTGTTGCCGATCGCGCCGCCGCTCTCGTGGCGGGCGCTGACCAACCCGGTGAACCGGATCGAGCTCGATATCGGCGCTTCGGATTGCAGTTGCGCGTTGATCGTCCAGGGTCGCACGCCCGAGAGGGGGCGGCCCGTGAGGTCGATCTGCTGCGGCGTGTCGGCATTCACCATCCCGCGCGTGTATTTCGAGTTCAGATGGCCGAGGCTCAGCGACGCCGTCAGCGAGCGGATTGGCCGGATCATCGCCTCGAGCTCATAGCCATCGGTCCGGGCGCGACCCGCGTTCGCGAGGTAGGTGAAGTTCAAGGTGCTCAACAGGTCCGTCTGCTGGATCGCGAGGTTATATTGATCCATCCGGAACAGCGAGAAGTTCAGCGCCGCCCGGCCGCCGAGCCAGCGGCTCTTGAATCCGGCCTCGTAGTTCTTCGCGGTTTCCTGTCCGTAGGGAATCTCGGTCGGCGAGGTCACCGTGGTGTTGTAGCCGCCCGGGCGGAAGCCGGTGCTGTAGAGCGCGTACAGGTTCACGTGGGGGTCGAGCTTGTACTGCAGATTCACCGACGGCGAGGTGTACCGGTAGGTGTCGTGCGCGGCGAGCGCGAAGGTCGGGACCTGCGAACTGAACAGGCCGAGAACGATCGGCAGCGCGTACGGGGGCGAGGTCGCCCCCTGGATGATGCCCTGGCTCCACGCCAGCGACTCGTCGTCCTGCGTGTAGCGAACGACGCCGGTGATCGTCAGGGACCGGGTCAGCGCGTAGCCGAGATCGACGAAGCCGGCGAACGAATGCGTCGTAATCGCCGACCCCAGGTTCGGGATGCCGGCGGCACCCGTGATCACCCCGATGTTCGGGACGCCGAAGCCCCCGAGGAACGCGGTGTCGAGCGAGGTCGTGTAGATCTGGCCGACCGCGTAGTCCTCGTGGAGATAGGAGATGCCGGCCTGGCTCGTGAGCGGGCCGGTCGCGTCGGACTGCCAGTACGCGTCGACCAGATACTGCTTGATCGAATCGGACCACGCGCCGACCTGCTTCAGCACCAGCGGACCGGCGGTCGGCGGCAAGGCCGTGTGGTCCTGATCGAGCGTGAGGCCGATGCGGTAGTCCCGGTACGCCGACTGCAACGACAGGCTTCCTCCCGGCAGCGCGTACCGCAGGCGCGCCGAGGCGAACAGTTGCGTGGACGCGAGGCGGGAGTCCGTGTCGCGCTGGACCGTGGTCGGAGTTTCCGACGGGGAGGTCACGAACGGTCCGTTCTTCACGCCGTTCGGCGCATAGGTGCGCAAGCCGGGGTCGTTGTTCTTCTGGTATTCGACCGTGCCCAGGAAGCTCAAGGGGTCGGTGATCTGGGCCGCCGTGCTGAATCGAAGGCCTTCATCCTTGCTGCGATCCACGTAATTGTGCAGCGTGATGTTGTAGTAGTCGCCTTGGCCCTGATCGATGTACCAGGCCGTCGTGCGCGTCGCGATCCGGTCGTTGATCGGCAGGGTGACCGCGCCGTCGACCTGGGTCCGCTGCTCGTTGCCGTAGCTTGCGCTGACATAGCCGTTCGTTTGGTCCCCGGGCTTCGGCATCGCGTAGATCACGTTGATCGTGCCGCCCACCGCGTCGCGCCCGTAGAGTCCGCCCTGCGGACCGCGCAGGACCTCGACCCGCTCGACGTCGATCTGCGGTCCCAGGTTCACGAGGTGACCGCCGGTGAACACGCCGTTGCGATAGGCGCCGAAATTCGCCTCGGCGTTCACGTCGCCCTGGGTGATGCCGCGAATGCTGACGTAGGTCTCGTAGCCCTGCGGGTTCTCGGTCACGTTCGCGTTCGGGACCATTTGCACGATGCCCTTGATCGAGGTGATCGCGGCGGTCTGCAAGGATCGGCCGCTGATCGCGCTGACCGATAGAGGGACGTCGAATTCCGACTGGTGCCGCCGTTGCGCGGTCACGACGATCTCGTCGAGCGTGTCGGAGGAGCGGGTGGCGGCGGGATCGCTGCTGCGCGCTTGCGCCGGCGGTGGTGCGATGACCGCCGTCGCGCAGATCAACAGAGTCGAGCCGAACGTGACGACCGGTGAACCGAGTACCGCGCTGGCGCGGGATTTGACTCGCATGGAATTCCCCCATTTCAGTCCGAATACGAAGGCCTCGGAGGAGGTCGCAACCAGGACGATCGCCGAATCGGCGCCCAGATTCCGGGCCAGCCTTCCCCAGGTCACGGCCGAAATTATTCCTCGTCCGGTTAAATGTCAACGGTGTTTATATGCGACCGGTGGTGCCGGATCGGGCGGTGCCCGGGCGGCTTGACGCAGCCGGCGTGCGTGGCCTATATATAAACGATGTTTATTTATCCGTCAGTCCCGGGAGTGACCATCGAGATGCCGAACCCATGAACACCATCGCGCCGAAACACCATCTCGCCCACGCGTTGAACCAGCTGGGCCGCGTACCGGGATTGCCTGCGGGCCTGCGCGGACGCGAGATCCGCACCGCGGGCGTCGTCGGCGCCGGCCTGATGGGCTCGGGCATCGCGGTCTGCCTGCTCGCCGCCGGGGTGCCGACCACGCTCGTCGACCTCAAGCAGTCGGCGCTCGACCAGGGTCGGGGGAGCGTCGACAAGGCGTTCGCCTCGCTCGTCAAACGCGGGCAGATGTTCGAGAGCCAGGCCAAGGGCTTGCCGGTGCTCCTGTCCGAGAGCCTCGAGTTCGAGGCGCTGGCCGACTGCGACGTGATCGTCGAGGCGGTATTCGAACAAGTGACGGTCAAGGAGGACGTGTTCCGCCGGCTCGGCGCGATCGCGAAGCCCGGGGCGATCCTCGCGACCAACACCTCCGGTCTCGACGTCGACCGGATCGCGCGCGCGAGCGGTCGTCCTGCGGACGTGGTCGGTCTGCATTTCTTCTCGCCGGCGTTCGTGATGCCGTTGCTCGAGATCGTCCGCGGGAAGGAGACCGCGCTCGAGGTGCTTCGCAGCGCGCTGTACCTCTCGACGATCCTGCGCAAGATCGGCGTCGTCGTCGGGAATTCCCCGGGCTTCGCGGCGAACCGCACCCTCGAGGGCTATGGCCGGGAAAGCGAGTTCCTCGTGCTCGAGGGCGCGCGGCCGGAGGACGTGGACCGGGCGCTCACGCAGTTCGGCTTTCCGATGGGACCGTGTGCGATGGCCGACATGGCGGGCCTCGACATCCGCAATCACTACATCCATGCGCTGCGCGAGGCTCGGCTGATCCCCGACGATCCACGCTACGGGGCGCTCACGAAGGCGCTGGTCGACGCGGGACGGCTCGGCCAGAAGGCCGCCGCCGGCAACTACGACTACGGGCCGGACGGGCGGACGCCGCTCCCGTCGGCGCGTGCGCTCGAGATACGCGATCGGATCGCGTCGCAGCTCGGGGTTGCGCAACGCTCGTTCACCGACGAGGAGATCGTGATGCGCTGTCTGCTGCCGGTGATCGACGAGGCGGCCCGCGTGCTTGCCGAGGGTGTCGTGCCGCGGGCGAGCGACGTCGACGTGATCTGGGTGTATGGCTACGGCTTCCCCGCCGCGAAGGGCGGGCCGGTCTACCTCGCCCGGCAACTGGGACTGCCGGCCGTACGAGACGGGATCGCGGCGCGCCGCCGCGCGGATCCGGCGTTCGCCGACCGCTACTGGGCGCCGAACCCGTCGCTCGATCTGCTGTTCGCCTGACCACCGCAACGCGCGAGGATCCTCATGAGAGAAGCCGTGATCGTCTCCACGTCCCGTACGCCGATCGGCAAGGCCTACACGGGTGCTTTCAACAATCTCGAGGCGCCGACGCTCGCGAGCATTCCGATCGCGCATGCGGTCGGCCGCGCGGGCATCGACCCGGCGCAGATCGAGGACTGCGTGATGGGCTGCGCGATGCAGCAAGGGACCCAGACCTTCAACATCGGGCGATTGGCCGCGATGGCGGCGGGACTGCCCGAGTCCGTCGGTGGGATGAGCATCGACCGTCAATGCGCGTCCGGACTGATGGCGATCGCGACCGCGGCGAAGCAGATCGTCGTCGACGGGATGGACGTCTGCGTCGCGGGCGGGGTCGAGAGCATCAGCCTGGTGCAGAACAAGCAGTTCAACGCGTCGCGAGCCCCCGACCCGCGCCTGCTGAAGCGGCACCCGGATGCCCACATGCCGATGCTCCAGACTGCCGAAGTCGTCGCGTATCGGTATGGCGTCACCCGGGAGGTCTGCGATCGCCATGCGCTGCAAAGCCAGCAGCGCACCGCGGCGGCGCAGGCCGCGGGCGCATTCGACGCCGAGATCGTTCCCGTGAGCACGGAGAAGGCGGTGACCGACAAGCAGACCGGCAAGGTCTCGCTGCAGGAGGTTCGGCTCGCGAGCGATGAGGGCATGCGGCCGGACACGAGCCTGGAGGCGTTGCAGGCACTCGCGCCGGTGATGGGCCCGCACGGCGTGGTTACCGCCGGCAACGCAAGTCAGCTCTCCGACGGCGCGAGCGCGTGCGTGATGATGGAGGCGGGCGCGGCCGCGCGTCGTGGACTGCAGCCGCTCGGCGCGTATCGAGGGATGGCCATCGTCGGTTGCGCTGCCGACGAAATGGGGATCGGGCCGGTATTCGCGGTGCCGAGGTTGCTGCAGCGGCACGGCCTCAAGATCGAGGACGTCGGTCTGTGGGAACTCAACGAGGCATTCGCGGTTCAGGTACTCTATTGTCGCGACCGGCTCGGCATTCCGGACGAACGGCTGAACGTCGACGGCGGTGCGATCTCGATCGGCCATCCGTACGGGATGTCCGGTGCGCGGATGGTCGGGCACGCGCTGCTCGCCGGCAAGCGGCGCGGCGTGAGATACGTCGTGGTCACGATGTGCGTCGGAGGCGGAATGGGCGCGGCCGGGTTGTTCGAGGTCCTTTGATGTTCAGCAAGCTCCTCGAGCCGCTCGACGTCGGTGCCACGCGACTCGCGAACCGGGTCATCATGGGCTCGATGCACCTCGGCCTCGAGGAGGCCAAGGGCGGCTTCGAGCGGATGGCGGCGTTCTACGCGGAGCGCGCCCGCGGCGGTGCCGGTCTCATCGTGAGCGGCGGCATCGCGCCGAACGCGGCGGGCCGGCCGATGCCGGGCGGCGCCTGCCTCGACGATCGGGCCGCGGCCACCAGTCATCGGGTCGTCACCGACGCCGTTCACCGCGCCGGCGGCAAGATCGCGATGCAGATCCTGCACTTCGGCCGCTACGCCTACCATCCGGAGTTGGTCGCGCCGAGCGCGCTGCAGGCGCCGATCAGCCCGTTCGTGCCGCGAGAACTGACCGACGCCGAGGTCGAGCAGACGATCGACGACTTCGCGAATTGCGCGAGCCTCGCACAGTTCGCCGGTTACGACGGCGTCGAGATCATGGGCTCGGAAGGCTACCTGATCAACGAGTTCATCTCGGCGCGCACCAATCGCCGATCCGACCGGTGGGGCGGCGACTATTCCTCGCGCATCCGCTTTGCGGTCGAGATCGTCCGTCGAGTGCGCGACCGGGTGGGTCCGCGCTTCATCGTGATCTACCGCCTGTCGATGCTCGATCTCGTCGAAGGCGGGTCGACCCTCGAGGAGGTCGTCACGCTCGCGAAGGCGATCGAAGCGGCCGGGGCGAACATCCTCAACACCGGAATCGGCTGGCACGAGGCCCGAATTCCGACGATCGCGACGATGGTGCCCCGGGCGGCCTTCGCCTGGGTCACGCAACGCCTGCGCGGGTCGGTGAGCATTCCCCTGGTCGCGTCGAATCGGATCAACACGCCGGAGACGGCCGAACGGCTCCTCGCGGACGGTGTCTGCGATCTGGTGTCGATGGCGCGACCGTTCTTGGCCGATCCGGAATTCGTGCGCAAGGCGTCGGAAGGTCGCCCCGACGAGATCAACACCTGCATCGCCTGCAATCAAGCTTGTCTCGATCACACCTTCGCCGGCAAGATCACCTCGTGCCTCGTGAATCCGCGTGCATGCCGCGAGCGCGAGCTGAACGAGGTGCCCGTCGAGCATCCCAAGCGCATCGCCGTGGTCGGTGCCGGGCCGGCGGGCCTCAGCTTCGCGACGACCGCGGCCCGGCGCGGGCATCGGGTCACGGTGTTCGAGGCCGGGCCCGAGATCGGTGGACAGTTCAATCTGGCGAAGCGGATTCCCGGCAAGGAGGAGTTCCGCGAGACGCTGCGCTATTACCTGCGCCAACTGCAACTGCATCGTGCCGAGGTGCGGCTCGGGTGCCGGGTCGACGCGCCGACGCTTGCGGGAGCGGGGTTCGACGAGATCGTGCTCGCGACCGGGATCTCGCCGCGCGTTCCGCAGATCGACGGAGTCTCGCACCCGAAGGTCCTGAGCTACGTCGAGGTGCTCGCCGGATCGACGGAGGTCGGGCGGCGAGTGGCGACGATCGGGGCCGGTGGCATCGCGTTCGACGTCGCCGCGTTTCTGCTCGGCGCGCCCGCGGATTTCTATGCCGAGTGGGGAATCGACACGGCCTATCGGCACCGGGGCGGGGTATGCGCGCCGCAGCGATCGCGCCCGCAGCGCCGGATCACGCTGCTGCAGCGGAAGAGTACCAAGGTCGGCGACGGACTCGGCAAGACCACCGGCTGGATCCACCGCGCGTCGCTCAAGAGCCACGGCGTCGAGATGATCGCCGGGGTTGCCTATCGACGCATCGACGATGCCGGACTGCACGTCGAGATCGACGGACACGCGCGCCTGATCGAGGCGGACCACGTGATCGTCTGCGCGGGCCAGGAGCCATTGCGAGACCTCGAGCCGGCGTTGCGGGCCGCGGGATGCCGGGTTCATCGGATCGGCGGCGCCGACGTCGCCGTGGAACTCGATGCGAAGAGAGCGATCCGCCAAGGCGTCGAGCTCGCCGCGTCCCTCTGAGCGCGACGCGGTTCTGCTGCGCTGGGAGATGAACGCTCGCCTCGCCTGGCTGTGGGCGACGGCGATTCGTCTGCCGACGCCGCCGCAGCCCGGCGGCGGCGTCCCCGGGGTGCCGCCCGCCGTCTCCGTCGTCGGCTTCGGCGATTCGATCGCCGCGGGTGTCGGCGTCGAGTCGCAGTCCGAGGGTCTGGTCGCCCGGTTCGCCGGCGAGATTGCCGCGGGACGCTCGGCCCGCTGGGAGAGCTTCGCCGTCTCCGGTGCGACCGCGGACCGGCTCGAGGAATTGACCGAGCGGGCGCGCGGCGTGCCGGCGGACCACGTGCTGCTCTCCTGCGGCGTCAACGACGTGCTGCGCGGGCGCGACCCCGGGCGCTACCATGCCGCGATCGCGCAGTTCCACGCCCGGATTCGGCGCCGTTGGCCGCACGCCCGCGTCGTGCACGCCGGCTTGCCGTCGTTTGCGGCGTTCCCGGCGTTGCGCGGTCGTCTGGGCCGCTTTCTCGATCGACGAGCGCTCGTCTACGTCGCCGCGGCGAAGCGGGCGGCCGCCGATGCCGGGGCGCTCTATGCGCCGTTCCCCCCGGACGTCGAGGATCGCCACTTTGCGCGTGACGGCTTCCACGCGGGCCCCGACGGTTGCCTCGTGTGGGCGCGCGCTATCGCGCTTCGCGCAAGCGCAGCCGCAATGCCTTCTTGTCGATCTTCTCGAGGGTCACTCGCGGCAGATCCGCGACCACGATGATGCGTCGAGGTATCTTGAAGTCCGCGAGCTCGGCGCGGCACCGCGCGAGCAAACGGTCGGCGAGGTCCGGGGTGTTCGCGAGCGGGATCACGTAGGCGACCGGCACCTCCTCGAGCATCTCGTCCGGTGCGCCGACGACGGCGACTTCCGCGACTGCGCCGCTCGCGAAGATCACTCGCTCGATCTCCGCCGCCGCGACGTTCTCGGCGCCGACCCGCAGCATGTCCTTGTCCCGCATGTCGAAACGGATCTGACCGTCCGCGAACGGCGTCACGCGATCCCCGGTCGAGAACCAGCCGTCCGCATCGAAGCACGCGTCGGTCGCCTGCTGATTGCCGAGATATTCGAGGAACAGCGAAATGCCGGGAATTCCCCGGATCTTCAGGTGTCCGCTCTCGCCGAAGGCCACCTCCGTTCCGTCGTCCCGGACCACCTTGATCTCGTAGCCGGGCACCGGCACGCCCATCGCCATCTCGCGCCCGGGCCAGCCGTGTTCGCTCATGATCGTCAAGGTCACGGTCTCGGTCATCCCGAACCACCCCAGGCTGCGCAATCCCCAGACCTCGCGCAGGATCGAGACGTCGGATGCACCGAGTCCGATGAACCTCACCCGGTGCGGTCCCGGCTTGGGTTGCTTCACGAGGGCCAGCAGGCTGAACGGAATGCCGATGAACCAGGTGCACCCGTGCCGGATGATCGCATCCCAGAATCGGCTCGCCGAGAACTTGGGGTGCAGCACGATCGTGCCCCCGGACCACAGCGTGCTCAGCGTCGAATACGAGATCGCGTTGGTGTGATAGAGCGGCAGGTACACGAGGGTGACGTCGCTCCCCCGGAGGTGCAGCAGTTCGGATCCGATCCGCGCGCCCCAGAGCGCGTTCGCGTGCGTCCACACGACGCCTTTCGGCCGGGAGGTCGTGCCCGAGGTGTATTGCACGCTGTTCGGCGCGAGCGGCTCGGCGGCGCGGGAGGGAGCGCTCGATTCGTCGCCGAACAGGTCGGCGAACCCGAGCACGCCGATCGGTGGCGGTGCCGCCGGTGCCGCGCCGAGG
This sequence comes from Gammaproteobacteria bacterium, assembly GCA_028870355.1. Classification (GTDB taxonomy): domain Bacteria; phylum Pseudomonadota; class Gammaproteobacteria; order Steroidobacterales; family Steroidobacteraceae; genus Bog-1198. The sequence continues at coordinate 18,663 of JAGWPU010000120.1, read as the reverse complement.
TCGGTCGCGGTGCAGGCGATCCAGCGCAGCGCCGGCGCCGCCGCGCGTACCGTCTCGAGCAGCTGCGGTTGTGTGATCGCGGCAGTGACGTTCGCGTTCGCCGCGTAGTACGCGAGTTCGTCGACCGTGGACCGCGTATTCGTCGTGACCGAGATCGCACCGACCCGAGCGCAGGCAAAATACGCGATCAGGAACTCGGGACAGTTGCCGAGGTGAATCAGGATCCGATCTCCCGCCGCGACGCCCCGCGCGACGAGTCCGGCGGCCAGTCGTGCCACGTCTCGGGCGAATTCCCCATAGGTCCAGCGGGCTTCCGCACCGTCGAACGGATCCCAGACGAGGAACGGGTGATCCGCTCGTGCGTGCGCTTGGGTCGCGAGCAGCCAGGGCAGGTCACGACCGGTGAACGGGTGCGTTGCGGTCGGGGTGAGGGCGGTTTTCGGCGGCATGGGACGTTCTCCGGGAGGGCGGTTGCGGTTCATCCGGCAAAGACGGCGCGTCCGTTTGCGATCGCGATCGCACCGCTCGCATTGCGTACCTCGAATCCGACGACCCCGGCGGGATCGGCCGGGACGTCGTGATGCAGCGTGATGAACGACCCGGGGATCACGGGTGCACGGAACTCGCCCGCGAGACGGTGGAGACGGCGGCCGGCCGGTCGTCCCAGCCGGTGGACGAGTTCGCGCCCGGCCATCGCCCAGGTGGCGGTGCCTTGCAACACGATGTCCGGCAGGCCCGCCTCCGTGGCGGCGCGCCGTTCGGTGTGAATCGGATTGATGATGCCGGAGCACTCGGCATAGACGTGAGGGAGGCCGTGGGGCACGCGAATCTCGACGCGATGCCTCGACACCGGCTCCGGTGCGACGAGCGACGGCGGTGGCTCGACGAGCCGATCCGGGCCCTCGATCGTCGCGCCACGGCACAGGACGGTGCACCAGGACGTCACGACCGCGGAACCGAGTGTCGCGTCGCGGGTCTCGATGCGCAGCGTGATCAACGCACCCGCGCGGGTGCTGGTCAGTCCGACGAGGCGTCCTGCGATCCGCAGTTCCGCGCCCGCGCGGATCGGCGTGTGGAACAGCGAGTCCTGGCCGACGTGCAGGTACCGCGAGAGTTCGCCTCCGAGCACTGCGAGCGCGCCGGATCGGTCGGGGCTCGACAGCAAGCCCCATTCGATCGCCGCACAGAACGACGGGATCGCGGCCAGGCCGCCCGCGGCGAGATCGTCGAGCGTGTCCGGATCGTCGGGGCCGACCGCCGCGGCGAATGCGAGCACGCGCCGCGTCGTCGCGGTGGTCTGCGCCGATCCGAGATCCCGTCCGATCGTGTCGAGTGCGAATTGCACGGCCTGGTCTCCTCGTTCATCGCTTCGGGCGCCGCGCCCGAAGCTTGACAATATTACCTGGAAATTTACACTGTTTATATTGAGATGGCTGGCGGCGGTGCGTCCGGATGCCTCGAGCGCACCGCCGGTCCGTCCCGCCCATCAGCCTCGAACCACGGTGATCGCGTATGACGACTCCGAATTCCATGCCAGGGCAGGCCGGCGGCGCCGCGCCGTTCCCCGATCCGCTATCGCGTTCCGCGGTGCTGCACGAGCGCGCGCGCCGGGTGTTGCCCGGCGGTAACAGCCGCCACTCGGTTTTCTTTCCGCCGTACCCGGTGTACGCGGCGCGGGGACGAGGGAGCCGGATCTGGGACGTCGACGGCGTCGAGCGGCTCGACTGCGTGAACAACTACTCTTCGCTGATCCACGGTCATTGCCATCCCGCGGTGGTCGATGCGATCGCGCGGCAGGCCTCGGAGTTGATCTCCGTGGCATTGCCCACGGAAAGCGAGGTGAAGCTGGCGGAGTTGCTCGTCGAGCGACTCGATGCGGTGGAGCGGGTGCGTTTCTGCAATTCCGGCACCGAGGCGGTGATGTTCGCGCTCAAGGCCGCGCGTGCGCTCACCGGGCGGCCGCTGATCGCGAAGATCGAGGGGGCCTACCACGGATCGGCCGAAACGGCTTCGGTGAGCACCTCGCCGGATCCGGCCCGCTGGGGCGAGGCCGATGCTCCTTCCGCGGTCCAGGACAGCGGCTCGGCTCCCGGCGTCGCACAGGACGTGCTGGTATTGCCGATGAACGACGTCGAACTCGGGCGTCGGCTGATCCGTCGCCACGCCGCTCGGCTCGCCGGCGTGCTGGTCGATCCGATGGTGAAGAATCTCGCGTTCATGGCGGTCACACCGGAATTCGTCTCGATGCTGCGCGAGGAAACCGCTCGCTGCGGGGCGCTGTTGGTCTTCGACGAGGTCTACAGTCTGCGGCTCGGCTTCCACGGGGCCCACTCCGTGCTCAGGATCGAACCCGACGTGGTCGCGCTCGGCAAGATCATCGGCGGCGGTCTGCCGATCGGCGCGGTCGGAGGACGGGCCGATCTGATGGACGAACTGTTCGATCCCCGGCGCGGCGCGAAGCTCGCCCATGCGGGCACGTTCAACGCCAATCCGCTGACCATGGCGGCGGGGCTCGCCGCGATGGCGCACTTCGACGAAGCGGCGTTCGATCGACTGTCGGCGCTCGGTGATCGATTGCGCGCCGGGCTGCGAGACGCATTGCGGGTCACCGGTCGACCCGGCACGGTGACCGGCGCGGCCTCGCTGACCGGTCTGTTCATGACGGATGCAAGGATCCGCACCTATCGTGATCTGGTCGCGACGGTCGCTGCCGACCCGCAGATCATGACGCGCGGCGGCGCGCTGTTCCGAGGACTGCTGAATCGCGGCGTCTTCATGGGCGCACAGGGCTTCATGGTGCTGTCCACTGCCAATACGCCCGCGGAAATCGACCGCATCGTCGATGCCGTGGCCGACTCGTTGCGGTCCTTGCCGGCCTGAGCGCCGTCGCGCGAGAATGCCGAGCATCTGGCCTGAAACCGCGCGAGTCGGACTGGCGTTCCTCGCCTTCGCCCGTCCGCCTGCCGGCAGGCGGCGGTACAGGGGAGCCGATGTCATGACAGCTGCGAAGCGCAAGCGCCCATCCCGGTCGGCCCGCGACGAGGATCGATACCACAAGGGCAACGTGGACCGGCATCTGTTCGACGCGGCCTCGCGGCTGATCGAATCGGGCGAGCTCGATCGATTGACCCTGCGGCGACTGTGCCGCGAGGTCGGGGTCACCGCGGCCAATTTCTACAACCATTATCCGAGCCTCGATCACCTACTGCTCGACGTCGCGGCGGAGGGGCTCGACAAGTTGCGGGAGCGCCTGCGGAGCCGGTTGTCCCGGATCGACGCGTTCGACGAGCGTTTGACCGCGATCGCGACCGGTTTCGTCGAGTTCGGCGTCGATCACCCGGATCTGTTCCGGCTGATGTTCGGGCAGATCGTCGATGCCCGGGATCACGAGCGCTTCCGGACGGCCTCGGAGCTCGCGTTCGAGGACCTGGTGAATCGGGTCGACGGCGAGCACCGGTACCGGTCGGACGACATCGCCTGGTCGCACGCGCACTGTCAAAGCGGTTACACCCTGTTCGCTTTTTCGTACGGCCTCGCGCGGCTGATCTCGATGGGCCTGATCGAATTTCCGAGCGGCACCCGGGCCGAGAGAACCCGGTTCGTCAAGAGCCTGGCGTTGACGCTCGTTCGAGGAATCCGGGTCCCCGAACGGCGTGCGACGAAGTCCGACGGCGACCACGGAGCGACCCCATGACCGACGACGGCCTCCACCTCACCCAAGCCGACGGGATCGCGGAGCTGACGCTCAGTTCCCCGGCGACGCTCAACGCGATGACGCCGGCATTCTGGAACCGGTTGCCGCGAATCGTCGACGCACTCGACGCGACGGGGCGGACGAGGGCGATGATCATCGCGTCGACGGGGCCGCATTTCTGCGCGGGCATGGACGTCTCGGTGTTCGCCGACGCGGGCGCCGCGACCGCGTCGGCCCGCGGCCGCGAGCGGATGCGAAACGTCGGCACTCTCCTGCAGGAAGCGCTGAACCGCCTCGAGCGCGCACGGTTTCCCGTGATCGCCGCGATCCAGGGCGGGTGCATCGGCGGTGGGCTCGATCTTGCGTGCGTCTGCGACATTCGATACGCGACGTCGGATGCGTTCTTCTGCATTCAGGAAGTCAACATCGGAATGATGGCGGATCTCGGCACCCTGCAGCGGATGCCGAAGCTGATCCCGGCGGGCATCGTGCGCGAACTCGCGTACACCGGGGATCGGTGGTCCGCCGCGGATGCCCATCGCCTCGGCTTCGTGAATCGAACGTTCGACTCCACCGATGCGCTGCTCGCGGGGACCCGGGCCTGCGCGCGAAGGATCGCGTCGCGATCCGCGCTTGCGGTCGCGGGGTCGAAGGAAGCGATCAACTTCGCCCGCGATTACCCCGTCGACGTCGCCTCGAGAATGGCGATCAACTGGCAGGCGGGGATGCTCGACGTCGAAGACCTGCGAAGCGGCGTCGAGGCGATGCGGACACGCAAGACGGCTCCGTCGGATCCGCTGTACCCGCTGCCCGACGCGCTCTGAGCCGTCGGGCGCGACACCCTGGAAACACCGCTCATGACGACAATCCCGATGCCCCCGGTGAAACGTTACATCTTCGAGTCCGAACACGAGATGTTTCGCGAATCGTTTCGAAAATTCATCGCGCGGGAGGTTGCGCCCCATGCCCAGCGGTGGCGCGAAGCGGGCCAGGTCGACCGCGAGATCTACCGCAAGGCCGGGGAAGGCGGATACCTGTTGATGTGGGCGCAAGAGCGCTACGGAGGAGCCGCCGTCGACGACTTCCGCTACGAACAGATCATGATCGAGGAGAATTCCCAGCATGGCGAATCGGGTCTGTTCCTCACCCTGCATTCGCGGCTCGTCGGTCCGTATCTCGGGGAACTCGGCAGCGAGACGCAGAAGGAGCGGTTCCTGCCGGGTTGCGTCCGCGGCGACACGATCCTCGCGATCGCGATGACCGAGCCCGATGCGGGCAGCGACCTCGCGGGGATCCGGACGCGCGCGGAACGGGATGGCGACGACTGGATTCTCTCCGGATCGAAGCTCTATATCTCCAATGGGCAGCTCGCCGACCTCGTGATCGTGGTCGCGCGGACGGATCCGCAACGCTCGCATGGGCTCGGGTTGTTCCTGGTCGAGCGCGACATGCCAGGGTTCAAGCGTGGCCGGAAACTGAAGAAGCTCGGACTGAAGGCCCAGGATACCTCGGAGCTGTTCTTCGACCGGGTGCGCGTGCCGGCCGCGAACGTGCTCGGTGAGCCGACGAAGGGGTTCCACTACCTGACGAGGTTCCTGGTCGAGGAACGCCTGATCGGTGCCTGTCAGTACATTGCGAACGCGCAGAGCGCGTTCGCACTCACCTACGAGTTCGTGAAGGAGCGGCGCGTCTTCGGCAAGCGTCTCGCGGCGTTCCAGAACACGCGATTCAAGATGGCGGAAATGCGGGCCCAGCTCGATGCGCTGCAGGTCTATGTGGACCACTGCGTGATGCAGCACAACGAACGCAAGCTCGATGCCGAGACGGCGGCGGGCGTGAAATGGGTCGCGAGCGAACTCGAGGCCCGGGTCCTCGACGAGTGCGTGCAGCTGCACGGCGGTGCCGGATACATGGAGGACTATCGAATCTGCCGCATGTACGCCGACGCGAGGGTGTCGCGGATCTACGCGGGCACGTCCGAGATCATGAAGGAGATCATCGCGCGCGGCATCGGTTTCGACGAGCGCAAGATGACCTGAGTGCCATGAATCCCCCGGCCGGGCGAAGCGCCGTCCGGCGCCGGTCCGGGGTCTCGGGCGTCGCCCCGGCCCCGCGCCCGACCCGGAAATCGGATGCGTCGCGGCCCGCTCCGTGTTAAAAAGAGGGGTGGACGATAACGCATGACGTCGGACCCGAGTCCCAGCGTGACTCGGCGGTCCGCTCCAGACCAGGCGTAGATCTGATTTGGGTCATCTTTGTCGATCGCTAACCTCGGATCTACGCGAGATTTCCAAAGCATATCCTTCCGATGTCGGATTCCATCGCGGACAAGAAGGGCGCGACCGCGGTCGAGCGGGCGCAATCCCAGTCTCAATATTCCCTCGAGGAGTTGATCGCCTGCGGCGAAGGGAAGCTCTTCGGGCCCAACACGCCACGATTGCCGAGCGGGCCGATGCGCATGGTCGACCGCATCACCTGGATATCGGCGAGCGGCGGCCCGTTCGGCCAGGGCGAACTGCGCGCGGAGTTCGACATCGACCCCTCGCTGTGGTTCTTCGCCTGTCATTTCCCCGGCGACCCCGTGATGCCGGGCTGCCTCGGGCTCGATGCGATGTGGCAGTTGATCGGCTTCTTCCTTGCCTGGAGCGGGCACCGCGGATTGGGGCGTGCGCTCGGCGTCGATGAAGTTCGCTTCTTCGGCCAGGTCCAGCCGCAAGTCAAGATAGTGAGTTACCAGATCGACATCAAGCGCGTGATCACGCGCCGCCTCATCATGGCGACGGCGGACGCCTCGCTCGCCGCGGATGGTCAGAAGATCTATACCGCGAGCGGTCTGCGGGTCGGCCTGTTCGAAGGCGCCGCCATGCTGCAACCTGGATCGGGAGCGAAAGTCTGATGCGTCGCGTCGTCGTCACCGGAATGGGCATCGTCTCGTGTCTCGGGAACGATCTCGACACGGTCAGTTCGGCGCTCGCCGAGGGCCGATCCGGCATCCGCGCGATGCCCCGCTACGCCGAACTGGGCCTGCGCAGCCGGGTGGCCGGGGTCCCCGAGATCGTGCTCGAAGAGCAACTCGATCGGCGCGATTTGCGGTTCATGGGCGATGCGGCGGCGTATGCGGCGATCTCGATGAAGTCGGCGATCGCCGACGCCGGCCTCACCGAATCGCAGATCAGCCACGTGCGGACCGGATTGATCGCCGGAACGGGTGGCGGCTCGCCCGCGAACCTCGTCGAGGCGGCGGATTTGCTGCGTGAGCGCGGCGTGCGCAAAGTCGGCGCGACCCGCGTCCCCCGGACGATGTGCAGCACGGTTGCCGCCTGTCTCGCGACGAGCTTCAAGATCAAGGGCGTGAGTTTCTCGGTGACTTCCGCATGCGCCACCAGCGCACACTGTATCGGCGTCGCGGCCGAGCAGATTCGCTGGGGGAACCAGGACGTGATGTTCTGCGGTGGCGGCGAGGAGGAGCACTGGTCGCTGACCTGTCTGTTCGATGCGATGGGCGCGCTGTCCAGCGCACGAAACGACGCCCCGCAGGCCGCGTCCCGCGCGTACGACGCGCAGCGCGACGGCTTCGTGATCGCGGGCGGCGGCGGCATGATCGTGCTCGAATCGCTGGAGCACGCGCAGGCGCGCAATGCGCGCATCCATGCCGAGCTCGTGGGTTATGGGGTCAGCGCCGATGGCCAGGACATGGTGCAGCCTTCGGGAGAAGGCGCGGTCCGCTGCATGCGACAGGCGCTCGACGGGCTACAAGGCGGCTCGATCGATTATCTGAACACCCACGGAACGTCGACGCCGGTCGGCGACGTGATCGAGCTCAAGGCGGTGCGCGAGGCGTTCGGCGCGTCGATTCCGCCGATCTCGTCCACGAAGTCCCTGACCGGGCACTCGCTCGGTGCGGCGGGCGTGCAGGAGGCGATCTATTGCCTGCTGATGATGCGCGACGGTTTCGTCGCGGGATCCGCGAACATCGACGCGCTCGATGAAGCCTGCGCCGACTTTCCGATCCTGCGGGCGACCGAGCGGCGGCGCGTCGACACCGCGATGTCGAACAGCTTCGGTTTCGGCGGCACCAACGCGACGCTGGTCTTCCGGCGCTATTGAGCATTCGCGACCGGCGGAACGCGGTGCGGCGCCGGTCGAGCGTGCCGAGGCCGCGGCGCGTCGCATCAGCCGGATCGATGCCTGCGGCGCAGTCCACCCAGCGCCGCGTCGATCGACAGCGTGCCGGCGCCGCGGGCGATCACGATCAGCAGCATCATCCCCCAGACCTTGTGATCGGTGAAGGCGTCGCCGACGAGGCCGTGCCAGAAGCCGTGCGGCCAGAGGTCCGGATACGAAATCACGCAGATGAGGTTGTAGACGAACAGGAACGCGGCCGTCGGGCGGGTCAGGACGCCGAGCCCGAGGAACCAGGGCGTGACCAATTCGATCCAGGTGCCGAGGAACGCCGCCACGCCCGGGGACAGCACGGGCACGTGGTACACGTCGTGGAACAGATACGCGGTGCCCGACGGATCGTCGAACTTCACCACGCCGGCTTTCCAGAACGCCATCGCGACCCACCACCGCAGCAGCAGCAGGGCGATCGGCTCGATCGACGCCGCCGGGCGCCCCAGGCGATCGTGGAGGGAAAGGCAACGATCGAGCGGACGCATCACGGCTTCCTCGCTTCCCGGGTGAAATCGACGATCAGCCCCCGACCGAGCAGATCGCCGAGGCAGTCGCGCGCGCGAAAGCCGTCGTCCAGCAACTCGCCGGCCGCCGTGGCGGCCGACAGGGTTCCCCCCTTGCGCAGGACCTCGACGAACGCGTAGCTCGCCGGGTGAATGGTTCCTTGCGCGACCTCGTCACCCGAACGCCAGATCAGTCCGCATTCCGGCCCGGCGTCGAGTTGCGGCGCGGGCTCGCCCGGGGAATCGCACCAGCGGCGGATCGAGAACACCGGAAACACGCTGCGCATCGACCGCAAGCCCGGGTGCAGCGCCGCCCGCAGGCGTGCCGGGTCGGTGCCGGCGACCGGCGGCCGCAAGGCCTCGGGCCCGCGGTCCGCGTCGGCCGCGAGCGCGGCTTCCTGACGCAACCATTCGAGGTGCGCGACGTCCGCGAGATACGGGACCGGCTCGATCGCTTCGGGGGATTGCGCGACGAATTGCGCGAATCGCGCGCCGTAGGCGCACAGATCGCCGCTGCGCGAGGGGTAGAGATCCGAATAGCGATGCGCGAGGCGTTCGAAGAACGCCTCGCCGACCAGAGCGAGGACCGCGGGGTAGGTCTCGCTCAGGGCGCGCACCCGGGTCGCCGCGATCGCATGGCGGTAGATGGCGACCCGCGCCTTCGCGCCGAGCGCGCCACCGTCGATCGCCGGCACGATTCCGTCGGCTCGGCCGTGCATCGCTTCCGCGAAGTGACGCTGCAATTCACGCAAGCTCGGCACGGCGAGCCTCCATCCGTTCGGTTGCGCGGGCTGCTTCCCCGATCAGCGCGTCGAGCGAGGGGATGCGCGCGTCCCACTCGATCAAGGTCGGCCGCGGACCGAACCGGTCGATCGCGTGCTCGTAGAGCGCCCACACCTCGGGGCTCACGAAATCGTCATGACTGTCGATGATCAGCGGCTCCGCCAGGCCCGCCTTGCGCGTGTGGCCGGCGAGATGGATCTCGGCGACGGCGCCGCGAGGCAGCGCGCGCAGGTACCCGATCGGGTCGAAGCCGTGATTCACGCCGTTCACGTACACGTTGTTCACGTCGAGCAGGAGCCCGCAGCCACTTCGTCCGATGACGTCGGTCACGAACTCGGCCTCGCTCATCTCGCCATGAAAGCGCAGATAGCTGGATACGTTCTCCACCAGGATCGGCCGATCGAGGGCGTCTTCGACCTCGTGGATGCGCGCCACCAGGAGCGTCGCCGCCTCGCGCGTGTGCGGCAGGGGCAACAGATCGTTCCAATGTGCTCCGTCGATCGCGCCCCAGGACAAGTGTTCCGAGACGAGCGCGGGCTGATAGCGATCGACGACCTCGCGCAGGCGCCGCAGATGCGTGCTGTCCAGCGGATCCGCGGAACCGAGAGACAGGCCGACGCCGTGGAAGCTGAGCGGATAGTCGGCCCGGATCCGCTCGAGCGCGTCGTGCGCGGCGCCGCCTGCCGCGAAATAGTTCTCGCTGTGCACCTCCAGCCACGGGATCCGCGGCCTCTCCTCGAGGACCCGGGCCACGTGTGGTGCGCGCAGACCGATCCCGGCGCGCACCGGGATCGGCGTCACGGAACCCTGCGATGCGCGTCGCATCGGCGCTCAGCCCTTCGCCGGCTTCGTCTTGCCGCCGTCGATCTTCGAGCACAGTCCCGCCGGCACTGCGACGAACGCGTTCGGGTCGCGCGCCTTGGCGTCCTGCCCGGCGCAGGAGTGCCCCGGCGACATGCAGTCGTTCTTGTGGGCCGCGTTGATGCCGTAGCACTTTTCCATCTTCGGTGCACTGGCCGCATGCGCGCCGACGGCTCCGAACGCCGTGGCTCCCACGGTCAGGACGCTGATCAACGCGAGGCGCGCGGTCTGTTGCTTGGTCATGAATCGCTCCAGTTGGTTGCAATGTTCGTAACGGATTCTGCGGTGCAGCGGCGAGTCGCATCGACGACTCCCCGCATCGCTCCCCTGTATCCGGTGCAACGAGGCAAAAGGTTACAATCGACCGGCCGCAAGTCGTGTTCCCGGTACGAACGCGCGGGACTGTAACCTTTTCGACCGCTCGGCCGTATACGTTCCTGATCGCGCAGCAAAGGGCAGGGAGATCGCTTGACCGAAGAGAGGTGGCGCACGCTGATGATCGCCGCGCAGGGCGGCGACGCGCCGGCCTATCGTCGGTTGTTGGCCGAACTGGGCACCTGGCTCCGGTCGTACTACGCGAAGCGGTTGCCGGCGGCCATGGTCGACGACGTCGCCCAGGAGGTGCTGCTGACCGTGCACGCGAAACGGCACACCTACGATCCATCGAAGCCGTTCGGGCCCTGGATCGCGGCGATCGCGCGCTACCGATGGATCGACCGACTGCGTGCGATGAAGGACGGGTTGACCGATGAACTCGAAGAGGAAATGGCGGCGCCCGATACGGGTGAGGCGGCGCACAGCGCGTACACGCTCGACGCGCTGTTGAGTCGACTCAAGCCGGCGCAGGCGAATGCGATTCGCCTCGTCAAGATCGAAGGAATGAGCGTCAAGGAAGCGGCCGAGCGCCTGGGGCAGACCATCGCACTCGTGAAAGTCAACATCCATCGAGGATTGCGCCGGCTGAGCGAGCTGGTGCAGGCGGAAGGCCATGAGTTTTGAAACATTGATCGATCAATTGACCGACGATCTCGCCCCGGTCCGCCCGCGACGGCTCTGGATCGACGTCGGGATCATGGCGCTCATCGCGGTGATCGAACTCGCGCTGCTGTTCGTGATCGGCTTCGCGAACCTCGACATGCACCGGATCGAGACCCAGCCCACCGTCGGGTGGCGACTCGCGAGCCTGGGATTGATCTCCCTGGTGAGCGGGTTTGCGGCGATCCGTTCGTTCGATCCGACCTATTCGGCGAAGGGTTCGATCCGCTGGCTGGCGGCGATCATCGCGACTTGCGTGGTCGGCGGCTTGTTCCTCGGCAGCTTCCCGGGTGGCGTGTCGGCGCTCCTTGCGCGGCTCGAGTGGACGAACGGAATCGGCTGCGCGTCCCACATCGCACTGCTCTCGACACCGCCATTGGTCGGTCTCGTGCTCCTCGGGCGCCGTGGCGCCCCGACGGACATGCGGCGCACCCGGCTGCTGGTCGGGCTGGCCGCCGCCGCGTGGGGGGCGTTCTCGTTCGTGTTCTCGTGCCCGTTCAACGATCCGCTGTTCATCGTCACCTGGTACGGGCTCGGCTGCACCGCGACCGTGCTGATCGCGCGCTACGTCCTGCCGCGCCTTGCGCGCTGGTGAACGGGCCGGGCGCACCGCCCCTCGTGGTCATCGCGGGATGGTTGCGCGCCGACGCCGTGAGAGATAGTTCGCGCAAACCTCGCACGCACGCTCGATCAGGTAGGGCGTGAGCGTACGGGCGGTCTCGGTCCCTGGACGCGTGTGGACCCAACCAAGATAGGTCGTCGCCCTCGCCGCCATGAACACGGGCAAGTGTTCCTCGACGTCTCCCGGCATCGGACGCCGTTCCTCGTAACCCCGAACCAGCGCCGCCAACGCCTGCGGATAGTAGGTCTGCGCCGTGACGAAATAGAGCGAGGTCGCCATATCGAACCAATGCCAGCCGAAGCCCGCGTCATCGAAGTCGATGACCCGCAGTCCGGACGGCGTCACCAGGATGTTCTCGGGCACCAGGTCGGCGTGTATCACGCCATATCGTTCGCGGGACATCGGGTAGTTCGCGAGATCCCGCTGAAGCCGTGCACGGGCTCTGCGCAGCAGAGCGCGCTCGACGGGCGCCAGTGCGTCGAGGTCCCAGAACCTTCCCCAGAACGGTCGTTCGCCGACCAGGGCGGCGGCATCCCAGGAATGGCGCACGAATCCGCTGGGCAGGTGCCAGTTCGCGGACTGGTCGTGCATGAGCGCCATCGTGCGACCGATCATCCGATACCGCTCGGCGATGGTGGACGCGTCGCCGGCGAGGCTCGTCTCGACGCTGCCGAGCGGATGACCGTCGATCCATTCCAAAACGTCCACTTGATGCGCAACCGCCACGCCGGACGCGGTGATCACCTCGAAATCGTTGTCGTATCGGGAGCGAACGACCTCTGGGACGGGCACCCCGGCGCCGGCGAGCGTTCGCATCCAGGCGAACTCCGAGCGCAGCTCCGCATCCGTATGGTATCCCGCGCGATGCACGCGCAGAACCGCGCGCCGGCCGTCGGTGCGGTCCAGCCGGAAGACCGCGTTCTCGCGAATCTTGATGGGTTCGATCTCCTCGACCGCAAGGTCCCATCGCTCGAGCGCCGCCAGCGCAACCCGGTGTGCGTCGTCGAGGATCGAGGCGGACCCGTCCGAGTCGCCGCGTCGGTCGGGTTCGTTCACAGGTCGCTCAGCGACGCATCGAGCGCGTCCACGAGAATGCTCGCGTGCTCGCGCGAAAACGGCATCGGTGGGCGGATCTTCAGCACGTTGTCTCCGGGCCCGACGCGACTGATCAGCACGCCTCGATCCCGCATCCGATTGACGACCCGTTTCGTCTCCTCGGTGGCCGGACGCTTGTCGTGACGATCCTGGACGAGCTCTACCGCGAAAAACAGCCCCGTACCCCGCACGTCCCCGACGATCTCGTGCCGCACCTTCAGGTGGTTCAACGCCTGGAGCGTGTCGCGGCCGACGTCTCGCGCATTCTCCACCAGTCGTTCGTCGCGCAGTACGTCGAGCACCGCCGTGCCGACCGCCGCCGAAACCGGATTGCCGGCAAACGTGTTGAAGTACAGGTTCGCGCTCGCGAACCGGTCGATCAGGTCCGGGCGCCCGACGACGCCGGCCAGCGGGTGCCCATTGCCCATGGGCTTCCCGAGCGTCACGAGATCCGGAACGACGCCGAGCTTCTGATGTCCCCACAGGTGGGTCCCCAATCGGCCGAATCCGGACTGGACTTCGTCCGCAATGAAGTACCCGCCCGCCGCGTGAACGTGTTCGAGGGCTTGCGCCATGAATCCATCGGGCAGCGTCGGGAGGCCTTCGCTCGAAAACGACGTGCAGAACAGCAGGCCCGCAAACCGTATCCCCGCCGCCGAAAACGCATCGATCGCCTTCTTCACTTCGTCGGCGTACGCGGCGGCGAGGGCCGCGTCGCCGCGACCCGCACGGTCGCGATACGGGTCCATCACCGGTACGGTGCGTACGTACGGGCCGCGCTTCTCCGGCGGCGTGAACAGGGATCCGAGCTGGATCACGCTGGCGGTGTTTCCATGATAGGCGTGGGCGGTTCCGATCATCCCCATTCCGCCGCTGCACTCGCGAACGATGCGGATCGCGAGCTCGTTGGCTTCGCTTCCGGTGCAGGTGAACATCACCATCGACAGCGCCGGATCGAAGAGCGACGTCAACCGTTCGGCATACGCGACGATGCCCTCGTGGAGGTATCGTGTGTGGGTATTGAGCGTCGCCGCCTGACGCGACAACGCCTCGACCACGCGGGGATGGCAATGCCCGACGTGAGGGACGTTGTTGTAGGCGTCGAGGTAACGCTTGCCGTCACGGTCCCACACCCATACGCCCTCGCCGCGCACCAGCTCGATCGGGCGGTCGTAGAAGAGCGGCGAGTGCCGTCCGATCACGCGAAAGCGGCGAGCGAGAAGCGCGTCTGTCGTCATGTGCGAGGTCCGTCAGCGAGTCGCGGAGGGTCGTCGCGACCCCATGAATTGAACGACGAACAGGGCGGTCACCGTGAGCGCGATGCTCAGGGCCCGAGGCTGCAATCGATAGCACGATGCCATCACGCTCAGCGAAAGACCGAGCGCAATCCACGCGGCGGTCGATCCACCGATCGCCCGGTAGGGCCGCGCGAGCAGAGGTTCCCGAATCCGCAGTCGCAGGAATGCCGCGAGCAGGAGCGCGTGCGACACGCTGATCATGAAGATGAATACGACCATCGTGCCGTTCGGCGGCAACGACGCGCTGATCAGGGCGATCAGCGTGACGAGGACCAGGGCGGGGGCGGGGGCCTGGCGATGGTTCACGCGGCCCAGCCGTCGAGGCAGGAACCCGCCGACCGCGAGGTGATAGAACTGCCGGGACCCTGCATAGGTCAGTGAAAAGAACGTTCCGACGATCGCGATCACGACGCCGGCACCGACCACACGAGTCATCAGGAGCGCGCCGGGCCTGGCATGCTGGGTCCCAAGCGCCGTGATCAGAGGATCCGCGACGTTGCCCAACCGGTCGGCACCCGCCGCGCCGGTGGCGATCAACAGCACACAGAAGCCGATCACGAAGACGGTGAGGATCGCCGTCGCCAGGGCCTTCGGGATGGACCGCTCGCCGTCGCGCATTTCGGAGGCGGCGTGCGCGGCCTGTTCGACGCCGAGAAACAGGAACAGCGCAAAGGGGATGCATCCTGCGGCGCCGGACATCCCGTGCGGGAGCAGGGAGAGGCCGGCCGGGCCGACCTGGCTATAGAGCCGCGTCACGCTGAACGCCGGCGCCAGGTAGGCGCAAAACGCGACCAATATCAAAATGGCGACGACACCGACGGCTGCCGTCAATCCGACGGCTTCCTGCGCGCCCCGCAGCTGCAGCATCAAGACCGCGATCACGATCAGTAGCTTGATGGTCCACCCATGGATCCCCGTCCATCCGGCGAGATACGCCTCGGTGAACGAGACGGCGAGACCCGCGCCCACGGCGAGCGCGACTGCAACCGACATTCCGGCGAGGTACGCCGTCGTGCGTCCGAACGCTCGCTGGACGAAGCCGTCGAAGCCACCGACCGTCGGCAGGGCCACCGCGAGTTCGGCGAGCGTTTGCGTGAGACACAGAAACAGGACGAGCATCGCCGCCGCGGCGAGCAACATGCCGCCCCATCCGCCGATGGCGAGACCATAGTTCCAGCCCGCGGTAGTGCCGGAAATCGCGATGGCGATGCCGAGCGCGGCGACCTCGCGCCACCCGAGCGCGCCGCGCCGCAGGCCCGGGGACTCCCCTGCAACCGCCGGTGATTCGGCATTCATCGATGAGCCTCGCGTTGCCGTGTCCCGCGCGGACGGGTGCCACG
Source organism: Gammaproteobacteria bacterium (assembly GCA_028870355.1). Classification (GTDB taxonomy): domain Bacteria; phylum Pseudomonadota; class Gammaproteobacteria; order Steroidobacterales; family Steroidobacteraceae; genus Bog-1198. Next base: position 3,256 of record JAGWPU010000120.1, on the reverse strand, counting down.
GCCCGGAAAACCGCCGTCCCGATCCGCCGGCCGCGATGGCCGCAGCCTGCATTCAGTATACGAAATTCCGGGGTCGGTGCGTGGCCGCCGGCGCCGCCTACCCGCCCGGTCCCGGGATGCCGAGACGCGGCATGTCGATCGCCGGACAGCGGTCCATCACGACCTCGAGTCCCGCCGCTTGGGCGCGCGCCGCGGCGGCGTCGTGGCGGATGCCGAGCTGCATCCACACGGCCTTGGCGCCGACCCGGATCGCCGATTCGACGATCTCCGGGACGGCGGAAGGCATCCGGAAGACGTCCACCAGGTCGATCGGCTCGTCGATGTCCTCGAGACGCGCAACGCAGCGCTCGCCGAGGATCGGGCCGCCGGCGGCGCGAGGATTCACCGGGATCGTCCGGAAGCCCCTCGACTGCAGGAACGCCATCACGCGATGGCTCGGGCGCGAGGCGTCCGGGCTCGCCCCGACGACCGCGATGGTCCGGGTGCGGGCGAGAATCCGGCGGACGCGGTCGTCCTGCGTTGCCGCTGGGTCGGCGTGTGGCATGGCGGCTCCATTCCGATCGGCCTCGACTTCCCGCTATGCTACCGCTCTCGCGCAAATCGGGGTGAGCGTTCATGCGCACGGTCGGCTTCACGCAAATGAAGGATGGAACGGCTGCGGACTACCAGCTGCTGCAGGCGCTCGAGCGCGAGCACGCGCGCGGAACCGCGCACCGGATCCTGCGCGAGTTGCAGCGCCAGGCCGACGAGAGCCTGACCGGTTACCGGATCACGCGCCTCGAGCATGCACTGCAATCGGCGACGCGCGCTCGCGCGGACGGCGCGGACGACGACTGGATCGTCTGCGCGTTGCTCCACGATCTCGGGGACGGCCTGGCACCGGCCAATCACGATCGGTTCGCCGCGGAGATCCTGCGACCCTACGTGCGGCAAGAGTGCGCCTGGGTGGTCGAGCACCACGGGGTATTCCAGAGCTTCTACTTCGGGCACTTCTACGGCTGGGATCGTCATGCACGCGACCGCTACCGCGGGTCGCCGTTCTTCGATTCCTGTGCGGCCTTCTGCGAGCGCTGGGACCAGTCCTCGTTCGATCCCGCGTACCGCTCGGAGCCTCTCGAGGCCTTCGCCGAGACCGTCGAGCGCGTCTTCGCGCGAACGGCCTATGATCCCGCGGTGATCCGCGACGGCGTCGTGATCGGTGTGCCGCGAGGATCCTGCGCGAGCGACACCTGATCGCAGAGCGCGGGGGAGGGGCGATGCCGGATTCGGGTGAACGGACGACCGATGTCCTGGTGATCGGCGGTGGTACCGCGGGATTCGGCGCGGCGCTGGCCGCCGCGCGGCGGGGTCTGCGAGTCAGCCTGATCGAGGCCGCCGCAAAGATCGGCGGCGTGATGGCATGCTGCCCGGGGATGCCGTGGGGCGGGGGCTATCCCGTCGGCCGGAACATCGGCGGCGTCTTCGAGGAACTGACCACCCGACTGATGGGTTCGACGCCCCCGGCGGCCGCCGTGCGCCCCTCGACACTCGAGAATTTCGGTGCCGAAGTGATCTACGATCACGAGGCCGCGACGTTTGCGATGTTCGGGATGCTGGAAGAGGCCGGCGTCGACGTGCACCTCGACACGATCGCCGGCGCGCCGACGCTCGACGGGCAGCGAATCGCGGCGGTCGGGGCATTCGACCGGCGCGGCCCTCTGTCGGTTCGCAGCCGCATGGTCGTCGACTGCTCGGGAGATGGCGATCTCTCGGCCAAGGCGGGCGTCCCGTACACCGTCGGAAGCGGCACCGGCGACATGATGAGCGTGACCTTGTCGTTCACCATGATCGGTGTGGATCGGGACCGAGCGTTCGCCGAAACGGATCCGTACTTCGAGCACTACGCGGCGCAGGGGATCCGGGAAGGCCGCTTGCACCCCGACCTCGCAAAGCTCTACTTGATGAGGGGCTTTCACGACGGGACCGTGTTCTGCAACACGGTCCACCTTCGCGGCGTCGACGGGACCGACCCGTCGGCGCGGGTTCGCGCGACCCAGGAGGGTCGTCGCCGCTGCCGCGACCTCGCGCGCTTCCTCGTCGACCGCGTGCCCGGCTTCGAACACGCCCGGATGATCGATCTCGGACCGACCGTCGGCGTCCGGGAAACCCGGCGCCTCGAAGCCCTTCATCGCATCACCGGCGAGGAGGTCGCGAATGCCACCCGGTTCGACGACGGGGTCGTCGCCTGTGACAACCCGATCGACGAGGTGATGCGCGGCGCCGGCGCCATGACGCACCCCGCAGCCGTCGCGAGGGGCGCCTACTACACGATTCCGCTGCGTTCGCTGATACCGCGGCGGATCGGGAATCTGCTGTTCGCGGGCAGGCTCGTGTGCGCGGATCCCGTCGCGTTCGCGTCGGTGCGTGGGATGCCGCAATGCATGGCGATGGGTCAGGCGGCGGGTACGGCGGCGGCGATCGCGCTGGAAACGTCGGTGTCGGTCCAGCAAGTCGATCGGCGCCGGGTCGTGGACGCCCTGATCGAGCAAGGCCTCAACCGGATCGGGGGGTGCGACGCGCCGGCGCCCGGGTAGCGGATCGACGGCGTCGGCCTCTCCGGGGCCCTGAGTGTCCGGTCAGCGTGGCTCGTGCGCGAGGCTCGGGAGTGCAACTCGCGTTCGATCGATGGATTCATGGTCCTCCCCCGGGCAGGGTCGTGTGCGTCCGATGGCAAGCGGTGCGGCGCCAGCGCCGGCGCCCTTCCGGCATGCGCCCCGCCGGCTACGATTGGCGCCTTACGTAGTCCCCGCAAGCCGCCGAGGGAGGTACGCATCTTCACGGATCGTCATACGAATTATCCTAGGTCTGCGTCGCCGATGCCGCATTGACGTACAGGAGGAGCGGCCATGATTGACGGGACGGTGATCGATCTTTCCCGCCTGCAGTTCGCAGCCACCGCGCTCTATCACTTCCTGTTCGTCCCGTTGACGCTCGGGATGAGTTTTCTGCTCGCGGCGATGGAGACGGTCTACGTGACCACCGGGCGGCCGATCTACCGGCAGATGGCGATGTTCTGGGGCAAGTTGTTCATGATCAACTTCGCGCTCGGCGTCGCCACCGGGCTCACGATGGAGTTCCAGTTCGGCACGAACTGGTCGTTCTATTCGAGTTTCGTCGGCGACATCTTCGGAGCGCCGCTCGCGATCGAAGGCCTGATGGCCTTCTTCATGGAATCGACGTTCATCGGCCTGATGGTGTTCGGCTGGCACCGGCTGTC
>JAGWPU010000119.1 GCA_028870355.1 Gammaproteobacteria bacterium | reverse complement strand
GGCGGAGCGCGAGCAGCCCGCCCAGCAGGGTGCTCGTGAAGGCCGCCGCGCCGATCACCGTCGCCAACATCATGCGTGCCGTCTCTCGCGGGTGAGGTGCGGACGCGCCGACCTCCACGCCCGGGGTCCGAACGGTTATAGTGAAACCCATCGTTCGCGACACGCTGGTCTAAGGGGGCGACGTGGGTTACGACGCGTATCATAAACGTAAAATCGGCGAGCACGTGCTCAAGCCGGAGACCCAGATGATGGGCTTCGGCTACGACCCTCGGTTGTCCGAGGGCGCGCTGAAGCCGCCGATCTTCCTCACCTCGACCTTCGTGTTCCGCAGCGCGCAGGACGGCAAGGATTTCTTCGACTACACCTCCGGCCGCAAGCCCTTGCCCGAAGGACAGACCTCGGGGCTCGTGTACTCGCGCTTCAACAACCCGAACCTCGAGGTGCTCGAGGATCGACTCGCGCTGTGCGAGGACGCCGAGTTCGCGGCGGTCTTCTCGAGCGGGATGGCGGCGATCTCGACGACCCTGTGGTCCTACGTGCGGCCCGGCGACGTGGTGCTGATGAGCCAGCCGCTGTACGGCGGCACCGAGACCCTGATCGAGAAGACCCTGCCGCTGTTCGGGGTCGAATCGGTCGGCTTCACCGACGGCCTCGACCGGGCGAGCATCGCCGCGGCCGCGGACCAGGCGCTCGAGCGCGCCCGGCGCAACGGCGGTCGGGTGAGCCTCGCGATCGCGGAGACGCCCGCGAACCCGACCAACGCCCTCGTCGACCTCGCGGTGTTCCGCGAGGTCCTGGAGTCGCTCGGTTCACGGCAAGGCGGTGGACGACCGCTGCTCGCGGTCGACAACACCTTCCTCGGGCCGCTGTTCCAGCATCCGCTCGCGCACGGCGCGGACCTCGTGATGTACTCGCTGACGAAGTACGTCGGCGGCCACTCGGATCTCGTCGCCGGCGGCGTCGTCGGCTCCCGGGCCGCGGTCGAACCGGTGAAGCGCCTGCGCGGCGCGCTCGGGACGCAGCTCGACCCGAACAGTGCGTGGATGATCACCCGGTCGATGGAGACCCTGTCCCTGCGGATGGAGCGGGCGGCGCAGAACGCGGCACGCGTCGCCGAGTACCTGCGTGCCCATCCGAAGGTCGCGGCGGTGAACTACCTCGGGTTCCTCGCGCCCGGCAGTGCGGGCGAGGCCTTGTTCCACCGGCAGTGCCGCAGCGCCGGATCGACGTTCGGCTTCTCGATCCGCGGCGGGGAGCCCGAGGCATTCCGGCTGCTCGACGCGTTGCAGGTGATCAAGCTCGCGGTGAGCCTCGGCGGCACCGAAACGCTGATGTCCCATCCGGCGAGCACCACCCACTCGGGCGTGCCGAAGGCGACGCGGGACCGCCTCGGGGTCGACGATGCGCTGATCCGCATCTCGGTCGGCATCGAGGATCCGGACGACCTGATCGCCGACCTCGGCCAGGCGCTCGATCGGGTCTGACGGGACGCTCCTCGCGGCGGTCGTTAGGCGCAATGCAGCATGGCGGGACGATTAAATTCGCGCCACCGGCCGATCCGGTGTCCCGGAACCGCCGCAAGCTGAACTTGAAGACGCTGCCGCGAGTCTCAATGCATGAAGGGGTCGGGGTGGACAGGTCACGAAACCGCCCGGCCGTGGACGCCATCAGGAGAGGGTCAGCCATGAGGAGCCAATGGGGACGCGGGTCGGTGCTCGTCGGGGTTGCCGGCTGGATCTTGGTCGCGGGCGCCGCGCAAGCCGACGGTCCGCGGGGAGCGGATTTCGGAGGACACTTCGGTGGCGGGCGGGTCGCTGCGCCGGCGCATTTCGGCGGCGGACCCCGCGTCGGTGGGGGGGCCCATTTCGCACCCGCGCCGCACTACGCACCCGCGCCGCGTTACGCACCCGCGCCGCATTACGCGCCGGCGCCGCGTTACGCGCCGGCACCCCGCGATGCCGGGCCCGCGGAACGCGGGGCGGCTCGGTTCGCGCCATCGCCCGAACAGCGCCAGTACGCCGATGCCCGCCACGGCAATTGGAATCGCACCGGGGGCGAGGGTCACTGGGACGGTGACCGCGGCAATTGGGGCGGGTATCGCGACTGGCACGGGGACGGTCGCTGGGGCGATGACGGGCACTACTGGATCGGCACGTACTGGGGTGGCGGCTACTGGGGCGGTTCCTACTGGCCGGGCGTGACCTACGGCGTCGGCTTCTCGTGGTTCCTGCCGGTGCTGCCGTCGGTGTACGCGACCTACTGGTACGACGGAATCCCGTACTACTACGCGAACGACGTCTACTACACCTTCGACCCCAGCTACGACGGCTACGTCGCGACGGATCCCCCGCCGGTCGGGGGCACCGATTCCTCCGCCCAGGGCTACGCGGGCGAGATCTACATGTATCCGAAGCACGGCCAGAGTCCCGCGCAGCAGGCCGAGGACCGGCGCGCGTGCGAGGACTGGGCGCACCAGCAGGTGGGTGCGAACGGCAACACCGACGACTTTCGCCGCGCGATGACCGCGTGCGCGGAGGGCCGCGGCTACAGCGTGCGCTAGCGCGCGGGTGCCGACGGGGCGTCCGGGCGGCGCCGCGTCAGTGCCAGCAGGTCGACGACGTGTCGGACCCGGAGTTGGAGAGCGCGGTGTGCGCGCCCTGCGAGGTCACCGTGAACGATGCGCATTCGGTGTCCTTCGTCTGGTCGCCGACCGGCGTCGCGGTGATCGAGAAGCTCGCGGGCGTGCCCGCGGGCGAACTGGTGGTCGGCGCGACCGCCGCGCTGACCACGGGTTGCGCGACCTGGTAGTAGCCGCTGCCCACCGTCACCGGCCAGGCGGCCGAGCCGTAGCCGAGATCCGACGCCGCACTGGAGTAGGTGTTGGTCGTCGTGAAATACCGCTCCTCGAGGCTCGCGAGATCCAGCAGCGCCGACTTCGCGTCGGTTCGCCGGCCCTCGCGCACGAACGAGGAGTACGCCGGGATCGCGATCGCCGCGAGGATCGCCGCGACGATCATCGCGATCACGAGCTCGATCAGCGTGAAGCCGCGCTGCGCGGGACGTTCGGTCGGCATCATCGGTGCGATCCTCCGTCGGTGCATCGCGCTCATCTCAGCGCTTCTCGATCCAGGTGAGGCGGGTGCCCTTGGTGCCGCCCTGCGGGTTCACCGCGGTGATCGCGCCCGTGCCGCTGACCGTCTGCGTGACCATGTAGGTCATCGTGCCCTTGGTCACGAACGAGGGGCTCCCCGTGCCGCTCAGCGCGATCCCGCTGATCGCCTGATTGTTCACGTTCAGGAAGTTGTGGTTCGCGTCGCCGAAGAACGAATTCGGGAACGCCCCGCCGGTCGCCGGATCGAGCGCCATCGTCCAGCCCGCGGCCGAGGTCGCCGCGCAGGTCGCGAGCGAGCTGGTCGGCGGGATCGTCGTGTTCACGATGAACGCGCCGGCCTCGAGCACCGGATTGAAGATCACCTGCTCGTACACGTACGGGTACTGGGTGTTCGTCGACTGCAGTCCGTTCGGGTCGTTCGGGTTCGCATACCCCGAGCTCAGGTTCACGTACCAGCCGTACTGGTTGCAGCCGCTGGTGTCGGCCCAGCAGATCGTGTTCGCGCTCACGGTGCGATAGTAGTACGCGCTCGACGGCGTCGAGGAGTTCGCCGAGGCCGCGAGCGCCGCATCGTAGGTCGCCGTGATGGTCTGCTGCTGGAGTGACGCGGTCCCGGTGAGCGTCGAGGTCGGCGCCGCGATCCCGCTCGTGGTCGGGAGGCTCGCGTACTTCGCCGCGGACTTCGCATTCCACGAACCCATGTTCCAGTCCCAGACGCCGTAGAGTGCCTGTGGCGCGGCCGAGTAGGTCGCCGACGAGGTCACCGAGAACGGGGTCTGCTGGCCCGTGCCGAACTCCAGCATCACGCGCCGCGCACCGCCGGCGGTCACCAGCGCGACGATCACGCGCGAGGTGATCGGCTGGTTCGCCGCGGTCGTGAAGAGCGGCACCGGGGACGCGGTCCACTGCGATGGGTCGCTGCTGGTGAGGTCGAAGCGCCAGACGTTGCCCATCGCATCGCCGGCGTACACGTAGTCGACGATGTGGTCGCCGTCGAGGTCGGCCGCGGTCACGTAGGTGATCCCGTCGCCGGTGCCGGCGCTGCCGGTGCTCAGGTAGTAGAAGGTCTGGCCGCCGGTCGTCGGATCGACCAGCATCACGTAGATCCCGGCATCGCCGGTCGGGCTGTTCAGGCCGTTGCCGAACACCGCACCCCAGTCGCCGTTGTGGAAGCGGCGGATCTGCGGATCGCCGTAGGTGAGACCCAGATTGTTCCCGCAGCTCGCCACGTTCGCGCAATTCAGCGTCGAGGTCGTCGTGCCGCTGACGGTCGTCGTGCTCCATTCGCCGATCACCGTGCCCGCGGCGTTCGTTTCGGAGAAACTCGCCGGGTTGGTGATGTCGAGCGCGTAGATCGCCGAGCCGCCGGCCCCGAGGCCGCCGACGAGCCAGGTGTGCCACTGGCCGCCGTAGAACAGGTCGCCGACGCCGGGGGGCGCGTCGACGCTGAAATTGTGCGCGTACAGCGGGTTCGAGTAATCCTGTTCGGGCGCGTTCGCGTTGATCGAGTCGACGACGTAGGCGGGCATGTACGCGAGCAATTCATATCCGTCGTTGTTCGTGGCGACGTAGTTGCCGGACGAATCGAACGAACCGGTGCGGAACCCGTGCATCAGGCCGTCGTTCGCGCCCGCGTAGACGACGTTCGTGCGCGTCTGGTACTGCGTCTCGAACGCCGGGTAGGTCTCGGCGCCGTTCGCGTTCTCCGGGAGCGTTGCGGTCGGGTTCAGCAGGTCCTTCCACACGGTCGGGAACGACGAGGACGGCGGGCCGACCCAGGTCGGGCTCGAGTCGATGATGTCGCCGAGCACGCTGGTGCGGGCGCGATAGATATGGGTTCCGGACGGCCCGGTCGCCGGGACCTCGTTGCTGCGATCGCCGCGCAGGTACGCCAGGCGGTTCGAATTGATCGGCGTCGGATCGCCGGTGTCGAGCGCGGCCTGCTCGGCGCTCGTGAGACTGCCCCATTCGAACGGCACGCCCTGCGAGCCGTTCCAGGTGAGGATCGCCCGGCTCGTCGGGCCCTCGGCCGCGGTCGGGCCGGCAACGCCGGTCGTCGCGCAGCTCTGGCCGGAGGGCACGCCGGTCAATACGCAGGACGCATCCCAGTTCACGGTCGGCGAGATCTCGAGCGCGTTCGCGCTGGTCGACCCCGGCGGGGTGATCAGGTACTGCGAGGTCAGCGAGCCGGTCCAGTTGTTCGCGTTGTAGAACGCGAAGTACACCTGCGTGCCGGTCTGCACCTTCGCGGTCTGCTTCTGGTTCAGGCCCGCGGAGCTCTGCGACTGGTTCTGCGGCGAGGCCTGGAAGCACATGATCTCGTGGATGTTCGTGCTGCCACCGTCGGATCCGGAGAAGCCGAAGCGCACCTGCGCGGGGATCGAGCCGTTCGAACTGGTGATGTTCTGCCCGGTGATCACCGGCTGGAACGCGCCGCCGTTGTAGCTGTAGGCGAGGCTCAGCAGCCCGTTCGGCGTGATCGTGAGGTTGTAGGTGATCGGGACGCCGTACTTCGCGGCCTGCCAGGACGACAGGTGCGCGGTCGTCGTCGGTCCGTAGCCGCGATAGATCGCGCTCTCGTTCGCGATCTTCAGCGAGCCGGTCAGCACCTTGTACGCATTCGGGATCGCCGCATAGTCGGTGTACGCCGGGAGCGCGGTGCCGGTGCTGGACCAGCTGGTGGACCAGGTCTCCGTCGGCGGGGTGGTCGTGTTGTTGGTGCTGACCGACCCCGTGAACTGGTAGACCTTGTTGTTGTAGCAGGTGGCCTTGAGGCCCGGGTCCTTGACCGACTGGGGCAGCGTGATCTGATTGCCGTACTGGTCCGCGATCGAATTCGGGTAATCCGCGGGGTAGTTCGCGTTGAGATACGACCAGTCCACGTTGCCGGCGCCGCGCAGTCCGATCCGGTCCCACTGGTAGCCCCAGCCGGTCGCGGTGTTGTCGCCGTGGTTCAGGAAGTTGCCGTACTCGTCGATCCCGAGGCCGAGATAGCCCCCGGGCAAGCCGTCCGATCCGGCGTTCACGTTCGAGCAGGAATACGCGAGGCTGCCGCCGGTCGCGCCGATCGCCGACGGGTTGTCGTCGTCGACCTTGCTCGCATCCTGCAGGAAGAAGCTGATCCCGTCCGCGCCGTCTCCGCCACTGCCGCCGGAATCGCCCTCGTAGGTCTCGGTCGTGAAGCTGACCTTGATGCCATTCGAGGCGAGCGGGAACGTGAAATTGGAAATGATCGCGCCCCGCTGGAAATTGTTGTTGTTGGTGAAGCGCAAGGCGCCGGGGTTGTCCGGGAAGTGTCCGGTGCTGCCGCCCACCAGCGTCTTCCCGTAGTAGTAGCCGCCGGGTCCGGTCAGGGTCACGCAGCCCGGGATCTGTCCCGGGCTCGGCGTGCCGACGGCGCTGCTCGCGGTCAGGCAGGCGCCGTTCGAGTAGTACCAGGAATTGTTGGTCGTCGAGCCGGTGAAGTTCTCGGTGAAGTTCGTCGTCGACGAGACCGTTTGCGCCAGCGCCGCGAGCGGCAGCCCGATGGCGGCCAGCGCGACGAGGGCGATTCGACGCATCGCGTTCATCTCAAGGACCTCCTGCATTCATCGTGCCGCTGCCGACCTGCAACAGGTACGTGCTCTCGACCACGGCGGTGGTGTTCGCGCTGCCGCCGTAGCCGACGGCGTCGATCTGATAGAGCGTGCCGGTCAGGCCGGTCGACAGCGCCGGCGAGCCGAGATAGGTGATGTAGAACTGCGGCGCCTGCGACATCGTGGTGCCGTTGGTGAGGCCGAGGTTGTCGGCCGTGTAGGTCACGCCCGCGGTCCAGGGCGTGGTGCTGAAATTCGGCAGCGGGTTCGTGCAGACCTGGCCGGCGGTGTACGACACGAAGCCGCTGCAGGTCACCGGCGCCGTCGCGCGGCCGTTCGCGAGCCACCACTCGGCATACTGCTCGGCGCTCTCGGCGGCATGCAGCGCGAGCTGCTTGTCGCGCATGTTGCCGGCGATCTTCTCGTCGAGACCGAAGTTGCGGAACATCGCGAGCGCGAGGATCGTCACCACGATCAGCAGCAGCAGGCTCGTGATCAGCACCATCCCGCGCGCGCCGCGCCGCGGGCCGATGGCCCGGGAACCCCGTGCCGGACGCCGGCGGAGGAGGTCGCGCACGCTCATGTGTTCACTCCCGCCTTGTTCATCAGGTCGATCACGCGCCGGAACGTGACCGTCTGCGGCACCGTGGTGCTCTGGCCGTTGCCGGTGCCGTAGAGCGGGTTCTGGAAGGTCAGCGCGACCTGGACCGAGATCACGTCCGGCCAGTAATTCCCGGCGGTGACCTGGCTCGCATCGAGGTACGCGTCGATCGAGTTGTTCCCGGACGCCGAGTTCGTCTGCACGCCGTAGACGACCTGGATGTTCGTGAGGCCGCTGACCAGCGTGATCGTCTTGGCCGCGGCGCCGCCGACGGTGAGCTGACACTGGAGGTTCCCGTTCGCATCGAGGTTGAACTCGTTGGTCAGCGTCGCCGCCGCGGATTGCGTGTTGCCGCTGCAGTCGAGCACGCCGTCGGTGCCCGAGGTCGCGTAGCGCACCGAGATCGTGTCGAGCGTGCCGGTGCCGGTGCCGTAGAGCGCCTGGCCGACCGCGAAGCTCCCGCTCGCCGGGAACTCGCTGCTCTGGGCGTTGTTCAGCGGGTCCGGGAAGTAGCCGGTCGTCTGCACGACGTTCGTGATCAGCGTCATCGCGAGCCGTTCGTTCTCCTGCAGCCTCGAGAGCCCGCTCTGCACGGTATCGGTGCGCTTCATCGCCTGCACGAGCACCAGCAGACCGCCGATCAGGAAGAGCCCGATCAGCAGCGCGATCATCAGTTCGATCAGCGTGAAGCCCGCGTGCCGTGCCCGGATCGAGAGCGCGGCGCGGTTCGGGAACGGAACGTGGGGCGTCGGTTGGGTCTTCATGGCACGACGTAGAGAATGTAGGTGGGTGCCGCGAGCGAGTTCATGTTGCCTTGCTGCTGCGCGTTGACCGCGACGCCGTTCTCGACCCACTGGATCTGGATCGCGCAGCTGACCGCGACGCCGACGGTCGTCGAGCAGTCGACGGTCGCGAGGTACGGTGGCAGCACCGACGCGAGGTCGCTCGCCCACGTGTTCACGTCGTGCGCGGCGATGTCCGCGGGCGCGCAGGAATTCGATCCGGTCCCGGTACAGGCCGGGTTCGCCTGCAGGCTGCTCGCCGAGATCGACAGCGTGGTGCCGCCGCCACCGGTCACGGTGAAGCTCGCGGGCGCGAAGCCGCCGGCCCAGTACGCGCGGTCGGCGTGCATCATCGACGCGAGGCTCGCCGCCTCGATCGCCGCGAGCGAACGGTCGCCCGCGACGTTCGTGCTCGCTATTCCGAGCGACGCCATTTTCGCGAGCCCCAGCAGGCCGATCGTGATCACGATCAGCGCGACCAGGACTTCGATCAGGCTGAAGCCGGCATGACGGGCCCGGGCGGCGCGGATTTTCATGAGCAGTTACTCGAGGTGCTGCCGGGCGCGATCCCGCCCGCGGTCTGCAGGCTCAGCATCCCGACCGGCGAGACGGACAGGCAGCGCGTCCACTCGGTCGCGTTGTTCGGCGCGTGCAATGTGACCGTGACCTCGTTCGAAGTTCCAGTCGCCGCGAAACCCTCGCGGTTGTAGGTGATCCACGCGAAATCGTTGTCGGCCGAGAACGTGTCCGGCGCGAACGCCGCCTGCGTGCGCAGCACCGGCTCCCCGGTGTCGACCGCGTGATTGCCGTTCGAGTCGGCGAACACGATCCAGCCGTCGCTCCAGTTCGTGTCGTTGGTCGCGCAGCTCGTGCCGTCGGTCGAGACGCACACCGTCACCGGGAGTCCTTCCTTGATCGCCTCGGAACGCGCGTACTGCAGGTCGCCGAGCAGCGCGTCGGCCTCGGCGGCGATCCGGTTCGAGGTGGTCACGTACTCGTAGGACGGGACGCCGATCGCGGCGAGGATCCCGACGAGCAGGATCACGATCATCAGCTCGAACAAGGTGAAGCCACGGATCGGATTCATGATGGCATGCTAGGACGCGAAACTGTCTCGAAGCTGTCGGCACCGGGCCGCCGCCTGGGATCGTGACACGGTTCTCAGTTCGGCGGGAAGCGGACCGTGACCCGCGTGCCCCGGCCGCCCGCGCCCGCGTCGATCGACAACTCGGCGTCGTGGCGGTTCGCGACCTCCTCGACGATCGCGAGCCCGAGCCCGCTCCCGGGACCGGGTGCGTTCGGCACGCGGTAATGGCGTTGCCGGACGCGCCGCCGCTCGCTCTGCGGGATTCCGGGTCCGTCGTCCTCCACCGCGACGAACGGGCGCTCGGTCTCGCGACCCGTGCTCACGGTCACCCGGCCGCCGCGCGGCGTGTACTTCAGCGCGTTGTCGACGAGATTGTCGAGCAGGTCCTCGAGGAGCGAGGCATCGCCGTGGATTCGCGCCTGGGCGAGCTCGGCGCCGAGATCGATCCCGGCCTGCAGCGCCCGGTCGACGTGACGGGCGACCACGTCGCCCGCGAGCGCGGCGAGATCCACGGGTTCGCGTCGCGGCGCGACGTTCACCGCCGGATCCGCGCGCGCGAGCGTCAGGAGTTGGTTCGACGCGTGCGCGAGCTGCCGGATCCCCTGCTGCAGCGTCTGCAGGCGACCGAGGATCGGCTGCGCGGCCGGTTCCGCGACCAGGAGGTCGAGCTGGGCGACCATACCCGTGATCGGCGTACGCAGCTGATGGGCGGTGTTCGCGATGAAACGGCGCTGCGACTGGATCGATTCTCGCAGCATCGCGAACAGCCGGTTCAACGTCGTCGTGAGCGGCGCGAGCTCCTGCGGGACGTCGTCCGCGGGGATCGGCCGCAGGTCGGACGCCGAGCGCAGCTCGAGCTCCTCGCGCAGCCGGCGGATCGGCCGCAGCCCGAGCCGGATCCCGATCCACACCAGCGCGAGCGTGAGATCGAGCTGCAGGAAGTCCCACAGCAGACCGCCCATGAAGCCGAACCGCGCCGCGGGGCCGGTGGTGCCGAGTTCGTCCGCGACGGACACCAGCAGCGTGCCGTGCTCGGTGTGCGCCCGATAGGTGAGCACCCTGAGGTCGCGTCGTCCGACCCGCGCGGTCGAGAACACCGCCTCCGCGGCGCTCGACAGTGCGATCGCGGGGAGCGCTGCGTCGCCCGCGATCAGGCGCCCGTCGGTCCCGCGGACCGCGAACGCGATCGCATCGGCCGGCGCATCGACGACCACGCGTCCGCGTTCGATCCGCAGACCCCGGATCAGGGTCTCGGCCTGGCGGCGCAGGCGCGCATCGACGCTCGCGACCCGTGGCACGACGGTGCCCCAGTAGCGCACGAGCGCGCCGCACAGCGCGAGCACGGTGAGCGGCACCGCGAGCCAGAACACGAGCCGCCGGCCGATCGAGGCGTTCACGACGGATCGGTCTCCTCGAGCCGGTAGCCGAGCCCGCGCAGCGCGCGGATCGTCGCCGCGTCCCCGAGCTTCGCGCGCAAGCGCGAGACCTGCAGCTCGACCGCGTTCGCCGAGGCGTCCTGGTCGGGTCCGGAGAGCGCCTGCAGCAGCCGGTCCTTCGAGACGATCAGGCCGATCCGCCTCACGAGGCATTCGAGCACGAGCCATTCGCGCGCGGTCAGGTCGACGTCGCCGTCGTCGATCCGCAGGCGGCGGCCCGCGAGGTCGACGGTCATCCGGCGCATCCGGATCGTCTGGCCGAGCGCGCCGTGCGTCCGGCGCAGCAGCGCGCGGCAGCGCGCCGCGAGCTCGGCCGGCTCGAAGGGCTTGCTGAGGAAGTCGTCGGCGCCGAGATCGAGCGCCTTCACGCGGTCGGCGAGCGTGCAGCGCGCGGTCAGCACGAGCGTCGGCAGCGTGCGGCCGGTGCCGCGCAGCCGCCGCACCAGCGACAGTCCGTCGATCCCGGGCAGGCCGACGTCGACGATCGCGAGATCGAACTCTTCGGCGGCGAGCGCGGCGAGCGCTGCCTCCGCGCTCGCCGCACGCACGGCGCTCCAATGGTCGCCCGCGAGGCCGCGCGCCACGGCATCGGCGACGATGTCGTCGTCCTCGACGATCAGCAGTCGCATCGCGGACCGCTCCCCCGCGTCGGCGGCTCGATGGATCAATCCGTTCCGGTCGCCTCGCCGAAGGCGCCGCGCCGCGGCAGCAATCGGCCGAGGGCATCCGCATACGATTTCGCGAACGCGTCCGCGAACCAGTGCGGGAGCCCGTCCACCGCGCGCTGGGAGAGCCCGGTGTACAGATCCCGGTACAGCTCCCAGTACCGTGCCTTGTTCTGCGTCGTGAACACGCCGCGCTTGCCGTCGCGCTCGAAGCGCTCCTCGAGCTCGCGCGGATCGAATCGGCCGAGGAATTCCTCGAGCGCCGCGTGCAGGGCAGCGAGCGTCGCGCCGTTCTCCGCCTTGAGCCGCCGGAAGCGCTCGCGCACCGACTCGACCGAGCCGCCGCGCTTCGCGAGCGTGGTCAGCAGCGCGAACAACGCGTCCTCGACGCCCTCGCCGCCGCGCACCGCGTCCTCGCGACCCTCGTCCGGCGGGATCTGCAGTCGGTCACGGAATTCCGCGCGGCTCTGGTCGAGCTCGGTCAGGCCGAGCACGCTTTCGCGCAGGATCTGGCCGGCGAGCTGCATCGCGGCGACCCGCAATTCCGGGTTCAGGCGGCGTGGATCGAGTCCCGCGCCGCGACAGAACGCGGCGACACCCGGTTCGCAGTCCGCCTCGTAGAGCGCGGGGGCGTGCGGTCCCGGCGCCGCCGCGCGCTCCGGGGCGAGCGGACGCGTCATCATGTGCCACGGGACCGGTTCGGCGGGCGCGGCGGGCCGCGGCGGCGGTTCGGCCGTGATCGGCTGCCCGTACGCGTCGCGCGCGACCGACGCGAGGTCGCCGTCGAAACGGCGGCTCGGCTCGAGCAGTTCGCTCAGGTCGAGGTCGGCGCCGATGTCGTCGGCGGTCGCCTTGTGCACCGACGCGGGCGCGCTCGCGCCGTCGAACGCGACGATCGCGCTGTCGTCCGGCGGAAAGTCGTTCGACGGGTCGATGCTCACGCGCAGCTCGTACTCGCCGATCCGGACGTAGTCGCCGTCCTGCAGCGCATAGTCGTGGAACCGGCCGAGCGGCACCTGGGCGCCGTTCACGTAGGTGCCGTTCGAGCTCGTGTCGACGAGGTAGTAGCGACCCGCGCGACATTCGATCCGCACGTGCTTCCCCGAGAGGTAGCGCTCCGGATCGGGCAGCATCCACTCGTTGTCGCGTGCCCGGCCGATCGAGCCGCCGTGCACGCCGAACACCTTCGATGCCTGGTCGCCGAGCCGGGCCGCGTGCTCGCTGACGACGCTCACGCGCAGGGCCATTTTCGCTCCGATCGATTGGTCATCGGGTTTTGCGGTAAGTCCTCGTATAATATAACGAAACGCTACCAGCGTCCGGAGTCTGGCAAATGGCCGCGAGTCACATTTTCAAGGTTTTGTTCATCCACCAGGGCAAAGTCTACGAGTTGTACGCCCGCAAGGTGAGCCACGGCGGCCTGTTCGGCTTCATCGAGGTCGAGGAGCTGATCTTCGGCGAGCGCTCCACGGTCGTCGTCGACCCGACCGAAGAGAAGATAAAGTCCGAATTCCATGAAGTAAAGCGCACCTATCTGCCGATGCATTCGGTGCTGCGGATCGACGAGGTCAAGAAGCAAGGTGTCAGCAAGATCAGTGTCCTCGAGGGCTCGAACGTCGCGCAATTCCCGATGCCGATCTACCCGCCGGGCGGGGATTCGAACGCGCGCAAGTGACCTGAACGCGCGCGGCCGCGGCGGGTCCGGCGTGCCCGGACGACTCGCGTGATCGAGCTCCCGGGCTCCCCGGCGCTCTCGCCGTTCCGGCGGGACCGACTGCTCGGCGCGCTGCGCGCGCGCGACGCGCGCGTGCTCGACGTCGAGGCGGTGTTCGTGCATTTCGTCGATGCGGCGCGTGCGCTCGCGCCGGCGGAGCACGCGCTCCTCGAGCGGTTGCTGCGCTACGGCCCGCGCGCGCCGACCGAGGCGCCGGTCGAGGCGCCGGGCGACGCGTGCACCGTGCTCGTGACGCCGCGGCTCGGGACGCAGTCGCCCTGGTCCAGCAAGGCGACCGACATCGCGCGGGTGTGCGGGCTCGAGCCCGTGCGCCGGATCGAGCGCGGCACGCGCTACACCTTGCGCGTCGTCGCGCCGGCGAGCGCGTTCGATCTCGCCGGCATCGCACCCTGGCTGCACGATCGCATGACCGAGTCGCTGTGGCTCGATCCGGCGCTGCCGCCCGGCTTCTTTCGCGAGGAGGCGCCGCGGCCGTTGCGCCGCGTGCCGCTCGCGCGCGAGGGCCGTGCGGCGCTCGCCGCGGCGAACCGCGACTGGGGGCTCGCCCTCTCGGACGAGGAGATCGATTACCTCGCGCAGGCGTTCACGGCGGCGGGGCGCGACCCGACCGACGCGGAGCTGATGATGTTCGCGCAGGCGAACTCCGAGCACTGCCGGCACAAGATCTTCAACGCGGCGTTCCGCATCGACGGCGCCGAGATGCCGATGTCGCTGTTCGAGATGATTCGCGAGACCCACCGGCGCAGCCCCGGCGGCGTGCTGTCCGCGTATCGCGACAACGCGGCGGTGATCGAGGGGGCAACCGGCGCGCGGTTCTTCCCGGATCCGGCCACGCAACGCTACGCGGCCTGCGCGGAGCCGATCGACATCCTGATGAAGGTCGAGACGCACAACCACCCGACCGCGATCTCGCCGTTCCCCGGTGCCGCGACCGGCGCGGGCGGGGAGATCCGCGACGAGGGGGCGACCGGGATCGGCGCGAAGCCGAAGGCGGGCCTGTGCGGGTTCTCGGTCTCGAACCTCCGGATCCCGGGGCTGCGGCGTGAGTGGGAAGAGGACCTCGGCAAGCCCGACCGGACCGCGTCCGCGCTCGAGATCATGCTCGCGGGGCCGATCGGTGCCGCTTCGTTTAACAACGAGTTCGGCCGACCGAACATCGCCGGCTATTTCCGCACGTTCGAGCGTGCGTGCCGCGAAGGCGGGCGCATCGTGCCGCGCGGCTACCACAAGCCGATCATGCTCGCGGGCGGGCTCGGGAACGTGCGCCGCGCGCACGTCGAGAAGCGCGAGGTCGTGGCGGGTGCGCCGCTCGTCGTGCTCGGCGGACCGGCGATGCTGATCGGTCTCGGCGGCGGTGCCGCGTCCTCGCTCGGCAGCGGGCAGAGCGACTCGGACCTCGACTTCGCGTCCGTGCAGCGCGGCAATGCCGAGATCGAGCGGCGCGCGCAGGAAGTGATCGACCGCTGCTGGGCGCTCGGCGAGCGCAACCCGATCCTGCTGATCCACGACGTCGGCGCCGGCGGCCTGTCGAACGCATTGCCGGAGGCGATCGCGCACAGCCACCGCGGCGGCCGGATCGAGCTGCGGCGGATCCCGAGCGCGGAGCCGGGGCTCTCGCCGATGGAGATCTGGTGCAACGAGGCACAGGAGCGCTACGTGATCGCGCTCGAGCCGGGGCGGGTCGCGGAGTTCGAGGCGATCTGCGCGCGCGAGCGCTGCCCGAGCGCGATCGTCGGCGAGATCACCGGCGACGGCCGGTTGATCGTCTCGGACGCGACGCAGGGCGGCGCGCCGGTCGACATGGACATCGACACGCTGCTCGGCAAGCCGCCGCGGATGCGCCGCGAGGTCGCGAGCGCGCCGCGCGGACAGGAGCCGCTGCCGACCGCGGGCGTCACGGTCGAGGCGTCGCTCCGCCGCCTCCTCGAACTGCCGACGATCGCCGACAAGTCGTTCCTGATCACGATCGGCGATCGCAACGTCGGCGGACTCGTGAGCCGCGATCAGATGGTGGGTCCGTGGCAGGTGCCGGTCGCGGACGTCGGCGTGACCCTGAGCGACTACGCGGGGTACCGCGGCGAGGCGCTCGCGGTCGGCGAGCGCACGCCGGTCGCGGTGCTCGATCCGCCGGCGTCGGGCCGGCTCGCGGTCGCCGAGGCGATCACCAATATCCTCGCCGCCGACATCGGCGCGCTCGCGGACGTGCGATTGTCGGCGAACTGGATGGCCGCGTGCGGGGAGCCCGGCGAGGATGCGGACCTGTACGCGACCGTGCGCGCGGTCGCGCTCGACCTGTGCGCGCGGCTGCAGATCGCGATCCCGGTCGGCAAGGACTCGCTGTCGATGCGCACCGCGTGGCGCGACGCGGGCGGCGAGCACCACGTGATCGCGCCGGTCTCGCTGATCGTGTCGGCGTTCGCGCCGGTGCGCGACGCGCGGCGCACCTTGACGCCGCTCCTCGACCGGCGCGCACCGTCGCAATTGCTGCTCGTCGATCTCGGCCGCGGACGCGACCGGCTCGGCGGCTCGTGCTGGGCGCAGGTCCTCGGGCGCGACGGCGGGGAGCCGGCCGACCTCGACGACCCGGCGCTGCTCGCGGGGTTCGCGGCCGCGATGATCGAGCTGAAGGACCGGGACCTTGCGCTCGCGTATCACGACCGCTCGGACGGCGGAACGCTGATCGCGCTGCTGGAAATCGCGTTCGCGTCGCGCTGCGGCCTCGAGATCGATCTCGGCGAGGTGCGCGATGCGGTCGCCGCGTGTTTCGCCGAGGAACCGGGCGCGATCGTGCAGGTCGCCGACGCGCGGGTCGCCGAGGCGCTCGCGTCGTTCGAGCGGCATGGGCTCGGCGGCTGCGTGCGTGCGATCGCCCGGCCGGTCGCGGGCACCCGGATCGCGGTGCGCGCCGGCGGCGGCACGCTCCTCGAGGCGTCGCGCACCGATCTGCACCGCGCATGGAGCGAGGTGTCATTCCGGATGCAGCAGCTGCGGGATCATCCGGCCTGCGCTCGCGAGGAATACGATCGGCTCCTCGACGCGGACGATCCGGGACTCGGCGCGCGCCTGGGCTTCGACCCGGCCGACGACGTCGCCGCGCCGTACGTGAGCGCCGGACGACGCCCGAGCGTCGCGGTGCTGCGGGAACAGGGCGTGAACAGCCAGACGGAGATGGCCGCGGCGCTCACGCGCGCGGGGTTCGACGCGTACGACGTGCACATGACCGACGTGCTCGGCGGTGCGGTCGGCCTCGAGCGCTTCGCGGGACTCGTCGCCTGCGGCGGGTTCTCGTACGGCGACGTGCTCGGCGCGGGCGAGGGCTGGGCGAAATCGATCCTGTTCAACGACCGCGCGCGCGCGCAGTTCGAGGCGTTCTTCCGGCGCCCGTCGACGTTCACGCTCGGGATCTGCAACGGCTGCCAGATGCTCGCGGCGCTGAAGGAGCTCGTGCCGGGCGCCGAACGCTGGCCACGATTCGTGCGCAACCGCTCGGAGCAGCACGAGGCGCGGCTGGTGCTGGTGCACATCCCCCCGAGCCGCTCGGTCCTGCTCCAGGGGATGCAGGACTCGGTGCTGCCGGTCGCGGTGTCGCACGGCGAGGGCCGCGCGGAATTCGCTGCGGACGTCGGGACGGAGCGGCTCCTCGAGCTCGGCGAGGCGAGCCTGCGGTACGTCGATCACCGCGGTGCGCCGACCGAGCGGTATCCGTTCAACCCGAACGGCTCGCCGGGCGGGCTCGCGGGCGTGTGCAGCGCCGACGGGCGCGTGACCGCGCTGATGCCGCATCCGGAACGGGTCTACCGGACGGTGCAGAACTCCTGGGCGCCGCGCGAGTGGGGCGAGGACGGCGGCTGGATGCGCCTGTTCCGCAACGCGCGCGTGTTCGTCGGTTGAGCGCGCGGCGCGCTCAGTACTCGGTTTCGGCGGTCGAGGGGACGACGAAGCGGCGGTAGGTCACCGCCTGGCGCAGCTTCGCCTTGCGGACGAAGGTCTGGTACAGGAGGTCCCGCATCACCTCGAGCAGCACGCCGGCGCGACTCGCGTTCAGGTTCGGCTGGTGGGGCCACGGATCGCCGTCGCTGCCGAACAGTACCGCCCGGATGGCCGAGAACGTGTCCTCGTCGAGGCCCGCGATCTCGCGCGCTTCCTGCAGCTCGTCGAACAGGTCGAGCTTGCCGCGCTCGCCGAGCTCGCGGAACAGCGACTGCGCGGTCCGACGGCACATCGCACCGAAGGCGTTGAGGCATCCGGCCGTGTAGCAGGCGAGCGCTTCCTTGAAGACGCCCTGCGTCTCCGCCGGCAGATAGGACAGCGGGAAGGTTTCCGGCGCGCGCTCGATCTCGACGAAGTTCGCGGCGAGGTCGACCCGGTCCGGCGCATAGCCGAGCGCGGGGAATTTGAGGAATACCGGTTCCCCGCAGGCATCGCACAGGAACACCACGCCGACGTGCTTCGGCTGGCGGCGGACGAGATCGGCGATCCGCGGGACGCCGACCGGCGTCAGGTGGGTGTGCGCCTGGCAGTGCGGGCACGCGAGCGCGAGCCCCGGCGGCTCGATCCGAAGCTCGTCCAGCGCGTCGATGTGGATCATCGCGTTCACCCTCCCAGCGGCTTGTAGCGGATCCGGTGCGGCTGCGCTGCGTCCTCGCCCTTGCGCCGCTTCAGGTCCTCTTCGTACTCGCGGTAATTGCCTTCGAACCAGACGACCTCGGAGTCGCCCTCGAACGCGAGGATGTGGGTCGCGATCCGGTCGAGGAACCAGCGATCGTGGGAGATCACGACCGCGCAGCCGGGAAACGCGAGCAGCGCTTCCTCGAGCGCGCGCAGCGTCTCGATGTCGAGGTCGTTGGTCGGCTCGTCGAGCAGCAGCACGTTGCCGCCGGACTTCAGCACCTTCGCGAGGTGCACGCGGTTGCGCTCGCCGCCCGAGAGCTCGCCGATCAGCTGTTGCTGCTGCACGCCGCGGAAGTTGAACCGGCCGACGTAGCTGCGCGAGGAGGTCTCGTAGTTGCCGACCTTGATCAGGTCGAGGCCGCCGGAGATCTCCTGCCACACGGAGTTCTTGTCGTTCAGCGCCTGGCGCGACTGGTCGACGTACGCGAGCTTGACCGTCGGGCCGACCCGGATCTGACCGGCATCGGGTTTCTCCGCGCCGGTCAGCATCCGGAACAGCGTGGTCTTGCCGGCCCCGTTCGGACCGATGATGCCGACGATGCCGCCGCGCGGCAGGCTGAAACCGAGGTCGTCGATCAGCAGGCGGTCGCCGAAGCCCTTGCGCAGGTGCTCGCACTCGATCACGAGGTCGCCGAGCCGCTCGCCGGGCGGGATGTAGATCTCGTTGGTCTCGTTGCGCTTCTGGAATTCCTGCGACGCGAGCTCTTCATAGCGCTGCAGGCGCGCCTTGGACTTCGCCTGGCGCGCCTTCGGGTTCGCCCGCACCCACTCCAGTTCGCGCTGCAGGGTCTTGGCGAGCGCGTCCTGCTGGCGCTGCTCCTGCTGCAGACGCTGTTCCTTCTGTTCCAGCCAGGAGGAGTAGTTGCCGTGCCAGGGGATGCCGTGGCCGCGATCGAGCTCGAGGATCCACTCGGCGGCGTTGTCGAGGAAGTAGCGGTCGTG
>JAGWPU010000118.1 GCA_028870355.1 Gammaproteobacteria bacterium | reverse complement strand
GTGAACAGCTCGTACGCCCCGATGTCACAGGCCATGTTGCCGTGCAGGTTCCCGTCCGCGGGCCGCATGTTGCCGCGCTGGTCGGTATTCGGGCAGTTCGCGTTGTCGCCCGCATCGACCGCCGGAGTGTTCATCAGCAAGCCCATCGTCTCGGTGCGTCCGCCGTTCCCGGCCAATCCCTGTAGCTGGGCATTGGTGCTCGGGATGTCGCCCGCCGCGGACAACGCACAGCTCGTGTCGTCGGCGATGTTGTGCCCGAGCGAGACGAGGGTGCCGGCCTTGCAGGACGGTCCGCTGCACCCGCAGTTCGCCGACGCGCTCGATGCGCTCACGACGTTGTGCTGGAACGCGGTGTTCACGTAGCTGTACACCGCCGAGCCGAAACCGTTGAGGCCCGCACCACCGCCGGTCGAGTCGTTCGCCGAGGTGTTGTCCGCGATCGTGTCGTTCTTGAGGTTCACCGGCCCGTTCGTCGTGATCCCGCCGCCGACGTCGGTCGACGCGTTCTTCGCGATCGTGGTGTTGGTGATGTTCAAGGTGACCAGCGAGCGCGCGGAAATGCCGCCACCACCGGTCGCGGTGTTGCCGACGATCGAACTCGCGTTGATCGCCGTCGTGTGCATCCCGGTGTCGAACAAGCCGCCGCCGCCCTCGGCCGTATTCGGATTCGCGAATCCGGTCATGGTGCCGATCGTGGAGTCGTTGACCGTCAGCTGCGCATCGTTGTAGATGCCGCCGCCGTTGGTCGCCGCCACGTTGCCGCTCACCAGCACGCCATTCAGCGTGAGCGGCGCCGCGTTCGAGATGCCGCCGCCGGCCGCGCCGCTCTGGTTGTCGAGCACGCGCACGTCGCTCATCACCACGCTGTTCACGACCGCCGAGGATTCACCCTCCTCGCTGCCGCCGGAGCCGCCGCCACCCTCGTCGCTGCCGCTGCCGCTCTCGCTGCCGCTCACCGACGGATCGATCAGCGTGACCGCGGCCGACGGGCCGATCGCGATGCCGCCGCCCCAGCGCTCGAACTGGTAATACGTGCCGTCCGAGAGCGTCTGCAGGACCACCGGTGGGCCCGTCACGCCGTTCTCGATCGTGACCCCGGAGATGCTCACGTCGATGCTGCTCGACCCCGCCTCGACGTGAAACACGCGGTCACCGTTGTCGGGCGCGCTCTTCACGGATGGATCCCATTCGATGATCGTCTTGTCCGAGCCCGCGCCGACGATGGTCACGCTCGAGGTGATGTTGAGATCGCCCTTGCTCGCGTCCTGCCCCGAGGTCACGACGTACCCCTGGCCGGGGCTGCCCGACACGGTCTCGTCCACCCCCGGGATCGACAGGATGATCGGATTGGTCGGATCGTTGATCAGGCTCAGGTCGATCGTGTTGGCTCCGCCGGTCGCATTCGCCTGCATCACGGCCGCCCGCAGCGTGCAGCGCCCCTGACTGTCCGCACAGATGCCGTCGGCGGTATTGGCATCCGGCGCGTCCGCGGTGCTGTCGACGTAGAACGTCGCCGCCGCGGCCGGCAAGGCTGCCGAGACGAGCAGTGCCGCGATACTGCTCAGGATCACCCCTCTTCCCCTGCGGCTAGTCCATGCGTGCATGACGCTTCCTCCATGAAATAAATGAGTCATCTTCACCACGCGGCCAGTATTGGCGGATGGCACGGCGTCCGACAGCAGGGGAAACCCGTGGACCGACGGCGAGATTCGTCGGCACGCGTCAGGGCAGACGCGCAGATCGCTAGCGATCAACCCCTAGCGGTGCGCGAGCGCCCCGCGCCGGGGCGCGCGGACTCACGCGGAGCGCACCGTCCGCGCGTCAGCGAACGGCGGCGTAGGGAAATTCGGCGATCGAACGTGGCGCGGCGACGTGGAAGCCCTGCGCGAAGCCGATCCCCAACCTCGCGAGCGCGGCGAACACCTCGGGCGACTCGACCCGCTCGGCGATCGTGCGGATCCCCATCGCGCGGCCGACCTGGCTGATCGCCTCGACCATGCTGCGATCGATCGGGTCGCGGGTCACGTTCTCGATGAATTGCCCGTCGATCTTCAGGTAATCGACGGGGAGCGTCTTCAGGTACAGGAACGAGGACAGCCCGCTGCCGAAGTCGTCGAGCGCGAAGTGACAGCCGCGCGACCTCAGCTCGCGCATGAAATGCACGACGTTGCCGAGGTTCGAGATCGCCGCGGTCTCGGTGATCTCGAAGCACAGCGCCCCCGGCGCGAGGTCCATCGCCCCGAGCAGCGCGATCAGGTCCTCGAGGAAACGTTCGTCGTTCAGGGAATTCCCGGACAGATTCACCGCGGTCGTGTACGGCGCGACGCTCGATGCCCCGCGGTGCACGACCCGCTCGAGCGCGGTTCGCACGACCCAGCGGTCGATCGTCGGCATGAGGCTGTAGCGCTCGGCCGCCGGGATGAACTCGGCCGGCGACACGAACCGGTCCGGCTCGTCGCGCAGCCGCAGGAGCAGCTCGAAGTGCGCGCGCTCGGTACCATCCGGGCTGGTCGGCACGATCGGCTGGAACGCGAGCTCGAAGCGGCTCTCCTCGCAGGCCCGGGTGAGCCGCGAGACCCAGTGCATCTCGCGATGCCGCTCCGGCACGTTGTCCGCGGTGTACAGCTCGACGCGATTGCGACCGGCTTCCTTCGCCGAGTAGCACGCAACGTCAGCGGCGCTCAGCACGCTCGCGATCGTCGGCATCTCCGGGGTGATCTCGACGATCCCGATGCTCACGCCGATCCCGAACGTCCCGTCCTGCCACACGAACCGGAAGTCGCGGATCGCCTGGCGCAGGGTCTCGGCGACGCGAATCGCCTGATCGAGCGCGCAGTCCTGCAGCAGGATCCCGAACTCGTCGCCGCCGAGCCGCCCGAGCGTGTCGCCGGTGCGCACCCGGGTCTGCAGCACGCCGGTGACCTGCTTCAAGAGCTGATCCCCCGCCGGGTGTCCGCAGGTGTCGTTCACCAGCTTGAACTGATCGAGGTCGAGGTACAGGAGCGCGCGCCCCACGCTCGGATCCTTGCGCACGGCCTCGACCGCCGCCGCGAGACGGTTCTCGAATTCTCTGCGATTGATGAGCCCGGTGAGCGCGTCGTGGCTCGCCTGATAGTGGAGCGCACGGTGCAGCCGCCGCTCCTTGCTCGCATCGTGGAACACGAGCACCGCGCCGACCGTCTCGCCGTCGCGATTGCGGATCGGCGCGGCCGAGTCCTGGATCGCGATCTCGCGGTTCAGCCGGTTCACGAGCACGGTGTGGTCGGCGAGGCCGAGCACCCGGCCCTCGCGCAGACAGCACATCACCGGACACTCGGTCGCCTCGTGCGTCGCCTCGTCGACGACGGTGAGCACCTCGCCGATCAGCCGGCCTTGGGCCTCGCGGCTCTCCCAGCCGGTGAGGCTCTCGGCGACCGGGTTCATGTAGTCGATCCGCCCGGTCGAGTCGGTGGTGATCACCGCGTCGCCGATCGACTGCAGCGTCACCTGCGCGCGCTCCTTCGCCTGGAACACCGCGGTCTCGGCGCGCTTGCGCTCGGTGATGTCGGTGATCGTGCCCTCGAAGCCGATCACCCGGCCCTGCGCATCGCGCGTCGCCCGCGCGTTGTCGGCGACGATCAGCATGCGGCCGTCCTTGCGGCGCAGCGTGAATTCGACGTTGCGCAGTTCGCCGTCGTTCTCCATCTGCCGGACCCAGGTCTCCCGATCGCCCGGGTGCCAGTAGAGCGCCGACACCGGCAGCGCGCAGACCTCCTCGGCCGAGTCGTAACCCAGCATCTTCACCAGCGCGCGGTTCACCGCGAGGATCCGGCCGTCCGGGGTCGACCGGTACACGCCCTCGATCACGTTGTCGAAGAGCCCGCGGAACTTCGCCTCACTGTCGCGCAGCGCGTCCTCCGCGGCACGCCGCTCGATCGCGATCCCGGCGATCTGCGCGATCCGCGCGAGGAGTTCCGCATCGCGGGCCGATGGCGCACCGGGCTCGCTCCGGTACACCGCGCAGGTGCCGACCGCGCGCTCGTCGGACACGAGGATCGGCAGCGACCAGCAGGCGCGCAGGCCGCCGCTCACCGCGATCTCGCGACGGCGCTCCCACAGCGGATCCGCGGCGATGTCGGCGGCGATCACCGCCTCGGCGCGGGCCGCGGCCGCCGCGCAGCTGCCGTAGCCCGGCATCGCGGGCACGCCGTCCATCGCGACCACGAACTCTCGCGGCAAGCGCGGCACGACCGCGAAGCGCAGCACCCCGGCCACCGGATCGAGCCGGTTGAGCGCACAGCGGCTCGCCGGCAGCGCGCACTCGATCAGATCGCCGATCGCCTCGAACACCGCTTCCAGCGGCGCGTTCGCGGCGATCTTCTCGAACACCCGGTGCTCGCCCGCGGCGATCGCCTCGGCCCGCTTGCGCTCGGTGATGTCGGTGATGCTCGCGCGCAGCAACCGGCGGCGCGAGCTCGGCAGGCGCACGAAACGCACCTCGCAGGGGATCGCGCGCCCCTCGGCATCACAGTGCGTCCACTCGAACACCGGCGTCCCGCCCGCGAGCGCCGCGTCGACGTGACCGCGCACGACGCCGAACGACGGAGTGCCGTCCATCTGCGTCGGCGGACTGATCCGCGCCGGCCCGCACGCGAGGAGCTCGGCGCGGGTCATCTTGAAGAAGCGGCACGCGTTGTCGTTCACGTCGACGAAGTGGCCGGCGTCGACGTCGAACAGCACGATCGCCTCGGGCGCGTGCTCGACCAGCACACGGTAGCGCAGCTCGCTGTCGCGGATCATCTGCTCGGCGGCCTGCCGCTCGCTGATGTCGCGGATGCACACGATGTAGCCGTCGCGGCGCGCGAGCGCCGCCTTGCTGACCGCGACCTCGACCGCAACCTTGGTCCCGTCCTTCGACTGGCCCCAGACCGACTGCGCCGCCAGATCGATGTGGGTATCGTCGATCCGCGTCGCCCAGGACTCGAGGCAGGTGCGCGCGCCGCGCTCGGCGATGTCGGGCAGCAGGAAGTCGAGCGAACGGCCGAGGATCTCCGCCTGCGAGTACCCGAAGATCCGCTCGCCGGTCGGATTGCAGCTCTCGATGTGGCCGTCGGCGTCGACGGTGAGGATCGCATCCTTGACGTTGTCGAGGATCGCCTGCAGATGGGAGGCGGTCTCCTCGCGGATCTCCCGCGTGAGCGCGTGCGCCTCGTCCGACATGATCTGCATCGAGCGGACGATCCCGCGTCGCTCCTGCGTGACGCGGTCGTACTGCTGGCTCACGCTGCGAAGCAGCGCGTCGAGATCGAGTTCACCGCCGCGCGAGCGCGCCTCGCTCAGCTGGCGTTCGAGCAGGGGATTGAGCCCCGTCCCCGACGGCAGCGTTCCTTGCAGACGCAGGACTCTGGCGGTGTCACGTGCCACTCGTTCGCGCTCCCGGGGGCGATCGACGGCATCCCGGCCGTCTCCGTTACCCGGAAATTTGCGTCATCTCGCCGGTAGCGGGCGTGATCTGATTCTCGTTTCGGGTGCGGCGGCGGTCGACTTCGCGCAAATACCGCTTGCGCAGGCGAATCGAGCGGGGCGTGATCTCGATCAGCTCGTCGTCGTCGATGAACTCCATCGCCTGCTCGAGCGTGAACCGGATCGGCGGCGTGAGCACCACGTTCTCGTCCTTGCCCGCCGCACGGATGTTGGTGAGCTTCTTGCCCTTCAGCGGATTCACGACGAGGTCGTTCTCGCGGCTGTGGAGTCCGATGATCATGCCCTCGTAGACCTCCTCGCCCGGGGCGATGCACAAGCGTCCCCGCTCCTGCAGCGCAAACAGCGAATACGCGAGCGCGGTGCCCTGCCCGTTCGCGACCAGCACGCCCTGCGGGCGCTGGCCGAGCGCGCGCTGCACCAGCGGCCCGTACCGCTCGAACACGTGGTACAGGAGCCCGGTACCGCGGGTCATCGTCCGAAACTCCGTCTGGAAGCCGATCAGCCCCCGGGACGGCACGCGATAGTCGAGGCGCACGCGGCCGCGCCCGTCCGGCTGCATGTCGAGCAACGCCCCGCCGCGCCCGCCGAGCGCGGTCATCACGTCGCCCTGGACGCTCGCCTCGACGTCGACCGCGACCTGCTCGTAGGGCTCCTGCGCGACCCCGTCGATCTCGCGCACCACGACCCGCGGCCGCGACACCGCGAGCTCGTAGCCTTCGCGGCGCATGTTCTCGATCAGCACCCCGAGGTGCAGCTCGCCGCGACCGTACACGATGAACTTGTCGGGATCGGCGGTCGGCTCGACCCGCAGCGCGACGTTGTGGATCGCCTCCCGGTCCAGCCGCTCGCGGATCTGGCGGCTGGTCACGAACCGGCCCTCGCGGCCGAGGAAGGGCGAGGTGTTGACCTCGAAGGTCATGCTGATCGTCGGCTCGTCGACCGTGAGCGCCGGCAGCGCCTCGACGCAGGCCGGATCGCAGATCGTCTCGGAGACCTTCGGCTCCGGGATCCCGGCGACCGCGACGATGTCGCCCGCGGTCGCGCTGTCGACCTCGACGCGGGTGAGCCCGTGGAAACCCTGGATCTGCGCGATGCGTTCGCTGCGCTCGCGACCATCGCGGCCGACCACCGTGACCGCCATCCCGCGACGCAGCGTCCCGCGCTGGATCCGGCCGATCCCGATCGCGCCGACGTAGCTCGAATAATCCAGGAGCGCGACCTGCAGCTGCAGCGGTCCGGTCACGTCGACCGCGGGCGGCGGACAATGCGCGACGATCGTCTCGAACAGCGCGCGCATGTCGCCGCCGCGCACCTGCGGATCGAGTCCCGCGAAACCGCGCAGCGCCGAGGCGTACACGACCGGGAAGTCGAGCTGGGCATCGGTCGCACCGAGCCGATCGAACAGGTCGAAGGTCTGGTCGAGCACCCAGCCGGGGCGGGCTTCCTCACGGTCGATCTTGTTGATCACGACGATCGGGCGCAGCCCGTGCGCGAACGCCTTCTGGGTCACGAACCGCGTCTGCGGCATCGGCCCGTCGACCGCATCGACCAGGAGGAGCACGCCGTCGACCATCGCGAGCACCCGTTCGACCTCGCCGCCGAAGTCCGCGTGACCCGGGGTGTCGACGATGTTGATCCGGTAGCCGTTCCAGACGATCGCGGTGTTCTTCGCGAGGATCGTGATCCCGCGCTCCTTCTCGAGCGCGTTCGAGTCCATCACCCGCTCCTCGACGTCCTTGCGCGCGTCGAGCGTTCCGGACTGGCGCAGCAATTGGTCGACGAGCGTGGTCTTGCCATGGTCGACGTGGGCGATGATCGCGATGTTGCGGAGTTTCTCGGTCACGGTGGGCTGCTTGGGTCCTGCGGGGGAAGCCGCCCATCATAACTCAAATCCGGTCGTGCAGGGGACCGCGGTCGCTTTCCGGCCGCCGGCCGCCCGTGGGCGGCGCGGTTCAGGGTGCCGCGCTCGAGGCCGGCGGAACGCTCGCCGGGGTGCTCGCGGCCGCGGCGGCCCCGCCGACGATCAAGGGCAGCGCAACCCGGCCCTGGGTCGTGCCCGCCGGATCGGTGAGCGCGAGGTCGAGATCGAGCGTCTGCACGCCGGGCGCGATCGGGGTCACGACCACGCGGGTGCGGTAGGCGGACCCGGTGCCGAGCGCGGGCAGCGCGCGCGCGCGGTCGGCGGGGCTGACCGAGAACGCGGGGTCGGCGACCACCGTGAGGGTCCCCGCGCCCACCGGGGCCGACGGGATCAGCGCCAGATCGATCACGACGGGCGCGCCGGCGACCGGGCGGGTCTCGAGGGAGAACTCGAGCCGCAGCGCGAGCCGGTTCTTGCCGATGCCCGGCGCCTCGACGAATCCGGCGAGGTCGTTCACCACCGGCCGGTGCGCGCGGGTCGCGGGGTGCGCGGCCTGCGAGGAACGCGCGGCGGAGGCGGCCTGCGGCCCGCGGTGACAGGCCGCGAGCACCATGAACCCCGCGCCGAGCGCGAGCGACCGAAGCCTTCGCATGGCTCCCAAGAATACCGAAACCCGCCGCGATCACAACTCGAGCGGCGGCGCCTCCACCGCGGCGAGTTGTTCCTCGAGCGAGCGGTAGTGATCCTCCCAGTACCGGGGCTCGGCGAACCACGGGAATGCCCGCGGGAACGCCGGGTCCGCCCAGCGCCGCGCGATCCAGGCCCCGTAATGGATCATCCGCAATGCCCGCAGGGGCTCGATCAATGCCAGCTCGCGCCGGTCGAACGGCAGGAACTGCTCGTAGCCCTCGAGGAGGTCCGCGAGCGCCACCTGCATCTCGCCCGCGTCCCCGGCGACGAGCATCCACAGATCCTGCACCGCGGGACCCGTCGTGCAATCGTCGAGGTCGACGAAATGGGGGCCGGCATCGGTCCACAACACGTTCCCGCGGTGGCAGTCGCCGTGGATCCGCAGCACGCGGGCGCCGTGCCAGCCGGCCGCGCGCGCCTCGACCGCCTCGAGCAGCGTCTCGGTGAGCTGCTCGTACTTCGGGGCGAGGTAGTCGGGAACCCAGCGCCCGCGCAGCAGGAAATCCCGTGCCTGGCGACCGAGCACGCCGACCTCGAGCCGCGGCCGGTGCCCAAAGGCCGCCGCACGGCCCGCCTGATGGATCCGGCCGAGGAATCGCCCGAGCCACTGGCGATCGTCCGCGGTGCCGAGCTCCGGCCAGCGCCCGCCGCGGCGAGGAAACAGCGCGTACCGGTACCCGGCGTGCGCGTGCAGGGTCACCCCGTCGCTCGCGAGCGGCGCGATCACCGGGATCTCGAGCGCCGCGAGCTCGCGCGCGAACGCATGCTCCTCGAGGATCGCCGCATCGCTCCAGCGCCCCGGACGGTAGAACTTCGCGACCAGGGGCTCGGCGTCCTCGATCCCGATCTGGTACACGCGGTTCTCGTAGCTGTTGAGCGCGAGCACCCGGCCGTCGGCGGGGAAGCCGGCCGCCTCGACCGCCGCGAGCACGAGGTCGGGCGAGAGGTTCGCATAGGGCGTCTCGGTGCGCATCCGCCGATTCTACGCGGCGCGAGTCCCGCTGCTAGAATGGGGCGATGCGCGTCCCCTGGCCCAAGTCCTTGAGCGGGCTCATGTTCGTCGGCTTCACGATCGTCGCCGCACCGCTCCTGGTCGCGATCGTGAACGCCGCCGTGCAGATGAACCGGCTCTCGAACCGCAGCGAGCAGCTCGTGATCCACGG
>JAGWPU010000002.1 GCA_028870355.1 Gammaproteobacteria bacterium | reverse complement strand
GCGGCGGTCGGCGCAGCGCCGGCGACGGTCGCGGGCGCCGCGGAGGCCCCTGCGCTCGGCGGCGGCGCGTTCGGAGGCGACGCGAGCGCGAAGTTCTCGATCCGGATCCGCGCTTCCTCGGCCCACTGGCCTTGCGGATGCTGCCTCAGGAACGCCTGATAGCCCTCCGGCGTATTGGTGGCGCTCGCCTTCTGCCAATCCTGATTCTCCTCGACCTGTGCGAGGTGGGCCTCGGCCTGGGTCGCGAACGAGCCGCTCGGATACTTCGCGAGATACTGCTGGTATGCCTGGACGGTGTTCGCGGCACGCGCCCTTTCCCAGTCGCTCTGCTCGCGGTGGCAGCCCGCGAGAGCGAGCGTCACGAGGCACAGGCCAGCGGCGATCCAGGGTCTTGGTTGCATCGGCGTTCTCACGAGGAAGGAATGATCGAGGGTCATTGGGCTGTGCCGGGCTCGATGGTGAACTCGACCCGGTTGTTCGCCGCCGCGGCCTTGTTCCATTCGCCCGCGGTCAGCGTCGACGTGCGGGCCGGATAGGGCAACGCGACCTGCGCGCTGGAGCCATCCTGAATCGCGACCGCGATCGCCCCGCCGGAACGCTCCCGCGCGCCGGCGATCAGGTTGCCGAACGCGAGCGACTGTCGCTGTTGTCCGGAGAGCGATTCCTCGAACGGATTGCCGATCGCGTCGCACTGCGCCGCAGGAAGCGTCGGCTTCGCGGGTACGTAGCCGTCGGTCGGATTGCCCGTGAGGCAGAAGAGCCCCGGGTAGCTCGTCACCTTGACGACGCCGTGAAAGCCCTGGGCCTCGAGCTGCGACAGCAAGCCGCGCATCGCGTCGAGCCGGCCGCGGTCGAGCGGCACTTCGCCGTACGGCACCGTCACGACGCGGGCGCCCGCGTCGCCGCCGTTCGCCGCGGTCGGGGCGGGCGTGCCTGGGGCGGTGTCCGGCGAGGCGACCGGGGACGGCGTGGCCGCACCACCCGCCGGCGCGTTCGCGAGCGCGGCCGTGAGCCGCGCGGCGGCCTGATCGAGATCGGCGCGCGCGCGGTCGAGACGAGTCGCGGTCGCCGAGAGCGTCGCGATCTCGGCCTGCGCGGCCGCGAGACGGTCGCGCACCCCCATCCACAGCACCCCGAAAGCGATCACGGCGAGCACTGCGCTCGCGGTCGCGGCGATCCACGGCCAGGGCGGTCGCGGCGGCGGGGGCGGCGGGGGCAGGGGCTCGATCGGCGACTTCGTCGCCTGGTCGCGGACGTCGCCGACGATCCGCGCTGCGAAGCTGTCGAGACTCGCGACGACGAATCGGCGCAGGTCCGCCGACTGTTCACGAATCGCCGTCTCGAGGCGCTTGGTCGAGTCGGCACCGGCGGGTGGCACCGGCGGCTTCGCCGCGGCCGGCGCCTCGATGTCGACCGGTGCAAGCGCCGAACTCTCGGAGTCGCGCCGGTCCGGCAACAAGTGCAGTTCGTACAGCACCTTCGACACGTCGACCGGCCGAACCTGTTTCGGCAACACGCCGAACGCGCCGAGCGCGCGGGCCTGACCGACGTAGAGCTCGCCTTCCTGCGAGGTGTACATCATGATCGGGATCGTCGCGTTGCGCGGATCCTCCTTGATCACTTTCACGGCCTGCAGCCCGTCCATGCCGGGCATCAGGTGATCCATGAAGATCGCGTCCGGCCGCTGATGCTCGAGGTACTGGATCGCCTGTTCGGCGGACTCGGCCATGTCCACCTCGATGCCGTACTTCTCGAGCATCCGGCTCAACACCACGCGAGCCGATTTCGAGTCGTCGACGATCAGCGCTCGCTTGCGCATCCGCGTCCTCGCGTCATCGGCACGCCTCCCTCGGCCGCCCCGTCACGCGGGCTCAGGTCGATTCCGGTGGTCCCGATTCCTTGTTCTGCTCGATCCAGGTCAACGCCGCCTCGACGTCCTGCAGTTCGCTCGCGGTGAACCCGGAAATCCGCGCGCCGGTCGATTCGGCCTTTTTCCTCGCGAGCTCCGCCTCGGCGATCCGATGCACCCAGACGAGGCCGCGGCGGACCTTCGCGGTGAATTTCTGCTGCTTCTCCTCGCTCATCCTGCGCCTCCAGTGTAGTACCCAGGCCTCGGCGGCACCGGTCCTCGACCGGTGCGGCGCCCCCATCAGGCAACCCGAGGTCAGTCGCGAATGCCGACGCCTCGCTGCATCAGCACGACGGCCAGCGAGAACATGCCGACGGCGGCCATGACCATGATCGCATAGGCCAGCCGCAGATCGACGTCGGCCGTGCCGAGGAAACCGTACCGGAATGCGCTCACCATGTACAGGATCGGATTCGCGTGCGACGCGTCGAGTGCCCACCGGGGCAGCATCTGGATCGAGTAGAACACGCCGCCGAGGTAGGTCAGCGGCGTCAGGATGAACGTCGGAAACCACGAGATCTGATCGAAGTTCTTTGCGAGCATCGCATTGATGAATCCGCCGAGGGCGAACACGAAGCTCGTGAGGAACGCGGCGGAGACGATCATCGCCGGGTGCAGGAGGCCGAGGCGGGTGAAGAACAGCGACACGATCGTGACGACGGTCCCGACCATGAACCCGCGGGTCACGCCGCCGAGCGCGTAGCCGAGAACGATCAGCCAATTCGGCAACGGAGCGACCAGGAGTTCCTCGAGGTGCTTGCCGAACTTCGCACCGAAGAACGAGGAGACGACGTTGCCGTAGGAATTCTGGATCACCGTCATCATGATCAGTCCCGGGGCGATGAACTGCATGTAGTCGTGGCCGCCGACCTGTCCGACGCGGCGCCCGATCAGGCTCCCGAAGATCACGAAGTACAGCGTCGAGGTGACCGCGGGAGGCAGCAGCGTCTGTCCCCAGATGCGCACGATCCGGCCGAACTCGCGGATCAGGATCGTCTGGAAGCCGGTCCATCGCGCGCCGGCGCGCCGCGGCGTGGCGCTCATGCGACCGCCGCGCCCGCGCCGCCCCGGCCGCGGGAGTCGACCAGACGCACGAACAATTCCTCGAGGCGGTTGACCTTGTTGCGCATGCTGTCGATCTCGACGCCCTGCGCGCTGAGCTGCGCGAAGACCTGGTTCAAGCTCTGTCCACGCGAGACCTCGACCTCGAGGGTATGCGCATCCGCGAGCGACGCGCGAAATCCGTCGAGCCGCGGCGCGGCGGTGCGCGCATCGCGCAGGTTCAACACGAAGGTCTCCGTCTGCAGCTTGCGCAGCACGTTGGCCATGCTGTCGCGCTCGATGATGCGGCCGCCGTCGATGATCGCGACGTTCCGGCACAGATTCTCCGCTTCCTCGAGATAATGCGTGGTCAGGATGATCGTCGTGCCCTCGCCGTTGATCATGCGCAGGAATTCCCACATCGACCGACGCACCTCGATGTCGACGCCGGCGGTCGGCTCGTCGAGGATCAGCAGCTCCGGCTGGTGCATCAGCGCCCTCGCGATCATCAGTCGGCGTTTCATGCCGCCGGACAGCGAGCGCGCGATCGAATGGCGCCGGTCCCAGAGCTGAAGCTGCTTGAGGTAGACCTCGGCCCGCTGCTTCGCGACGCGACGCGTGATGCCGTAGAAGCCCGCCTGGTTCACGACGATCGTGAAGGCGGTCTCGAACTGATTGAAATTGATCTCCTGGGGGACGACGCCGATGCAGGACTTCGCGACCTCGAGTTCGCGATCGATGTCGTGGCCGAAGACCTCGACCACGCCGCCGGTCTTGGTCACGAGCGACGTGACGATCCCGATCGCGGTCGTCTTGCCAGCCCCGTTCGGCCCGAGCAGCGCGAAGAAGTCCCCGCGGTCGACCTCCAGGTCGATGCCCTTCAAGGCCTTGATGCCGTTTCGGTAGGTCTTGGTGAGCTGACGGAGCACGAGCGCGCGCATAGAGGCGCGAAGATTAACTGCGCGGGGTGCGCTCCGCAACGACCGCCCGTGGGAATGGCTAGCGCAGGCGCTTCGCGACCGCGAGTTGCAGACCGTAGAGCTGGATTCGGCGCAGGCGCGCCCGGTCGGCGGCCTCGGCCGCCTCGGCGAGTCCGTCCCAGAACGCCGAGCAGCGTGGCCATCGCGGCGCGAGGTGCACCGCCTCGGCATCCGCGATCTGCGTGAGGCGCACGACCGTCTCGTCCGCGAACGCCCGGGCGGTGCGCGCACTCATCCCGAACAGCAATCGTGCCTGCAGGTTGGCGCTGGTTGCGAGGTGCCACGCATAGATCAGCGCGAGGCGCACGAACGCGACGACCTGAGGAGGCCCGGCCGGGGATTCCGCGACACGATCCGGCATCGCGATCTCGAGACGCGTTCGCCAGTAGGCGTCCTCGTCGAAACGCAGATCGAACAGCGCGTACGGGCAGTCGGCGATCGAGGCCTTGCGGGCGGCCGGGAGCGCGACGAGCCCCGGGGCGGCAATCCCGTCGAGGTCGAGGAAACCGCGGTTCAGCTCGCGCAACGTCCGGCCGATCTCGCCGGTGATCGGCGTCTCGCGAGTCCAGGTGTCGACGTTCGGATCCTGCATCGCTGCCCCCTCGGGACGTCGCGCAGCGCGCTCGCGCGCATTTCCCGACGAACACGCGGCGAATCGCGCCGCGATACCCCCTGGTCAACACGCTAACTTTGTGATTAATTTTTGTCAAATTTTTTGATGCGGTAAAAATAGGCGTTTCCGACGCTTTTGGAGGGTGCCATGAGGGTTTCCGACGACCGTTATACCCGGGATCGGCTGCGCTTCGATCTGGCGATGCGCCTGATCCGCCACGAAGCCCGGACCTGCACGATCCGACTGTGGACCGGGCTCAGCGACGACCGGATCCGCAAGCTCTATCGCAGCTACGTCGAGGAACGCGATCGGATCGACCTGCCGCGGCATCGCGGCAAATCGCCGCGCCAGACGGCCTTCTTCTTTCGCAATCCCGAACTGCACTTCCAGGCCGCACAGCTCGCGAGTCTGTATATCCTGATCGGGCTCCTCGGCACGACGCCCGCGGGGGTCGAGTCGCATTACCGGATCGGCACCGTCGAGTCGGGCGTGTTGTTGTGCCGTGCGTACGAAGCGTACGTCGATCTGCACGAGCCGGCGCGGATCTCGTTCGAGCACGCGTGGTTCCTGCTCTGGGCGCTCGCCCGGCATACCGAGATCGCGCTCGCCCGCTGCGAGCGCTGTGGCGGATTGCGGCTGCGCGACGTTCTCGCGGGCCGGGACGCGCCGTGCGCGAATTGCCGGGGATCGCCGAGCCAGGGCGCCGGGCAGGGCTGATAGAATTCAGGGCGATGGCGCGCCGAATCACGTTCTCGGGACCCTACCTCGATCGCGCCGCGCACCTTCGCCAGGATCCGGCCGGGTTCGACGCGGCGATCGCCGAGGCGGGCAGCTGCGCGACCCTGGTCTGCGAAACGCGGAGCCTCGTGCGCGACGTCGACACCGACGCCCCGCGCGCCGCGCTGGTCGAGCTCGCGCGCCTGCCGGCGGCGGCTCGCCGTGCCGACGCGCTGACCCTGCTCGGCCGGTTCGCCGATCGGCCGTGCTTCGCGCTGGAGATCGCCCCGACCGACACCCTCCCGACGATCCCCGGCGCCCGCTTCGAGGACCTGCGCACGATCGCCGGTCGACTCCCGGCGGCCGATGCCGGCCTGCTCGGCTACGCGCGCGCGATGGTCGGCTGGCGGCGACGGCATCGGTTTTGCGGGGTGTGCGGGTCGCCGACCCGGCCGGTGCGTGGCGGCCACGTGCTCGCCTGCACCGGCGCGGCCTGTGGAGCCGAACAGTTCCCGCGGATCGATCCGGCGATCATCGTGTTGGTCGACGACGGCGAACGCGCGCTGCTCGGCCGGCAGGCGAGCTGGCCGGCCGAACGCTACTCGACGATCGCGGGCTTCGTCGAACCCGGCGAGGCCCTGGAGGACGCGGTCGCGCGCGAAGTGCGCGAGGAGACCGGCGTCGAGATCGAGCGAGCCGAGTATTTTGCATCGCAGCCCTGGCCGTTCCCGGCCTCGCTGATGCTCGGGTTCACCGCGCGCGCCGCGACCCGTGAGATCCGGCGCACCGATCAGGAGCTCGAGGACGCGCGCTGGTTCAGTCGCGACGAGATCGCGTCCGGGCGCGTCCGGCTGCCGCCCCGCCAGTCGATCTCGTTCAGCCTGATCGAGCAATGGTTCGACGCCGCCGATGGCCGCTCCCTGCGGGTGACCCCGGGGGCACGGTTCTGACACCGTTCGCGCCGGGTGATCTGCCGAGCCTGCTGTTCGTCGCGGTCGCGGCAGCCGGCGCGGGCTTCGTCGATTCGATGGCCGGCGGCGGCGGTCTGATCCAGCTGCCGGCACTGCTCACGGCGTATCCGGCCGAGGCGCCGGCGACCCTGCTCGGCACCAACAAGCTCGC
Source organism: Gammaproteobacteria bacterium (assembly GCA_028870355.1). Lineage (GTDB taxonomy): Bacteria > Pseudomonadota > Gammaproteobacteria > Steroidobacterales > Steroidobacteraceae > Bog-1198. The sequence continues at coordinate 40,583 of JAGWPU010000002.1, read as the reverse complement.
GGGGGTCCTCGGCACCACGACCGCAGCCGTGCGCTACGCGCGCGCGGTGCGCATCGATTGGGCGACGGTGCTACCCGCGATCGCGATCGCGCTGCCCTGCAGCCTGCTCGGCGCGAGCCTCGCGACCGTGCTCTCGCCGGCCGCATTCCGCGCGCTGGTGCCGATGATCCTCGCGGCGCTGCTGATCTACGTGCTCGCCCGGCGCGATCTCGGCGCTCACCATGCACCGCGCGCGCTGTCGCGCGTCCAGCGCGCGACCGCATTGGCCGCAGTCGCGTCGATCGCGGCGTACGATGGCTTCTTCGGACCCGGGACCGGCAATTTCCTGATGCTGCTGTTCGTCCGGGTGTACGGGTTCGACTTCCTGAATGCGGCCGCCAGTGCCCGCTGGGTGAACGTCGCGACCAACGCCGGCGCGCTGCTGTATTTCGGCTCCCACCGCCGGATCGAGTGGGGCCTTGCGCTCGCGATCGGCGGATGCAACGTCGTGGGCAGCGTCATCGGCGCTCACACCGCGTTGCGGCACGGCAGCCGCTTCGTGCGCATCGCGTTCGTGGTGGTGGTCGCCGCCCTGATCGCCAAGACCGCCTGGGATGCGCGGCTGTCGATCCGCTGAGCCGGCGCGCCGCGATGGCTCTTGCCGCGATGGCGCCCGCCGCGCGGGCGCCATCGCGCATGGGTCAGCTCACCGCGAATCCGGCGGGGCCCGCCAACGGCGCCGGTTCGGTCGACGCGACGGCGGGAACGGACACGGCGACCGGCTCGACCGCAGGCGCCGAACTCGCGACCGGTGCCGCCGGGCGTCGGACGCTCGCGCTCCGGCGTTTCGCGACGTTCTTCTTCGCGACGTGTCGGGCCGGCTTCTTCGCCGCAGGACGCGCCGCCGTCTTCGCGACCTTGCGCGCGACCTTGCGGGCAACCTTGCGGGCAACCTTGCGAGCGACCTTGCGAGCGACCTTTTTCGTCGCCTTCCTCGCCGCCTTGCGCGTCGTCCGCCGTACGGTTTTCTTCGCACGCGTCGCGACGCTCTTGCCCTTCTTCTTCGACTTCGCCTTCTTGGCCATGGTCAAACGTCTCCTCGCGGGTCGATGCAACACGAGCTGAGCCACGGTACGCGTCGCAGAGTAGCCCCGGAGCGTACCGCTTGTCATCTGGTCCGGCGTCCCTCGCGATGGTGGTAAATAGGGCTCGCGACCGGCCTGTGCAAGGCACCGCTTACCTCCGGAGGATCGAAGATGAAGACCGCCGATCTCGTCGACCAACACGATGACCACGTGCACCTCTGCGACTTGCCCTGGCGCCGATTCGGCGGGGTGAGGTCCTTCTGGGGACCGATCGCGACCGTGCGCTGCTTCGAGGACAACGCGCTGCTGAAGGCCGCCCTGCAGGAGCGTGGCGGCGGGCGGGTGATGGTCGTCGACGGCGGGGGCTCGACGCGGCGGGCGCTGATCGGCGATCAGATCGCCGCGAGCCTCCTGGCGAGCGGCTGGGCGGGCATCGTGCTGAACGGGGCGATACGCGATTGCGCCGAGATCGATGCGCTGCCGATCGGCGTGTTCTGTCTCGGGACGACGCCGAAGAAGAGCGCGAAGGAGGGCGCCGGGCGCCGGGACGTTCCGGTCGAATTCGGCGGCGTCGAGTTCCGGCCCGGCGCGTTCGTCTACTGCGACGCCGACGGTGTCCTGGTGTCGACCGCCGCGCTGCTCCCGCGGCCCTAGACCGCCGCGGCGAGCCGCCCGGGCCAGACCGCGCCGACCACGATCGGGAAGGCACCGGGTGCCGTGAGCGATCGCTGGAGTTGCGCCCGGGGATCCCGTACGCTGCGCGCTGCCGACTGGACGAGCGCCGATGGCCGAAGACAACGCCCCCGAAATCGTTCGCCCGCTGCACGACGTGTGGCTGCGTCCCCGCCGTGTCGCCCGCGAGCTGGCGTCGACGCCGATCGGACCCGCCGACTACCTGCTCGGTGCGGTGCAGGGCGTGCTCAACTGGCTCGTGCTGAGTCGCGTGCAATCGGTCGGGGCGAGCGCGGGGGTCGCGACCATCCTGGGTCGTGCGCTGGTCGCGGGCCCGATCGCGGGGCTCCTCGGGATGTTCCTGATGGCCTCGGTCTACTTGCGGCTCGGCCGACGCGTCGGCGGAACCGCCACGCGCTCCCAGATCGTGCACGTGCTCGCCTACAGCGGCGTACCGATGCTCGCCTCCCTGCTGCTGTGGCTGCTGACCGCCGCGCTGGCCGGACGCGCGGTGTTCTTCGCGACTCCGCGGGCCGGCCTCGAACCCTTCGTGCTGCTGCTGCTGCGACTGCAGATCGTCGCCCACGGAATCCTGGTCGGGTGGGGCCTGTTGCTGCAGGTGATGGGCCTGAGCGAGGCGGAGCGCCTGCCGATCGGCCGTGCGTTCGGCATCTGGGTCCTCGGCCAGGTCCTCGTGCTGCTCGCGCTGCTGCTGTTGCGACTCCTGCTGCTCGCCGTACTCGCCCACCCACTGCACCCTTGAGGCCGCTCGCGGCCGGATCGATCGCGCCGTACCGCGGGATGCGCGCTGCCGCGGGATCCGCGTTGCCGCAGGGCTGCGTTTGACAGCGAATGCATTTTTATGCAGCATGCATGCGAATTTATGCATACACCGACGCCATGCTCCGCCCGATGAACGACTCGACCGACGCGTCGACGCGACGCAGTCTGCTCGCGAAGATCCTGCGGGAGCGAACGATCGAGCGCCAGTCCGAACTCGTCGAGGTGCTGCGCAAGCGCGGACACCGTGCGACCCAGTCGAGCGTGAGCCGTGACCTGCGCGAACTCGGCGTCGCGAAGCTCGGCCGTCGCTACGTGCTCACCGACGAGGCGGCCCGCTCGGTCGGCGATTTCTCGACGCTGCGTGCATTCGTGACCTCGCGGGTCACCGCGGGTGCGAACCTCACCGTGCTGAAGACCAAGATCGGCACGGCGCAGAGCGTCGCGGTCGCGATCGACGCGGCCGCGTGGCCGGAAGTCGTCGGCACCCTCTCCGGCGACGACACGATATTCATCGCCACCCGCGGCGCGCGCGAGCAGCGTCGTCTCGGCGAACGCCTCCTCGCGATCTTCGGCCTGTAGAGAAACCCATGACACGCAACGCCTCGGCGGGCACCGAGCCCATCCTTCTCGCATTTTCCGGCGGCCTCGACACCTCGTTCCTGGTGCCCTGGCTCACCGAGACCTACGCCCGGCCGGTGATCACGGTCACCGTCGACACCGGCGGAATCGACGCGGAGGCGGCCCGCCGGCTCGCGGACCGCGCCCAGGCGCTCGGTGCGATCGATCACCGGCTGATCGACGCTCGCGCCGACTACTTCGATCAGGTGCTGAAGTACCTGATCATGGGAAACGTTCGACGCGGGCAGCTCTATCCGCTGTGCGTCGGCGCCGAGCGCGTGCTGCAGGCGCAGACCATCGCGCAACTCGCGGTCTCGATGAACACGCGGATGGTCGCGCACGGGTGCACGGCCGCCGGCAACGATCAGGTTCGCTTCGAGGTCGCGCTGCGCACCCTCGCGCCGGACCTGGAGATCATCGCGCCGGTTCGCGACCGCGCGTTCAAGCGGCCCGAGCAGCTCAAGTACCTCGAGGAGCGCCGGTTGCCGATTCCGCCGTTCGGCGCCGCGTACTCGGTGAATCGAGGGCTCTGGGGCGTGACGATCGGCGGCAAGGAGACGCTGACCTCGACGGGCGCCATTCCGGAATCGGCCTGGGTGCTGTCGAAGGACGCGTTCACGGCGCCGCGTGCGAGCGCGCGCCACGTGATCGGCTTCGAGCGCGGCGTGCCGATCTCGCTGGACCACGAGCGGCTGACGCCGGTCGCCGTGATCGAGCGTCTCGAGACCCTCGCCGGTCCGTACGGGATCGGCCGGGGGATCCACCTCGGCGACACCGTGATCGGAACGAAGGGCCGGGTCGCGTTCGAGGCGCCAGCGGCCGAGGTACTCCTGACCGCCCATCGCGAACTCGAAAAACTGGTGTTGACCGCGAAGCAGGCCCGGATCAAGGAAATGCTCGCGCAACCCTACGGCGACATGGTCCACGAGGGTCAGCACCTCGACCCCGCGTGCCGCGACATCGAGGCCCTGCTCGCCTCCTCGCAGACGCGCGTGACCGGCGAGGTCACCGTGCTGCTGCGCCCCGGCGCGGCGTTCGTCGAGGGCGTCGCGTCCGGATTCTCGTTGATGGCCGCCTCAAAGGGGGTCTACGGCGAAGCGGCGGGCGAGTGGACGCCGGCCGACGCGCTCGGCTATTCGAAGATCCTCGCGCTGCCCGGGATCTTCTACAAGCGGGCCGGAGGCGATGGGCGATGAGCGGCATGCGCACCGTGCTCGTCGACAAGCTCGCGTCGGTCACCCAGGCCTGCGGCCTGTCGCACGAAGTGCGTATCTCCCCGGAGATCGTCTGCGAGGAAGGCAACCTCGTCGTCGTCGAGATCTTGAACGACAAGTCGACCTACAACACGCTCGAGCTGACGAGCGGCCGGATGGCCAAGGTGTCGCGCGGCGACGTCGTCGTCGGCGCGCTCGGCCACCGGCGAGCGCTGTTCGGGTATTCCGGCCACATCCCGCCGAGCCTGAAGCCGGGGGACGTGATCCAGATGCTCAACATCGGCGGCGTGCTCGGCATTTGCGACTCGGCGATGCCGGACAAGGGCAAGCCGTTCGACTGCCGGGTGCTCGGTGCCGTGCTGACCTTCCCCTACCTCGGTGAGCGGATCGGGATCCCGGCGAAGGCGGGCTATCAGCGCCTCGACCCCGCTGCGCCACTCGATGCGCGCGGCATCCCGGTCGTCGCGCTCGCGGGCACCTGCATGGAGGCCGGCAAGACCGCGGCCGCCGCGGCGATCATCGCCCGGATGCGGCATCGAGGCCTCGTCGTGGACGCGTTCAAGGCGACCGGCGTTTCGCTGCGCCGGGACATCCTCGCGTTCGAGGACGCGGGCGCCCGGCGCACGATGATCTTCACCGATCTCGGCGTCGTCACGACGACGGAGAAGAACGGACCGGCGCTGACTCGCACGATGTTGACCGAAATGGCCTCGGGCGCTCCGGACGCGATCGTGTTCGAACTCGGCGACGGCCTGCTCGGCGCGTACGGCGTCGAGGCGATCCTGCAGGACGCGGCGATCAAACGGGCGCTGACCGCGGTCGCACTGTCCGCGAACGACCCGGTCGCCGCGTGGGGCGGCGTGAAGCTGCTGCGCGAGCACTTCGCGATCGAGCCCTGCGTCGTGACGGGCCCCGCGACCGACAACCAGGTGGGCGTACAGATCATTCGCGATCGGATGGGCGTCGCCGCGTTCAACGCGATCAGCGATCCGGGCGCGCTCGGCGACCACCTCCTCGCCCATCTGCGGATCCCGCGGCTCGCCGAGACGCGGGCCGCCGCCGAATGAGCGCGCGAACCCCGGCCTACGTGCTCGGCGGCACGGGCTACGTCGCCGGCGAGCTGCTGCGGCTGATCGCCGGGCACCCACGGTTCGAGCTCGGCGCCATCCTGTCGGAGAGTCACGCGGGCACGCCGATCGGCGACGCGTTCCCCCACCTGCAGGGCGCCTACGGTGATCGGCGGTTCTCCGGGATCGAGGAGCTCGATGCGGCGATCCGCGCCGCGGCCTCGGCCGCGCTGTTCTCCGCGGCTCCGCACGGCGCCGCGGCGGCGACGATCGACCGGCTGCTCTCGGCGGCGGAGGCGGCCGGCACGCGGATCCACTGCGTCGACATCTCGGCGGACTTCCGCTATCGAAGCGCCGCCGCGTATGGCGCCGTCTATGGCCACTCGCACGCCGCGCCGGCCCGCATCGCCGAGTTCAGCTGCGCGCTGCCCGAGCATCTTCGTTCCGCCCCGACGCCGCACGTCGCCCATCCCGGCTGCTTCGCGTCCGCGACCTTGCTCGCGATCGTGCCGCTGCTCGCCGCTGATCTGGTCGAGCCGGTCCTGTTCGCGAGCGGCGTCACCGGCAGCACCGGATCCGGGCGCAAACCGGTCGACGGAACGCACCACCCGCGCCGTCACGCTGATCTGTACGCGTACAACCCGCTCACCCACCGCCACGTGCCGGAGATCCTGGCGTGCGCCGAAGCCGCGACCGGTGTCCCGGCGGAATTGCACTTCGTCCCGCACTCGGGGCCGTTCGCGCGCGGGATCCACGTGACGGTGCAGGCGCGGCTGCGCCGACCGAGCAGTGGCGCGAGCGTGCGCGACGCGATCGCGGCGTACTACGCCGACCAGCCGTTCGTGCAGGTCGTGAACGGCCCGCCGCGCATCAAGGACGTCGTCGCGAGCAACTACGCACATCTCGGCGTCGCCGCCGATGGCGCGACGGTCGCGGTGATGTCGGTGCTCGACAATCTGACGAAAGGAGCCGCCGGCGGCGCGATGCAATGGATGAACCGACTGTTCGGGTTCGAGGAGGCCGCCGGACTCACGGCCTCCGCACCCGGCTGGACTTGAGGCCGACCGATGGCGATTGCCCCGAATTCTGCGACCGAAACCTCCACGAGCCATCTGGCGCGCGTATTCGCCCAGTATCCGATCGACGTCGTGCGCGGCGACGGGGTGTGGATCCATGCGCGCGATGGACGCAAGTTCCTCGACTTCTATGGAGGGCACGCGGTCGCCGGCCTGGGCTACGGTCATCCGCGTTGGCTCGCCGCGCTCGAACGCCAGGCACGGCAGATCGCGTTCCAGACGAACGCGTTGCCAATCGCGATTCGCGAGCGGGCGGCCGCGAAGCTCGTGAAATTCGCCGGCCTGGGCCTCGACACGGTGTTCTGGGTCAATAGCGGCGCCGAAGCGAACGAGAATGCGCTGCGGATGGCATTCAAGATCACCGGCCGCACCAAGGCGGTCGCGCTCGAGCAGGGCTGGCACGGCCGGACCGCGGCCGCCGGCGCGGTGACCTGGGGCGCGATCGAGAAGTGGTATGCGTTCCCGCGGCGCCCGTTCGACGTCGCGTTCGCGCCCCGCACCGAGCCGGCCGCGATCGATGCGATCGTCGACCGGGACACCGCGGCGGTGATCGTCGAACCGGTTCAAGGGGTCGGCGGCGCCTACGACCTCGGCAAGCCCATGCTCGACGCCCTGCGACGGCGCTGCGACGAGACCGGCGCCCTGCTGATCTTCGACGAGGTGCAATGCGGCATGGGACGCACCGGAAGTCCGTTCGCCGCGAATCATCACGGCGTCACGCCGGACATGCTGACGGCGGCCAAGGCGCTCGGCAACGGCTTTCCGGTCGCGGCGCTGCTGATGTCACCGCGAGTCGCGCGGCAGGTCCAGACCGACGACATGGGAACGACGTTCGGCGGCGGCCCGATGGCCTGCGCGGTGGCCGAGGCGGTGATCGACGCGATCGAGTCGGAATCGCTCCTCGCGAACGTGCGCACGGTGTCGGCGTACCTGCGTGCCCACTGCCACGTCGGCCCGGTCACCGGCGTCCAGGGCCAGGGCTTCCTGCTCGGCTTGAGGACCAGCCGGCCGGCGAAGGAGGTCCAGACCGCGTTGATCGACAAGCAGATCCTCACCGGCACGAGCGGCGATCCGCACGTGCTGCGGCTCCTGCCGGCGTACATCCTGACCGAAGGACACGTCGATCGGCTGTGTGAGGCGCTCGCGCAGATCAGCCCATGAAGCGCTTCCTCGACCTCGCCGACTTCACCCGGGAGGAGATCCTCGATCTGCTCGCGCTCGCGCAGTCCTTGCAGGACGTGCCGCAGCCACGCGCGCTCGCCGGCAGGAACCTCGGCCTGCTGTTCTTCAATCCGAGCCTCCGAACGCTCGCGTCGTTCCAGGCGGGCATGGCCCGTCTCGGTGGCAGCTCGTTCGTGATCACGCCGGGCCAGGGAACCTGGCAGCTCGAGACGCGGCTGAACGCGGTGATGAACGGCGGTGCAGCCGAGCACATCCGGGAGGCGATCCCCGTGCTCGCGTCCTACTGCGATGCGCTCGGCGTGCGGGCGTTCGCGGAAGGTCGCAACCTCGACCTCGACCTCGGCGAGTCGCTGTTCCGCACGATCGACGCGCTCTGCGACAAACCGCTCGTGAACCTCGAGTCGGCGGTCAATCACCCGTGCCAGGCGCTCGCCGACTGGCGAACGCTCGACGAGACCGGCGTGCCGAACCGCGGGAAGTTCGTTCTCAGCTGGGTTTACCATCCGCGCCCGCTCCCGCTCGCGGTTCCCGCGGCGACGCTGCACATGGCGGCGATGCGCGGGATGGAGGTCGTGGTGCTGCGCCCGCCAGGCTTCGCGCTGCCGCCGGCGATCATGGAAAAGGCGCGGCGCGCCGCCGCGGCCGCCGGTGGCACGGTCACCGAGACCGACGACCGGACCGCCGCGCTCGCCGGCGCCCACGTGCTCTACGCGAAGGAGTGGGGCACGACGACCTATTACGGCGACGTCGAAGCCGATTCGCGATTGCGCGCCGAGCTCGGGCACTGGTGCGTGCGCGAGCGCTGGTTCGATGGCGCGGCCCCGGACGCGAAGCTGATGCACTGCTTGCCGGTGCGACGCAACGTCGCCGTGGCCGACGAGGTGCTCGACGGACCGCGCGCGGTCGTCAAGCGCGAAGCTTTCAACCGTCTCGTGGTGCAGATGGCCGTGCTGCACCGCATGCTCGCCTGAGCGATCGCGGCGCCCCCCCTGGAGTTCCGAACCATCATGATCAGCAGTCGACCGGATCCGTCCATCGCCGTCCGCGCACTGAAGAGCGCGGCACCGTACATCCGCATGTACAAGGGCAAGGTATTCGTGATCAAGGCGGGAGGCGCCGTCTTCAGCGACCGGGAGTCGACGCGCGCGTTGATCGAGCAGGTGGCGATTCTCCACCAGGTCGGCATCCGCACGGTGCTCGTGCACGGCGGCGGGCCGCAACTCGACAGCATTCAATCGGCGCTGGGCATAGAGACGCGCATGATCGGCGGGCGGCGCGTGACCGACCAGAGGTCGATCGACGCGACCGCGATGGTGCTGAACGGATTGATCAACACCCGGATCCTCGCGATCTGCCGCGAGCTCTCCATCGAGGCGATCGGGTTGAGCGGCGTCGACGCGGGCCTGATTCGCGCTCACAAGCGGCCGCCGGTCCGCTCGCCGGACGGCGGCGGCGACACGGTCGACTACGGCTTCGTCGGCGACATCGACGTGGTCAACACGGCGGCGCTCGTGAAGATCCTCGACGACGGCCTGATGCCGGTCGTGAGTCCGCTGTCCGCGGACGACCAAGGCACACTCCTCAACGTCAACGCCGATACCGTCGCCGCGGCGGTCGGCGCCGGACTCGCCGCCGAGAAGCTCCTGCTGTGCACCGGCGCACCCGGGATCCTCGAGCGCCGGGACGATCCGAGATCGCTGGTTTCGTATACCGACCTCAAGGGCTTGCAGCGTCTTCACGGTCAGGGCAGCCTCGCCGACGGAATGCTGCCGAAAGCGGCCGCGATCGAGAACGCGATCCGCGGCGGCGTGCGTCGGGTGCACGTGATCTCCTACAAGACACCCGACAGCCTGCTCGCCGAGGTGTTCACGAACGAGGGGACCGGCACGCTCGTCGTGGCCGACCTGAACGCGCTGACGCCCGCCGAGCAGCAGAGCGCAGCCCACCACCCATGAGTCGGCTCTGGGACAAGGGAAAGCCGCTCGACGCGAAGGTGCTCGCTTACACCGCGGGCGACGATCACGCACTCGACGATCGCCTGGTGCGCTACGACATCGAGGCGTCGATCGCACACGCGGAGATGCTCGCGGCGCAGGGGCTGCTCGCCGCGCCGGATTTGGCGGCGATCCGCGAAGCCTTGCTCGAGATCGGGGCCGGACACGCGCGCGGTGAATGGCGCGTCGCGCTCGAGGAGGAGGATTGCCAGACGGCGATCGAGAGCCGCCTGACCGCACGGATCGGTGCGACCGGCGGCCGGATCCACGCGGGCCGGTCTCGCAACGACCAGGTGCTCGCGGCGCTGCGGCTCTACCTGCGCGATGCGTCCGACGGCCTGCGCAACGGCGCCCTCGCGGTCGCGGAAGCCCTGTCGCAACTCGCCGAGCGCCAGGGCACGGTGCGCCTGCCCGGCTACACGCACATGCAGCAGGCGATGCCGAGCACCGTCGGCCTGTGGGCGGAAGGCTTCGCGGCCGAGATTCGCGACGATGCGCAAGGCCTGCGGGACGCCGCGCGCCGGGCGGGGAAGAACCCGCTCGGCTCGGCGGCCGGTTACGGCACGCCGAACCTGCCGATCGATCGGGAGGCGACGCGCCGCCGCCTCGGTTTCGACGAGGTCCATACGCCGGTGACGGCGGTACAGCTGTCGAGGGGCAAGGCTGAGGCGCACCTGCTCTTCGAGATCACCTTGCTGACGCAGGACCTCGGCCGCCTCGCGGCGGACCTGTTGCTGTTCTACACGCAGGAGTTCGGATTCGTGAGCCTGCCCGAGGAATTCACGACCGGCTCCTCGATCATGCCGCAGAAGCGCAATCCCGACGTGTTCGAACTCGTTCGGGGACGCGGCGCGGTCGCCCCCGCGGCGCTCGACGAGGTGTTGCGGATCACCGAGAAGCTCGGTTCCGGATATCACCGCGACCTGCAACTGATCAAGCCCCCGTTGTTCCGCGCGATCGACTCCTGCGCGCAGACGCTCGAGATCCTGCCGAGCGCGCTCGCCGGCGTCCGGTTCCACCCGGAGAGGATCCGGCTGGACCCGACGATCGACGCCGCTGCCCGAGCCAACGCCCTGGTCGTCACCGAGGGGATTCCGTTTCGCGAGGCGTACCGGCGGATCGCAGCGGAGTTGCGCGAAGAACGCTAGGCTCACGGCACGGGGCACTCGAGCCCGCCGCGACGGCGGTGCGGGCTATACTGAGACGATGAGAATCCTCTGCGTGGTGGCGGCGGCGGCCGTCCTGGTGACCGCCTGCGGACAGCGCGGCCCGCTCGTGCTCCCGGGTCGCCGATCGCATCCCGCGGTCGTGACCCCCGCGCCGGCCGCCACGGCCCCGGCGCCATCCGCGGCGAGCGTCGCGCGCGAGCCTTGAGGCCGCCGCGGGATGCAGGTCCGCCCGTGAACGCGCCGAAGCTCGTGCTCGTCGACGGATCCTCGTATCTCTATCGAGCGTTCCATGCACTGCCGCCGCTCACCAACTCGCGCGGCGAGCCGACCGGCGCGGTGCTCGGCGTCGTGAACATGCTGAACAAGCTGATCAAGGACGAGAGACCGGACCGGATCGCGGTGGTCTTCGACGCCCCCGGCCGCACCTTTCGCGATGAACTGTTCGAGCAATACAAGGCGCACCGGCCACCGATGCCCGATGCGTTGCGCTCGCAGGTGCAGCCGCTCCTCGACGTCGTCGAGGCGATGGGCCTGCCGCTGCTGCGGGTGCCCGGGGTCGAAGCCGACGACGTGATCGGGACGCTCGCGAGGCGCGCGGTCGCCGGCGGCCTCGTGGTGTCGATCTCCACCGGCGACAAGGACATGGCGCAGCTCGTCGGCCCGGGTATCGAGCTCGTGAACACGATGAGCGGCACCCGGCTCGATCCGGAAGGCGTGAAGGCGAAGTTCGACGTACTGCCGGAACAGATGGTCGACTACCTCGCGCTGGTCGGCGATGCGTCCGACAACATTCCCGGGGTCTGCGGTGTCGGCCCGAAGACGGCCGCGAAATGGCTGGCGCAATACGGATCGCTCGACGCGATCGTCGAACACGCCGCCGAGATCACCGGCAAGGTCGGTGACAACCTGCGCGCGGAGCTCGAGAAGCTCGAATTGTCGCGGCGACTCGCGACGATCGCGACGGACGTGCCGATCGAAGCGGGCCCGGAAACGCTCAGAGCGAAGCCGCCGGACGTCGACACGCTGCGGGCACTGTACGCGAGGCTCGAATTCCGGTTGTTGCTGAAATCGCTCGACGAAGCGGACGGGGCGGCGGCTCCGGCCCAGGTCGCGATCGCGGCGACGCCGGCGCTCGGCGCAAGCGACCCGCGACGCTACGCGACCGTGACCGACCGGGCGGTGCTGGATGCGTGGCTTGCGAAGCTCGCGGCAGCGCCGCTGGCGTCCTTCGATACCGAAACCGACGATCTGAATTACCTGCGGGCCCGGATCGTCGGACTGTCCTTCGCCGTGACCCCGGGCGAGGCCGCGTACGTACCCCTCGCGCACGATTATCCGGGAGCTCCTGACCAGCTCGACCGGGCCGCGGTCCTCGAGGCACTGCGATCCTGGCTCGAGGATCCCGCGCGGCCGAAGCTCGGGCACCACCTCAAATACGACACCCATGTGCTCGCGAACCACGGAATCGCGCTCGCGGGGCAGCGCTACGACACCATGCTCGAGTCGTACGTGCTCAACAGCACCGCGAGCCGGCACGACATGGATTCGGTCGCGGCGAAATACCTCGGGATCCGCACGATCCACTTCGAAGACGTCGCCGGCAAGGGCGCGAAGCAACTCAAATTCAATCAGGTCGACGTCGAGCGCGCCGCCGAGTACGCGGCCGAAGACGCCGACGTGACCCTGCGACTGCACCACGAGCTGTGGCCGCGAATCGAGGAGCTGCCCGCGCTGCGTTCGCTCTACGAGACGATCGAGCAGCCGCTCGTCGAGGTGCTCTATCGGATGGAGCGCACGGGCGTGCTGATCGATCGCGACCGATTGCGGACCCAGAGCGGCGAGCTCGCGGAGCGCATGCGCGAAGTGCAGCAAGCGGCGCATCGCGCAGCCGGTACGCCGTTCAACCTCGAGTCGCCGAAGCAGCTCCAGGAGATCCTGTTCGGCCGGCTCGCGATCCCGCCGATGCGCCGGACGCCGACCGGCCAGCCCTCGACCGCGGAGGACGTGCTCGAGGAACTCGCGCTCGAGCACGAACTGCCGCGACTGATCCTCGAGTACCGCGGCCTCGCGAAACTCAAGTCGACGTACACCGACACGCTGCCGGAGCAGATCGAGCCGTCGACCGGACGGATTCACACCTCCTATCACCAGGCGGTCGCGGCGACCGGGCGGCTGTCCTCGTCAGATCCGAACCTGCAGAACATCCCGATCCGGACGCCCGAGGGCCGCCGCATCCGTCGCGCCTTCGTCGCGCCGGAGGGCTACGTGCTGATCGCCGCGGACTACTCGCAGATCGAATTGAGAATAATGGCGCACCTGTCGGGCGATGCGGCTCTGCTGCGCGCGTTCGCGGAGGACCGGGACGTGCATCGCGCGACCGCCGCCGAGGTCCTCGGCGTGACCGAGGACGCCGTCTCCGCCGAGCAGCGCCGATCGGCCAAGGCGATCAATTTCGGATTGATCTACGGCATGTCGGCGTTCGGCCTGTCACGCCAGCTCGGCATCGGCCGTGCGGACGCGCAAGCCTACGTCGATCGATACTTCGAGCGTTATCCGGGCGTGAAGCGCTACATGGACGAGACGCGCAGCCTCGCGCGCGATCGCGGTTACGTGGAGACCGTGTTCGGTCGACGCCTCTACCTGCCCGACATCCGCTCGGGCAATCCTTCCCAGCGGCAATACGCCGAGCGCAGCGCGATCAATGCGCCGATGCAGGGGACCGCGGCCGACGTGATCAAGCGCGCGATGATCGACATCGACGCCTGGATCCGCCGCGACCGCATCGATGCGCGCCTGATCATGCAAGTCCACGACGAACTCGTGCTCGAAGTCGCCACGGACTCGGCCGACACCGTCGCGGCGGAACTGCGCGAGCGCATGGCGCGCGCCGGCGGATCGCTGCGGGTCCCGCTCAAGGTCGACGTGGGGCGCGGTGCCAACTGGGACGAAGCGCACTGAGGGCCGCCGCGTGAAAGCGCTTCCCGGCAGCGCGGGAAGGAACCCGGCGCCGCCGCCGACCGGGGCGTTGAAATCATCCATTTTTCATCGGGTTGCGTAATCGACGGGGGCTGCACCGAATCGCCCGGAACTTTCTGGCGGCAGCCCCCTCTAATCCTGCGAGCGACACAATCGCTCCCCGCTCCTCTCCCTGAGCGGGTAGACCCGGTTTGTCATCCCCATGCCGGGTTGGTCTGCCCCGGTGGCTGCGTAACCGCGACCATCGGGGCTTTTTTTTCTACGTCCCTTCTCGATCGCCTTCGAGCCAGTGCGCGAGCACGTCCTGGGCGACGTCGATGCCCTGTCGCTCGTGCGCGGAGAACAACTGCGCCCCGACACCGGTTCCGGCACATTCGGCCTGCGTCGCACGCAACACCCGGACCGCCTCCTGACGACCGAGCTTGTCGGCCTTGCTGAGCAGCACGTGCGCGCGACGACCACGCCCGAGCGCCCAGTCGAGCATCGTACGATCGAGCTCGCCGAGACCGCGGCGCGCGTCGACGATCAACATCAGGCCGACCAGGGACTCCCGGCACTCGAAATAATCCCGCATCAACGCCTGCCAGCGATCGCGCACGGCCTCCGGCACCTTGGCGAAGCCGTATCCCGGCAGATCGACGAGACGGCGATCGGGCCGGACCTCGAAAAAATTGATCAACTGCGTCCGGCCCGGTGTCCGGCTCACGCGCGCAAGCCGCGATCGGCCCGTCACCGCATTGATCGCGGTCGACTTGCCCGCGTTCGAACGTCCGGCGAACGCGACCTCCCGTCCGGCGTCGGCGACGAACTGGCCGGCAGCCGCCGCACTTGTCAGGAATTTCACGTTCGCGTAGGTCGGCATGGTCGGAGATTGGACGTAAATGGTTGAGCGTAGTGTACAATTTATGGCCTCGATCGGTTCGGTCTAGCACGGGGAAGAGCGCATCATGAAGCGGTTGTTGATCATCGGAATAGCGCTCGCCGGCGCGGTCGCCGGCGGCACGGCCCTCTCTGCAGGAAACGCCCAGGTGGGCGCCACCAAAGCCGTCGTGTGCCGTGCCTGCCACGGCGCGAACGGCAACAGCGTGAATCCGCAGTGGCCGAGCCTCGCTGGCCTCGGTGCCGGGTACATCACCTATCAGCTGCAGAGCTTCAAGAGTGGCAAGCGGCAGAATCCGATCATGGCGGCGAACGCCGCCGCACTGACACCGCAGGACATGGAGGATCTCGGCGCCTACTTCGACAGCCTGCCGAATACCGGTCTGCAAGCCGACCCGCGATACTGGAAGGCCGGCGAAGCACTGTACCGGGGAGGCGACGCGGCCCATCAGATCCCCGCTTGCATGGGCTGCCACGGCCCGACCGGCGCCGGCAACGAGCCCGGCAAGATCCCGGCGCTGCGCGGGCAGCATGCGACCTACGTGATCACGCAGCTGCAGAATTACGCGAGCGGCGCGCGGGCGACCGATCCGAACGAGATCATGCGGACGATTGCGAAGCGCCTGACGCCCGACCAGATGCGTGACGTGGCCGACTACGTGAAGGGGTTGCGCTGATGATCCGCCCCATTCGTCTCGCCTGGGTCCTGGGGCTCGGCCTGCTCGTCGCCGCGTGCGCCAAGCATCCGACCGGTAGCGCCGAGAGCTCGGCCGGTACGACCGCGGCCACGCAATCACCGTCGATGTCGGTCGCGGCCTCCACGGTGGGGCAGTTGAACGAGCGATCGGAAACCGTCGACAAGGCGAAAGGCAATACCGGCGAGCACAACCCGCTCTACGAGGCGGTCGCCGCCGTTTCCGGCACCGCGCAGGCCGAATCGCTGTCCGGTCCGTCGATGTGGCAGGAGGGCGTGAACTACACGCGCCTCGTACCGACGCAGCCGACGTTCGCGCCGCCCGGCAAGGTCGAGGTGATCGAGTTCTTCTGGTACGCGTGCCCGCACTGCTACGCGCTCGATCCGATCGTCGAGGCCTGGCTCAAGACGAAGGCTCCGTACATCGCGTTCTATCGCATCCCGGTGATGTGGGGGCCAAGCCAGCGCGCCCTCGCGCGGCTGTACTACACCCTGCAGAGCCTCGGCAAGATCGATCAACTGCACACCGCGATCTTCAACGAGATCCACGTGAACAACGATCCATTGACCGGGAGCACCGACGCGCAGTCGGAACAGATGCAACTCGCGTTCGTGACCAAGCACGGTGTCTCCGCGCAGGCATTTCAGAACGCCTACCATTCCTTCACGGTCGAGACGGACCTGCGGCACGCCGACGAAGAAATGGAGCGCTACCACATCACCGGCGTGCCGACGTTCGTGATCAACGGCAAGTACGTCGCCGACGTCGGGACCGCGGGTGGCGAGCAGCGGCTGATGAGCCTCGTCAGCGACCTCGCGGCGCTCGAGCACAAGCACTGATCGGCAACGCGCGGCGCGGATCTCCCGCGCCGCGCGTCCTGCGCTCGTCCCGCACCGCGGAACCATGATGGGCAAAGGACGTCTGGAAGCCTTCAGCGACGGCGTGATCGCGATCATCATCACGATCATGGTGCTCGAGCTGAAGGCACCACAAGGCGGCGGATTCGACGCGCTGCGCGCGGTCGTGCCGACCTTCCTGAGCTACGTTCTCAGCTTCATCTACGTCGGCATCTACTGGAACAATCACCATCACATGCTGCACGCGGCGCAGAGCGTCAGCGGCGCGGTGCTTTGGGCGAACCTGCATCTGCTGTTCTGGCTGTCGTTGATTCCGTTCGTCACCGCGTGGATGGACGAGAACCACTTCGCCGCCGCGCCGATCGCGCTCTACGGGTTCGTGCTGCTGATGGCGGCGATCGCATACTACAACCTCGCGCGCTGTCTCGCCGCGACGAACGGGCGCGACTCGGCGCTCGCCAAGGCGTTCGGCCGCGACCTCAAGGGATTGATATCGATCGTGATCTACGCAATCGGCATCGCGCTCTCGTTCGCGAGCCCCTGGGCCGCGCTCGGACTGTACGTGCTGGTCGCCTGCCTGTGGTTCGTGCCGGACCGGCGCATCGAGGGCCGCCCGAGCGGGCGAGGCACGCGAGCATGATCACCCACCGAGGAGGCTGCCACTGCGGGCGCGTGCGCTTCGAGGTCATCGCGCCGGCGCGGATCGAGGTCGAGGAGTGCAACTGCTCGATCTGCGCGAAGTCCGGCTTCCTTCATCTGATCGTTCCGGCGTCGCGATTCAAGCTGCTTACCGGTGCCCAGTCGTTGCTCGGCTATCGGTTCAACACCGGCACCGCCGACCACCGGTTCTGCCGGATCTGCGGCATCAAGTCCTTCTACGTCCCCCGCTCGCATCCCGACGGCTACAGCGTGAACGCGCGCTGTCTCGACGCAGGCACGGTCGAGTCGATGACCGTGATCCCGATCGACGGTCGCAACTGGGAAAAGACGTTCCCGGCGGGGCGAGGCGAGTTCGACTGAGTCCGGCGGAATGGCTCGGCGCTGCCGCGCCTCGCGCTCCGGGCGATCCAACCGCCGGACCCGCGCGACCCCGGTCGATCGAATGAATTTGGGGGAATGGCGCGCCCGACTGGATTCGAACCAGTGACCCCTGCCTTCGGAGGGCAGTACTCTATCCAGCTGAGCTACGGGCGCCCTGCGCGGAGGGTCGCGATACTACTCGCGTCAGCCTCGGCGCGTCCACTCGCCGGCGTTCCGGGTTGCGCGAGCGCGCGGCGCCACGCGGCCAGCTTGCGAGCGTAGGGGATCGAGGCGTTCGCAGGACTGGTCGAGGGCAACCGGATGCGCGGCAGCGACCGTGCCGGCGAGTCGAGCGACGCCAGCACCAGCCGCTCGTAGAGGGCGGCGGCAACCGTGCCGTTGAACAGCACCGCGCCGATCCCGGGACATCGCGTGAACAAGCCCTGAAAATCGTTGATCACCACGCTCGCACACCGGATCGCGGTATCCAGGCTCCCGGGCCGCTGCGCGGCGGCGCACACGTCCCAGACCGACACGCGCTGCTCCACCAGGCGCGCGAGGCGCTCGGCGTACGGCAACTCGGGGCCCGCGCCGAACAGCGCCCCCATGATCGACCAGAACGCGTTCCGGGGCTGCGCGTAATACTCCCGGCGGGCGAGCGACTCCCGGCCGGGCAGACTACCGACGATGAGCCAACGCGCGCGCGGATCGGCGACCGGTGCGAAGCTGCGCGAGACCCCGGCCGCAGCGGGTGCGTCCGTGGCGCGCGCCGCGCGCGAACCTCTCATCGGCGCAGCACGCGCCGGTACACCGCCGCGTTCACGGCGATCACCAGCGCCGCGAGTCCGAATTGCGCCGCTCGCGTGAGCCCGTCCGGATAGATGATCGCGAGCAGATAATGCTCGAGGAAGCTGCCCCGATACCCGGCTTGCCCGGCGCGCAGGCGCAGCGCGTTCTCCCAGACGGTCAGCGGGCAGAGCCGGCCGCTGAGCTCGACGTACGCTCCCCAGACGGCAGCCGGCAGGTGCACGAGCGCCCAGGCCCGGTGGCGGATCGCGAGCCAGCCGCCGAGCATCACGAACACGATGAACGCGAGGTGCAGGACGAGCACCGACTCGGCGGCGAACGCATAGAACATCGCGCGTCTCCAGACTGCGCTTCGGGCCGCTCGGCGCCGACCCCGCAGGATCGCGGGATTCTAACCCGCGCCGGACGCCCCTCGACACGCGCCGGCCGGGCACACCGCTCGGCGGTCGCGTGGGATCGGCTATTCCGTCGCCGGCCGGCTATCGCTATACTCGAACGAGAATCACTATTTATTCGTCCATTTCAGCGAGTTGCCGTGTCCAACGCCGAAACCTCAGATACTCACTTCCTGAACTCGTTCAGTATCGTGCTCGGAATTCTGATCATCGTCGCGATCGGTTTGTTCGCGCTCGCTCGATCGCTCGGGCGAGTGCAACTGAAGGATCAGATGACGGAGTCGACGTATCTCAGCGCGGTGCAGAACAACATCGCCCCGTTCGGCCAGGAAGCCGTCGCAGGGCAGGACAATTCCGCGCTCACGGTCCCGACCGCATCGACCGCGACGCCGTCCGCACCCGCGGCGAGCGTGCCGAAGTCGGGCCAGGACGCCTTCCAGCAGGTCTGCTCGTCCTGCCACGGGCTCGGGCTCAACGGCGCGCCGAAGGCCGGCGACAAGGCCGCGTGGGCGCCGCGCATCGCCCAGGGCATGGCGGTGCTCTATCAGCATGCCGAACACGGCTACAAGGCGATGCCGCCGCGCGGCGGCACGAACTGGCCGGACGGGACGATTCGCGCCGCCGTCAATTACATGGTGTCGCTCGCAAAGAAGTGATCGATTCGGCCCGGCCGCTCACGCGGCGGGCCGGTCGAGCGCCCGGAGCGAAATCGCCTCGGCGACGTGCGTCGCCTCGATCCGCGCCGAACCGGCGAGGTCGGCGCAGGTCCGCGCGAGTTTCAGCACCCGCTGGTGCGCCCGCACCGTCAGGCCGAGCCGCTGATACGCGCGCGCGGCGAGCGCGGCACCGAGGGGATCGAGCATGCAGTGCCCGATGAGCTCCGCCGGGGCGAGCCGCGCATTGGGCTTCCCCTGACGTTCGAGCTGCACACGACGCGCGCGAGCCACTCGCTCGGCGACCTCGACGCTTCGCTCGGCCACCGCCGCGTCGCGCTCGTCGAACTCCACCTCCGTCGCCGAGGGCATCGCGAGTTCCACGTGAACGTCGATCCGGTCGAGCAGCGGGCCCGACACCCGCGCCCGGTAGCGTCGCACCAGTTCGGCGGTACAGCGGCAACGGCCGCGGGGATCGCCGTGGTACCCACAGGGACACGGATTCATCGCGGCGACGAGCTGAAACGCGGCCGGCCACTCGTAGCAGCGCTTCGCGCGCGCGAGCACGACCGTTCCGCTCTCGAGCGGCTCGCGCAAGGCTTCGAGCGCGTTGCGCGGGAATTCCGGCAGCTCGTCGAGGAACAGCACGCCCCGATGCGCGCGGGAAATCTCGCCCGGCCGGGAGCCGCCCCCGATCAGCGCCGCGACCGACGCAGTGTGATGGGGCGCGCGAAAGGGCCGCGCGGGCATGCCGCGGGGACACGTGCCCGCCGCGGACTCGAGGCTCGCGACCTCGAGGCGCTCCTCGGCGTCGAGGGGCGGCAGGATGCCGCCGAGCCGCTGGGCGAGCATCGTCTTGCCGGTCCCTGGTGGACCGATCAGCAACAGTCCGTGTTCGCCCGCCGCGGCGATCTCCAGCGCCCGCTTGGCCCGCGCTTGGCCGCGCACGTCGGCAAGATCCGCGACCGGCGGCGTCTCCACGGGCATCGGTGGTGGCGGCGGCGGGAGCGGCGCATGGTCGAGGAGCGCCGCGCGCAACTGCGGCAGGTCGCGCGCCAGGCGAATGCGCGCGGCGGGCACGAGCGACGCCTCGGCGGCGTTCGCGGCGGGCACGATCAGCTCCCGACCGTCGGCCGCGCCGGCGATCAGCGCCGGCAACAGCTTGCTCGTTTCCCGCAGCTCGCCGCCGAGCGACAGCTCACCGTAGAACTCCCGGCTCGCCGCGCACCCGCGCGGCAGTTGTCCCGTCGCGGTCAATACCCCGATCGCGATCGGCAAATCGAATCGACCGCCTTCCTTCGGTAGATCGGCGGGCGCGAGGTTCACCGTGATCCGCGCGGCCGGAAACTCGAACCCCGCGCTCACGAGCGCCGCGCGGACGCGTTCGCGACTCTCGCGCACGACCGCCTCGGGCAATCCCACGATCGCGAATTGCGGGAGGCCGGCGCCGAGATGCACCTCGACGCGAACCAGCGGCGCGGCAAGCCCGAGCGGCGCTCGGCTCAAGGTCGCGCTGAGGGCGGCTCGGCGCACCGTCGGTCCCCGCCAGCCCCGATTCGACGCCCGACCCCGCCTGCAGCGGGCTCAGGGCGACCGGGTCTTCGCTTCCAGTTCGGCGAGCCGGGCCTCGATCGCGGCCAGCTGCTCGCGAGCGCGTGCGAGCGCCGCCGACTGCACGTCGAAATCCTGGCGCGTGACGATGTCGAGTTTCGCGAGTTGCGCCTGCAGCACCGTCTTGAAGTTCGCTTCGAGATCTCGCCCGAGCGCGCGCAAGGGCTGGGGCACCACCTCCGTCAGCCGGCGTGCGATCTCATCCAGCGCGATCGAATCGGTCAAACCCATCGGAACCTCCATGAAAATCCGTTGCGTCGGTGCGAATTTCGCGACCGCGACCGGCGCAACCCCTTGATCCGCAAAGACCAACGGCAGGACACGGCCGCGGTGACGCTGCGGAGGATGGTACCCGGAAACCGGGCCGAAGCGCTGTGATTAACCGACGCGAACGGATGGAAATGGGGATGGGTCGGCTCGCCGGCGGCAACCCGGAGTCCGCCGCCACATCGATCGTGCCGACGAACCCTCCGCGTCGCGACGGGTGGAGGAGGATCTCGCGCCGGCATCGAGCCCACCCCCGTCGGCGCCTGTTTCCTGGGGCGAATCCCGCGGTTCCGCGAGTTCGCCGCGTTTCAATTCCATGACACGGCGCGAGATCATCGCCCTTATACCCCAGCGAAACGGCGACCGCCAATGGTGCAACGCCATAATTGGAAGATATTTTTTCATTGTTACACTGCAGTCCCGGACCGCGATTATCCGACCTATTCGAGGAGTGTTCGAGATGAAACTGATCGTGGCGATCATCAAGCCATTCAAACTCGACGAGGTCCGTTCGGCGCTCGCCGAGTTCGGGGTACAGGGGCTCACCGTGACCGAGGTCAAGGGTTTCGGTCGACAAAAGGGTCATACTGAGCTTTATCGAGGCGCGGAGTACGTCGTCGACTTCCTGCCGAAGGTCAAGCTCGAGCTCGCGGTGGACGACGATCAGGTCGATCGTGTCGTCGAGTCGATCATCGAGTCGGCGCGTACCGGCAAGATCGGCGACGGCAAGATCTTCGTCTCCGAGCTCGGACAGGCGGTGCGGATCCGAACGGGGGAAACCGGATCGCGCGCGTTGTAGTCGCCCCCCCGGGGAAAGGGATCATGAAACGCGTTTTAGTGTTCGCTGCCCTGCTCGGTTGGTCGGCGCTCGCGTCGGCGACCGTCTACAAGTGGGTCAACGCCAAAGGCGAGGTCCAGTACGGTGACTCCCCGCCGGTCGGCGTGCACGCGACCGTCGTGCACCTGCTCGGTACGGCCGAACCGTCCGCTGCCTCGTCGAACGCGGCAAGCTCGAGCCCCACCCTCTCCAACGCCGCCTTCGCCGCCCAGGCCGTCGCGCAGGCGAAGGCCGAGCGCGCCCGGCAAGCCGTCGATTCGGACGTCGCGGCCGCGCACCGGGCGCAGTGCGCGAACGCGAAGCAGCACTACGAAGAACTGATCAACGGCCGGCACATGTACACGCTCGGCCCCGACGGCAAGCGCCATTATCTGTCCTCGGCCGAGATCGATGCCGCGCGGCTCGACGCGAAGAAGCAGGTCGACACACTGTGCGGCAGCGGCGAGTCGATGTAGCCGCCACACCGCCGCGATCAGTACGCCTGCCGGCCTCGCGCCGGCCCTTTGCCGCGAGCGCGTCGAGCGCTTAACCTAGCGCGCTTCGAATCGATCCCATCGGGAAGGGTGACAACGATGCGTACCGGCTTCGTCGGATTGGGCGCGATGGGCGCGCCGATGGCCCGCAACCTGCACCGCGCGAGCCTGTTGAGCGGCGTGTGGAACCGCAGTCCGGGCAAGGCAAGCGCGCTCGCCGCCGAGCTCGGCGTCACGGCGTATCCGACCCTGGCGGACCTCGCCGCCGATTGCGATGCCGTCGGCATCTGCGTCTCGGCGGACGAGGATCTGCGCGAAGTCGTCACCGGACTGCGTTCCGGCCTCGGCCGGGACAAGATCGTGATCGATTTCTCCACGGTCGGTGCCGGCACCGCGCGCGCACTGCACGCGCAACTGTCGGCCGACGGCGTCGGTTTCCTCGACTGCCCGGTCAGCGGCGGCATCGAAGGCGCGAAGCAGGGAACGCTCGCGATCATGGTGGGCGGCGACGAGACGGTGTTCGAGCGCGCACGACCCGTGCTCGAAGCGCTCGGGCGCAAGATCGCCCATCTCGGACCGAGCGGCGCCGGACAGGCGACGAAGGCGACCAACCAGATCATGTGCGCCGGAATCATCCAGGCGGTCGCCGAGGCGATGGCGTTCGCGCATGCGGAAGGCCTGCCGCTCGATCGGGTGATCGACACCCTCGGTCAGGGCGCCGGATCGAGCTGGTACTTCGTGAACCGCGCTCCCTACATGGCGAAGGGGCAGTTTCCGGCCGGCTTCCGCGTGCGCTTGCACGAGAAGGATCTGCGGATCTGCCGCGAGATGGCGGCGGCGCACGGCGCCCGTCTGCCGGTCGTCGAATCGACGCTCGCCGAATATGCCGCGCTGATCCGCGACGGCCACGGCGACGAGGACATCTCCACGATCTACCGCTCGAAGTCGGCGCTGTTCGACGCCGCCCTCGCGCCCGGCGGCGCCCGCCAATCCGGCGCCGGTCGCGAACCCGGCGCCTGAACGCCGCCATGACCGCCGCGCCGCTGCGCATCGCGACCCGCAAGAGCCCGCTGGCGCTGTGGCAGGCCGAGCACGTCGCTGCGCGGCTGCGCGCCGCCCACCCCGACGTGCCGGTCGTACTGCTGCCGATGTCCACCAAGGGCGATCAGATCCTCGACCGCAGCCTCGCGGCGATCGGCGGCAAGGGCCTGTTCATCAAGGAGCTCGAGATCGCGCTCGACGAGCGCCGCGCCGACCTCGCGGTGCACTCGATGAAGGACGTCCCGGCCGACCTGCCGGCGCCATTCACGATCGGCGCGGTGCTCGAGCGCGCCGATCCGCGCGACGCGCTGGTCGCACCCCGGGCGCGCGCGCTCGAGGACCTGCCGAGCGGGGCGCGCGTCGGCACCTCGAGCCTGCGCCGGCGCGCGCAGCTCCTCGGTTTGCGGCCGGATCTGCGGATCGAGGCGCTGCGCGGGAATCTGAACACGCGGATCCAGCGGCTCGACGAGGGTTCGCTCGATGCGATCGTGCTCGCCTGTGCCGGTCTCGCACGGCTCGGCTGGGAACCGCGCATCGCAGCCCGGTTGCCGTTCGAGACGTCACTGCCGGCGGTCGGCCAGGGGGCGATCGGCGTCGAGTGTCGTGCGGGCGACGCGCCGATCCTCGAGCGCATCGCGGCGCTCGAGCATCCGCCGACGCGCGTGGCGGTCGATGCCGAGCGGGCGTTCTCGCGCCGCCTCGGCGGCAGCTGTCAGTCGCCGGTCGCCGCGCACGCGACGCTCGATGCCGAACGTCTCGTGCTCCGCGGGCTCGTGGCCTCGCCCGATGGCCGCCGGGTGCTCCGGGACACGCTGGTCGGCACCGCCGACGCCGCGGCGACGCTCGGGGAAGCCCTGGCGCAGCGGATGCTCGCGGCCGGCGCACGCGAGATCCTCGACACGCTCGCCGAACCTTGAGCGCCACGCACCCGCTCGCGGGCGTCGGCGTCCTCGTGACGCGCCCCCAGGCACAGTCGGCGGCGTTGTGCCGCCGGCTCGAAGCGCGGGGTGCGACGGTGGTCGCGCTGCCGGCGGTCACGATCGATCCGGTCGCGGTGCCCGCCGATCTCGCGAAGCGCATCGGCACGGCGGACGCGTTCGATCTGGTCGTGTTCACCAGCGCGAACGCGGTACGACACGGCACCGCGTGGCTCGCAGACCCGCGCGACCGCACGATCGCCGCGATCGGCCCGGCGACGCGGCGGGCGCTCGAGCGTGCCGGCTTCCCGGTTTCGATCACGCCGCGCGGCGGGTTCGATTCCGAGCATCTGCTCGCCGAACCCGCGCTGCGGGATCTCGTCGGGCGGCGCGTGCTGCTCGTCAAGGGGATCGGCGGCCGCGATCTGCTCGCGCGCGAACTCGCCGCGCGCGGTGCGCGCGTCGAAGCGGCCGAGGTCTACCGGCGTTCGCCGGCAACGCCGGATCCCGAGCGGCTGCGCGCACTCGAGGCGCGGATCGATGCCGGGGCGTTGCAGGTCGTCACCGCGACCAGTCTCGAGATCGCGAGCGCGCTGCTCGGGCTCTCGCCGCCGCCGTTGCGCACCGCGCTCGAGCGATTGCACTGGCTGGTCCCGGCCGGGCGGGTCGCGAACGCGCTCGAATCCCTTGGAATTCGCGGGCCGCGGATCGAGGCGGCGTCGCCCGAGGATCCAGCGCTCGTCGACGCGCTGGCGCGCTGGGCGGCCGGCCGCTCCCGGGACTACTCGAACGAGTCGACGTAGAGCCGAGCGGGATCGAGACCGCGCGCCGGGAAGGTACGGCACACGGCCTCGATCATCGCCGGCGGTCCGCAGGCATACCCGTCGAACGCCGCGAGCGATTCGTAATCGGCGAGTACCGCGTCGTGCACGAGGCCGCGCCGCCCCCCCCAATCCGCCGCGGGTTCCGACAACACCGGCACGTAGCTGAGCAGCGGCGCGCGCCGCGCGATCTCGCGGATCCTCGCGTCCGCATACAGATCGGCTGCGGTCCGCGCGCCGAAGTACAGGTGCACCGCGCGCCGCGCGCCGCGCTCGACAACGTGTCGCAGGATCGCCTGGATCGGCGCGTACCCCGTGCCGCCGGCGACGAGCAGCAGCGGTGTCGTCGGCGCCTCCGGCGCCGCGACGGCCTCGCGCGGCGCCGTGTCCGACGGCGCACCGACGGCGGGCGGATGATAGCGGAACGAACCCAGCGGGCCTTCGATCGTGAGCAGCCGCCCGGTCGGGTCGGTCGCGAACAGCGACTCGGTGAACGCGCCGCCCGCGACGTAGCGCACGTGCAGTTCGATCGACCGGGCATCGTGCGGCGGACAGGCGATCGAGAAGCTGCGACGACGGCCCTGCGGCAGCAGCACGTCGAGGTATTGGCCAGGTAGGAACGCGAGATCCTCGACGGGGGGCAGGCGCAGGGAGAGCACGATCACCTCGCGCCCGAGCCGCTCGGCACGTTCGATCCGGCACGGCAGGCGTTTCACGGCCACCTCGTCCGGATGGCGCAGCTCGTCGACGTCGAGCTCGAGATCGCCGCGCGGACGCGCGCGGCACATCAGGATCAATCCGTCGGCGGCGTCCTGCGGCTCCAAGCCGAGCGGCGGCCCGTCGGGATAGTCGATCTCGCCGCGCGTGAGGCGCGCGCGGCAGGCACCGCAATTGCCGCGGCGACAGCCGTGGGCGAGTCGCACGCCGGCGGCGATCGCCGCATCGAGCAGCGACTCGCCCGCCTCGACCGGAAAGCTGCGGCCGGAGCGGGCGAGGCTCACGCGCACGGGGACCGCCCGCGCGCGGCCCGCGCGCGCGGGCGGCGCGGGGTCGGATCGCGTGTCAGGGTTGGCTGCGCTTGCTGTCGAGCCAGGCGCAGATCGGTTCCCATTGCTGCCAATCGGGCCACGCGAGGTACTCGGGCAGTTCGAGGACGCCCATTCCGCGCGAATAGGCGCGCACGTAATTCTGCGCCTCGCGCAACGCCCCGAGGTACGGCACCTTCAGGTGCTTGAGGTAGCGATCGAGCTCCTCGAAGATCAAGGTGTGCTCGCGAACCCGGTTCGCGAGCACCGCCAGACGCGCCTGCCTGCGCGAGACCTTGCCGATCTCCTGCAGTTCGGCCATGAAATGGCCGCAGGCCTTGATGTCGATCGTCGAGGGCAGGACCGGGACCAGGATCGTCTCGGCGCGTCGCACGAGCTCGTTGAGTTCGGTGCCGTGGACGCGCGCCGGCGCGTCGATCACGAGGACTTCCGTGTTGCGCGGGACGTTGCGGATACCCTCCTCGTAGGCCGGCACGCCGCTGATCGCGGGCAGGTCGTGCGGACGCGTCGCGAGCCAATCCAGGCTCGAGCGCTGCGGGTCGTAATCGGCGATGCAGGTCTCGTGTCCGTCGCGCGCGAAGAACACCGCGAGATTCGTCGCGATCGTGCTCTTTCCGCAACCACCCTTCGCGTTCAGGACCATGATGTGGCGCATGCGCGTCCCGCCTCCGCTCTTTACGCGGCCATCCTCGGCCGAGGCAAGGCTAAGTCCCGGGCTGCAATTGCGCAAGCCCTCGCGCTCGCGTCCCGGGGAGCTCATCGGCTATCCTCGATCGATGCGCCTCGATTTCTGGAAAATGCAGGGACTCGGCAATGACTTTCTCGTCTTCGACGCGCCGGCCGGTTTTCTCGGACGTCCGATGGACGCGGCACTGCTGCGCCGACTCGCGGACCGGCATACCGGGATCGGCTTCGACCAGGCGCTGATGCTCGAGCCGCCGCGCGATCCGGCGACCAGCGTCTACTACCGGATCTTCAACGCCGACGGCGGCGAGGTCGAGCAATGCGGCAACGGCGCGCGCTGCGTCGCCGCCTTGCAGTACGCGCGCAACCCGGCGATCGGGCGCGCACTCGCGCTCGGCAGCCCCGGGGGGACGGTCCGGGCGCGGATCGCCGAGGACGGCCGCGTGTCCGTCGAGATCGGCATCCCGAATTTCGATCCGCGGTCCCTGCCGATGGACGGATCGGGCGAGACGCCGTTGGTACCGATCCGCATCGGCGAGCGCGAGGTCCGCCTCGGAGTCGTTTCGGTCGGCAATCCCCACGCGGTCGTCTACGTCGAGGACATCGACGCCGCACCCGTCGCCACGCTCGGACCCGCGATCGAGGGCCATCCGGCGTTCCCCCGGCGCGTGAACGTCGGATTCCTTCAGATCCACGACCGGGCGCACGTGTCGCTGCGGGTGTTCGAGCGGGGCGTCGGCGAGACCCTCGCGTGCGGGACCGGCGCCTGCGCCGCGGTCGCGGTCGGCCGCAGACACGGCCGGCTCGACGCCGAGGTCGACGTGGATCTGCGCGGCGGCCGCGCCCACGTGCGCTGGCCGGGCGACGGCGAGTCGGCCTGGCTCACGGGTCCCGCGACGGTCGTCTTCACCGGTTCGATCGAGATATGATGCGACTTTCCACCGGGAGCGAGCGCCGATGACGACCCATACCGCCCGCGGAGTGAAGGAAGAGGCGATCACCGACGACCGGATCGCGGATTACCTGCAAACACACCCCGATTTCTTCGAGCGCAACGCCGCCCTGCTCGCGAAGCTGCGACTGCCGCACCTGCGCGAGGGGACCGCCACGGTGAGCCTCGTCGAGCGCCAGGTCGAGGTCCTGCGCGAACGCAATCAGGCGCTCGAGCGGCGGCTGAAGGAACTCGTCGACGTCGCCCGCGCGAACGACGTGCTCGCGGATCGGATCCACCGGCTCGCGCAGCGCCTGCTGCGTGCCGGCGACCTGTCCGCGACCGTCGCGGCGATCGAGACCTCGATGCGCGAGGACTTCGACGCGATGCACTCGGTGCTGGTGCTGTTCCTGCCGGCGATGCCGGGCCTCGAGGCCGGCACGCAACGCTTCCTGCGCATCGCGGACCCGGCCGACTCGAACCTGAAGTCCTTCGAATCCCTGCTCGGATCCGGCAAGCCGCGGTGCGGACAGATCCGCGATACCCAACGCGACTATCTGTTCGGCGCGGACACCGTCGAGATCGGATCGGTCGCGCTGACCCCGCTCGGACCGAAGGGCAACCTCGGACTCCTCGCGATCGGCGCGAGCGATGCGCAACGGTTCCACCCGGCGATGAGCACCGATTTCCTGATCCGGATCGGTGACTTGATCGCGCACGCGCTGACTCGCTGAGCGAGCGGCCGGAGCGCGCCCTGAGCGCCGCGCTGCACGACTGGATCGATCGTTTCTGCGCGCACCTGCGCCTGGAACGGCGCATGAGCCCGCACACGGCAGCGGCGTACCGACGGGACCTGGAGGCGCTCGCCGCGCACCTCGAACGGCGCGGCGGCCCGGACTGGAAGGACCTCGATGGCGCCGCGATCCGCGCGTTCGCGGCGGCCGAGCACGCCGCAGGCCTCGCACCGCGCAGCGTGCAACGCCGCCTGTCCGCGATCCGCAGCTTCTACGGTTACCTGCGACGCGAAGCCGCGACCGCGGGCAACCCGGCCGAGGGGGTCCGGGCGCCGCGCGCCGAGAAGCGCCTGCCCTCGACCCTCGACGTCGACCAGATGGCGCGGCTCCTGTCGTTCCGCGCCGACGACCGCCTGTCGGCGCGCGACAAGGCGATCATGGAGCTCCTGTATTCCTCCGGCCTGCGCCTCGCGGAACTCGCCGGTCTGAACCGACAGGACGTCGATCTCGCCGACGCCACCGTCCGCGTGCTCGGCAAGGGCGCGAAGACGCGCATCGTCCCGGTCGGTCGCACCGCCCGCAGCGCCCTCGAGGCGTGGCTGCGCGAGCACCCCGGCGGCGGCGAGCGCGCCCTGTTCCTCAGCCGCGACGGGCGCCGCCTCTCGGCGCGTGCGATCCAGCAACGGGTCGCGCTGTGGGCGCGGCGGCAGGGCATCGCGGTCCGCGTGCATCCGCACCTGTTCCGCCACTCGTTCGCGACGCACCTGCTCGAGTCGAGTGCGGACTTGCGGGGCGTGCAGGAGCTCCTCGGCCACGCGAACATCGGCACGACCCAGATCTACACGCACCTCGACTTCCAGCGCCTCGCGAACGTCTACGACGCCGCGCACCCGCGCGCGCGACGGCGCACGCGGCCTTGAAATCCGCCGGATCGTCCCCAAGGACCTGCGTTCCCGGTCGACCGAACGCCCGCACATGAACCTAGACGACCCTTTCCAGCACCGCGCCGGCGCAATGCTCGGCACGACGATCCTCGCGGTACGGCGTGGCGGTCACGTCGCGCTCGGCGGCGACGGGCAGGTCACCCTCGGTCAGACCGTGGTCAAGAGCAATGCGCGCAAGGTGCGCCGCCTCTACGGCGGCAAGGTGCTCGCCGGGTTCGCCGGCGGCACGGCCGATGCGTTCACGCTGTTCGAACGCTTCGAGGGCAAGCTCGAGAAGTACGGCAATCTCACCCGGGCGGCGATCGAGCTCGCGAAGGACTGGCGCACCGATCGCAGCCTGCGCCGGCTCGAGGCGCTGCTGTGCGTCGCCGACGCCGAACGCTCGTACATGATTTCGGGAACCGGCGACGTGATCGAGCCCGAGCACGACCTGATCGCGATCGGTTCGGGCGGCGCGTTCGCGCAGGCGGCAGCACTCGCGCTGCTGCGCTCGACCGAACTCGGCGCCCGCGAGATCGTCGAGCGCGCGCTCGGCATCGCCGCCGAGATCTGCATCTACACCAACCGACAGCTGACGATCGAGGAGCTCTAGCGCCGATGTCGCAGATGACCCCGCGCGAGATCGTCGAGGAACTCGACAAGCACATCGTCGGCCAGCACGCCGCCAAGCGTGCGGTCGCGATCGCGCTCCGCAACCGCTGGCGGCGCGGCCGCGTCGACCCGGCGCTGCGCACCGAGATCACCCCGAAGAACATCCTGATGATCGGCCCGACGGGCGTCGGCAAGACCGAGATCGCGCGGCGCCTCGCGAAGCTCGCGCAAGCCCCGTTCCTGAAGGTCGAAGCGACGAAGTTCACCGAAGTCGGCTACGTGGGCCGCGAGGTCGACTCGATCGTCCGGGATCTCGTCGAGATCGCGGTGAAGACCACCCGCGAACGGGAAATGGCGAAGGTTCGCTACCGTGCCGCAGACGCCGCCGAGGAGCGATTGCTCGATGCGCTGTTGCCGAGCTCGCGGGCGGATGCGTCGACAGATGCCCCGCCGCGCGATCCGGAGACCCGGCAACGGCTGCGCAAGATGCTGCGCGAGCATGCGCTCGACGACCGGGAAGTCGAGATCGAGGTGCGGGCGCCGGCGACGGGCGTCGAGATCATGGCGCCGCCCGGGATGGAAGAGATGACGCAGCAGCTGCAGTCGATGTTCCAGAACCTCGGCGGCGGCCGCGCCCGTCAGCGCAAGCTGAGGATCCCGGAGGCCTTGAAGCTCCTGACCGAGGAAGAAGCGGGCAAGCTGATCGATGAGGAGGAACTGAAGACGCGGGCGGTGGAGAGCGCGGAGCAGAACGGGATCGTGTTCATCGACGAAATCGACAAGATCGCGCGCCGCCAGGAGACCGCGGGTGCGGACGTGTCCCGCGAGGGCGTGCAGCGCGACCTGCTGCCGCTGGTCGAGGGTTGCACCGTGAACACCAAGTACGGTGCGGTGAAGACCGACCACGTGCTGTTCATCGCGTCCGGCGCGTTCCACATGTCCAAGCCCTCCGATCTGATCCCGGAACTGCAGGGTCGGCTGCCGATTCGCGTCGAGCTCCAGTCGCTGACGGTCGAGGACTTCGTGCGGATCCTGACCGAACCGGACGCCTCGCTGTGCCGGCAGTACGCGGCCCTGCTCGAGACCGAGGGCGTCGCGCTGGAATTCGACGCCTCCGGCGTACGCCGCCTCGCCGAAGTCGCGTACGAGGTCAACGAGCGAACCGAGAACATCGGCGCGCGCCGCCTGCACACCGTGATGGAGCGCCTGCTCGAATCGGTGTCCTTCGAGGCCGCGGACCGCGGCGGCACGCACATCGTCGTCGATCGGGACTACGTCGAGCGGCATCTCGGCGAGCTCTCGCGCGACGAGGATCTGTCGAGGTACATCCTGTGAGCACGACCCCGACGCCGACCGAGATCAAGCTGCGCACCGCGTCGCGACTCCTCGAGATCACGTTCGACGACGGCGCGCACTTCGAGCTGCCCTTCGAGTACCTGCGCGTGTTCTCCCCGTCCGCCGAGGTCAAAGGCCACGGCGGCGGCGAAGGGGTGCTCGTGACCGACAAGGAGAACGTCGGGATCCGCGGCGTCGATCCGATCGGTCAGTATGCGCTGAGACTGAATTTCGACGACGGCCACGACACCGGGCTCTACAGCTGGAGCCTGCTGTACGACCTGGGTCGCAACCGCGCCGCCAACTGGTCGCGCTACCTGGAGCGTTGCGCCGCGGCGGGGCGACCGCGGCGAGTCTGATTCCGCGGCCGAAACGGCTACAATGGCCGGATTCCGACGATCGGTGAGCGCGCGATGAACGAACCACGACGAACGGCCGATTTCGGCTTCGAGACGGTCGAATGGGCGGAGAAGGCCCGCCGCGTCCGGTCGGTTTTCGAGAACGTCGCCGGCAAGTACGACCTGATGAACGACCTGATGTCGTTCGGGGTGCACCGGCTGTGGAAGCGATTCACGCTCGCGGTCGCGGGTCTGCGCCCCGGCCAGACCGCGCTCGACGTCGCCGGCGGCACCGGCGACCTCACGATCGGCCTCGCCCGCCAGGTGGGCAAGGACGGGCGCGTGGTCCTCTCCGACATCAACGCCGCGATGCTGCTGCGCGGCCGCGACCGGGTGCTCGACCACGGGGTCGCGGGCAACGTCGACTGCGTCGTCGCGAACGCCGAGGCGCTGCCGTTCGCGGACGGCTCCTTCGACTGCGTGACGATCGGCTTCGGATTGCGCAACGTGACCGACAAGGCGGCCGCGCTCGCCTCGATGCACCGGGTCCTCAAGGTCGGTGGTCAGCTGCTGGTACTGGAATTCTCGAAGCCGATGCTGCCGGGTCTCGGCAAGGTCTACGATCTGTACTCGTTCAACGTGCTCCCCGCGCTCGGCGCGGTCGTCGCGCACGATGCACCGAGCTACCGGTACCTCGCCGAGTCCATCCGCATGCATCCGGATCAGGAAACCTTGCTCGAGATGATGCGATCCGTCGGATTCGCGCACGCGCGCTATCACAACCTGAGCGGCGGGATCGTCGCCTTGCACCGCGGCTACAAGATCTGACCGATGCCGGCCACTCCTCCCTGGCTCGCCGCGCTCGAGAGCGTCCTGAACCGCAACATCGGCGGCCAGGCGCGCGCCGAGCGACTCGCGCGCCGTCTCGCCGGCAAGTCCCTGCAGGTCGATCTCGACGGCGTGATCCGCATCCGCGCGATCTGCATTTCGGGGCGGCTCGCGCTGTCGAGCGCGGACGGCGGCACGGCCGACGCGGTGATCGCCGGACCGCCGGGTGCGTTGCTGCGGCTGATGACCGCCGAGCACGACCGCCCCGTGGGCAGCGGATCGCTCCAGGTCCGTGGCGACGCCGAGGTCGCGGCAAGCTACCGGGAGCTGCTCGCGCTCGCGCGACCCGATCCGGAGGAGGAAGCGGCCCGGTTGATCGGCGACGTCGCGGCGCGCCGCCTCGGCAACCTCGCCCGCGCGGCCGGAACCTGGGCCTTCCGCAGCGCGCGCAGCGTCGGCGAGAACCTCGCGGAGTACCTGCGCGAAGAGAGCCGTGACCTCGTCGGCAAGCCGGAAGTCGAGGAATTCGTGCGCGCGGTGGACGAACTGCGCGAAGCGACCGACCGCCTCGAGGCGCGGCTCGAGCGGCTTTCGTATCGCGCACCGCCGCGCGGACCGGACACCGCATGATCCGCGTCCGCGTCGTCGGTCGGCTGCTCGAGATCCAGCGCGCCCTCGTCCGTCACGGACTCGACGAACTCGTCCGCGCGACCCACCTGTACCGGCCGTTCCGCTTCCTCGCGTACCTGTCGCCGTGGACCTGGTTCCAGCGCAGCGCCGGCACGACCCGGGGCGAGCGGTTGCGGCTCGCGCTCGAGGAACTCGGGCCGATCTTCGTGAAGTTCGGCCAGGCGCTGTCCACCCGGCGCGACCTGTTGCCGATCGACATCGCCGACGAGCTCGCGGCGCTGCAGGATCGGGTCCCGCCGTTCGACAGCGCGATCGCCGTCGCGACGATCGAATCCACCTTCGGGCGCAAGCTCGAGGAGATCTTCGCCGAGTTCGATCGGACCCCGCTCGCCGCCGCCTCGATCGCGCAGGTGCACGCCGCCCGGCTGAAGGACGGCTCGGAGGTGGTCGTGAAGATCCTGCGCCCCGGGATGCGCGAGATGATCGAGCGCGACCTGGAGGTGCTCGCCAGCCTCGCGGCGCTCGCGGACCAGTACTGGAGCGAGGCGCGGCGCCTGCGGCCGAAGGAAGTCGTCGAGGAATATCGCAAGACGATCCTCGACGAACTCGATCTGATGCGCGAGGCCGGCAATGCGTCGCAGCTGAAGCGCAATTTCCAGGGGTCGAACCTCCTGTACGTCCCGGAGGTCCACTGGGACCTCTGCCGGTCGAACGTGATGGTCATGGAGCGAATCCACGGGATCATCGTGAACCGCATCGAGGAGCTCCGGGCGCGCGGGACGAACATCGCCAAATTGGCCGAGAACGGCGTCGAGATCTTCTTCACGCAGGTGTTCCGCCACAATTTCTTCCATGCCGACATGCACCCGGGGAACATCTTCGTGCAGGTCGACGACCCGGAGAATCCCCGTTACGCCGCCGTCGACTTCGGGATCGTCGGCACGCTCGAGGCGCGCGACCAGCATTACCTCGCCGAGAATTTCATGGCGTTCTTCGACCGTGACTACGCGCGCGTCGCGGCGCTGCACGTCGAATCCGGCTGGGTGCCGAGCGGCACGCGGGTCAGCGAGTTGGAGTCGGCGGTGCGCACGGTCTGCGAGCCGATCTTCAACAAGCCCCTGAAGGACATCTCGTTCGCGCAGGTGCTGCTGCGCCTGTTCGAGACCGCGCGGCGCTTCGACATGCGGATCCAGCCGCAGCTGATCCTGCTGCAGAAGACCCTGCTCAACATCGAGGGGCTCGGGCGGCAGCTGTACCCGGAGCTCGATCTGTGGAAGACCGCGCAACCGATCCTGCGCGCGTGGATGCGCGACCGGGTGAGCCCGCGCACGCTGGTCCGCGCGATGCGCGCGCAACTCCCCGACGCGATCGAAACCCTGAAACAAATCCCGAAGATCGTGAAGACCGGGATACGCGCCGCCGCCGACGACGGCTTCCGGTGGCCGGTCCAGAGCGCCGAGCTCGCCGAGCTGCGCGAGGAACTGCGCCGCCTCGAATCCCGCCGGGACGCGGCGATCCTCGGCGGCGTGCTCTGGCTCGCGGGGCTGATCTGGCTCGCGGCCCGCGCACCGCTCCCGGCCGTCGGCGCGGTGCAATTGCTCGCCGGCGCCGCGATCTTCGCGCGCCTGCGCTGGACTCGACCCAAGACGACCGGCTGAGCGCCGGCCGGCTCAGCCGCGCGGTTCGCCGGCTTGCGTTCCGCAGCGCCAGCACGCGGTGAACTGGGGTTCGAGCCGCTCGCCGCACTGCCGGCACGTCCACGCCTCGCCCTCGACCGGCCGCTGCGCACGCTGCAGCACCGCGAGCGCACGGGTCTCGTCGCTCTCGTCGACCAGCAACTGCGGCCAGGTCTCGAACATCGGCAGGTCGCCCGCCGCACCCGCGAGGAACTGATTGCGGATCTCGCTCGGGATCCCGGCCGCGGTCAGCAGGTTCCGTGCGTGCGCGACGTCGACCAGCGT
This sequence comes from Gammaproteobacteria bacterium, assembly GCA_028870355.1. Lineage (GTDB taxonomy): Bacteria > Pseudomonadota > Gammaproteobacteria > Steroidobacterales > Steroidobacteraceae > Bog-1198. The sequence continues at coordinate 5,472 of JAGWPU010000002.1, read as the reverse complement.
CGCCGCGCGATACACCCGTTTCATCGCACGCGCCGCACGACGCGGGGCCGCCCGGGCGTCAGCGCAACGACGCGAGGAACGCGCGTGGGTCCTCGCCCCGCTCGAGCACCTCGACGAGGGCGGACCCGACGACGACCCCGTCGACGTGGCCGGCGAAGCGGTCGACCTGCTCGCGCGAGCGGATCCCGAACCCGGCGCACACTGGCACCCTCGCCGCGGCGCGCACGCGGTCCATGTAGGCGAGCACGTCGTCCGGCACCGCCGCGGCCTTGCCCGTCGTGCCGGTCATCGTGACCGCGTAGACGAAACCACGGGCGTCGGCACAGAGGCGCTCGAGTCGCTCCCGCGGGGTCACCGGCGTGACCATCTGCACCAGCGCGAGCCCTTCGCGATCGAGCGCCGCCTTCAACTCCGCCCGCTCCTCGAACGGCAGGTCCGGCACGATGAATCCGGCGATCCCCGCGGCCGCCGCGGCTCGCGGCAGCCGCTCGAGACCGTAGGCGAGCAGCGGATTCAGATAGCTCATCAGCAGGATCGGCGCACCGCCCGTCGCGGTCACCGCCGCGACCTCGCCGAGGATCCACGGCAAAGTCACCCCGTTCGCGAGCGCGGCGAAGCTCGCTCGCTGGATCGTCGTGCCATCCGCCATCGGATCGCTGAACGGCACCCCGACTTCGACGACGTCGGCGGCCGCGGCGACCGCGGCGAGATCGTCGCGAAACCGCTCCCGCCGTGGGAAGCCGGCCGTCAGGAAGCCGACCAGTGCGGTCCGGCCGCCCTTCCGGGCCGCGGCGATCGCGGCGCTGACCGCCTCGTGCGGCGCAACGCTCATGCGAGGCCCTCGAGCACGGTCCGCTGCAGGATCGGCATGTCCTTGTCCCCGCGCCCCGAGCAGCCGATCAGGATCCGGGCGCCGGGATGGCTCGCGGCGTAACGCCGCGCGCCCGCGAACGCGTGCGCGGTCTCGATCGCCGGCAGGATGCCCTCGTAGCGCGCACATTCGACCAGCGCGTCGAGCGCCTCGGCGTCGCTCGCGGCCTCGTACGCGACCCGTCCGGTCCGCAGCAGGTACGCGTGCTCGGGGCCGACGCCCGAATAATCGAGCCCGGCGGAGACCGAGTGCGTCTCGCGCACCTGTCCATGCTCGTCCTGCAGGATCAGGGTGTAACTGCCCTGCAGGACGCCGGGCGTCCCATAGGTCAGCGAGGCAGCGTTGTCGCCGAGCCCCTGCCCGCGGCCGCCGGCCTCGATGCCGACCAGCCGCACGCCGGCATCCTCGAGGAACGGATGGAACAAGCCGATCGCATTCGAGCCGCCGCCGACGCACGCGAAAGCAGCGTCCGGCAACGCGCCGGTCCGCTCGAGCATCTGCGCGCGCGCTTCGCGCCCGATCACCGATTGCAATTCGCGCACGAGATAGGGATACGGATGCGGCCCGACCGCGGATCCAATCGAATAATACGTTCCCTCGGGATCGGCGACCCAGTCGCGCAGCGCTTCGTCGATCGCGACGCGCAGGGTCGCATCACCGCTCGTGACCGGAACCACGGTCGCGCCGAGCAGCTTCATCCGCCCGACGTTCGGCGCCTGCCGCTCGACGTCGACCGCGCCCATGTACACCGTGCAGGGCAATCCGACGCGCGCCGCGGCCGCCGCGCTCGCAACGCCATGCTGGCCCGCGCCGGTCTCGGCGATGATGCGCTTCGCGCCGAGCCGCTTCGCGAGCAGCGTCTGCCCGATCGCATTGTTGATCTTGTGCGCGCCGGTGTGCGCGAGGTCTTCGCGCTTCAGCCAGACGTCCGCACCCCAGCGACGGCTGAGGGTGAGGGCGTGGGTCAACGCGGTCGGCCGGCCGACCCAGGTCGCGAGTTCGCTGCGAAACTCCGCCTGGAAGTCCTCGCTCGCGAGATATCGGTCGATACCGGCCTGCAGCCGATCGAGCGCCGCGACCAGCGTCTCCGGCACGTAGCGGCCGCCGAACGGTCCGAATCGACCGCGCCGATCCGGAACGCTCGCCGCGGCCGTCGCCGCGGCGCCTGAGGCACTCGTCATGTGTCCGTCTCCAGCCGGGCCGCCGCATCACGCACCGCCCGCACGAATTGCTCGATCTTGTGAGGATCCTTCACGCCCGGCTCCGATTCGACGCCGCTGCTCACGTCGACACCGAACGGGCGCACCGCGCGGATCGCGTCGGCCACGTTGTCCGCGGTCAGGCCGCCGGCGAGGATCACTTCGGTCTGCCGGGCGAGCTCCGCGGCGCGACCCCAATCCGCGATCTCGCCGATCCCGCTGGTCGGCCCCTCGAACAGGATCCGCGCCGGCATCGGATGCGGCGACTGGCGGCCGAAGCGCACGACCGGCAGCAACTTCACGCCGGGCGCGATCCGCAGTTCGCGCAAGTCCTCGAAGTCGGTCTGAAAGTAATCCGGCCGCAGCGTCCGGCAGATCTCGTCGACTTTCATCTGCAGCGGATGTTGCGCGACCGCGAACTTGAGCAATCCGGACGGCGCGAGCGCGGCGAGCTGCGCCGCCTGTCCGGGCGTGACCTGGCGCGGGCTCGGTGCGAACACGAAACCGATCGCGTCGACGTTCGCAGCCGCGGCCGCCGCGACCGCATCGGCACTCGTGATCCCGCAGATCTTGATCCACATGGCGTCAGTCTAGCCGTTTTGCGCCGCGTCGGTTCGCGCGACCCGCAACACCGAGCGGATCCAGTCGGCCGGATCCGGATGCCTCATCAGCGCCGAGCCGACGAGCGCGAGCCGATACCCGAGCCGTCGTAGCCGTCGGGCATCGTCCGCGGTCGCGACGCCGCTCTCGGCCACCGCGGGCGCCGACGCGGGCAGCGACGCGGCCAGGGCGGCGAAGCGCGCCGGCACGACCGCCAGGGTTTGCAGATCCCGGCAGTTCAAGCCGACGAGCAGCGGGACGCGGCCGGCGCGGGCGCTCGCGAGCTCGCCGGCGCGCGCGAGTTCGTCGGCATCGAACGCCTCGAGCAGCACGTAGAGGCCGCAGCGCTCGGCGGCATCGATCAGCTCCGCGCACTGCGCGGCCGACAGCATCCGCAGGATCAGCAGGACACCGCCCGCGCCGGCGGCGCGTGCCTCGAGCACCTGGTACGGATCGACCAGGAAATCCTTGCGCATCGCCGGGACGCCGAGCGGGCGCAGGGCGGCTGCGGCGCTTTCGAGGTGCGCGAGCGCGCCGTCGAAACGGGTCGGCTCGGTGAGCACGGACACCGCAGCGGCGCCGGCTCGCGCATAGTCGCGCGCGCGCGCGAGCCAGTCGTCGCCCACCGCCGCGAGTGCGCCCGCGGCCGGCGAGCGACGCTTGATCTCCGCGATCACGTCGAACCCCGCGGGCGAGAGGACGAGCGGTGGTGCCACGGGCGTCGCCGCCGCGCGCCGTTCGAGCGCCGCGACGGACTCCGTCGCGCGCGCCGCATCGGCTCGTTCGCGGCTCGCGCGCCCCATCTCGTCGAGAAATCCGCTCATCCGTCCTCCGCTCGACCGGCGAGCGACGCGGCATGACGCCCGAAGGCCGCGAGCCAGTCGCCGGCACGGCCGCCGTCGACGGCGTGCAGCGCGCACTCGATCCCTTCGGTGGGCGTCGCCGCGCGTCCGGCGACGTGCAGCGCGATGCCCGCCTGCAGCGCGAGCGCGTCCCGGTGCGGTCCGCGGTCGCGCCGCTCGAACACCGCGCGCAGCGCCGCCGCGTTGTCCTGCGCATCGCCGCCCGCGAGGTCCGCGGGCGTGCAGCGCGGCAGGCCGAACGCCAGCGGATCGATCCGCCGCGTCTCGATCCGGCCGTCGGCGACCTCGTGCGCGTCGAACGCACCGATCGGCGTCGCCTCGTCCCAACCGGCGGCGCCGTGCACGACCCAGGCACGCTCGACCTCGGTGCCGAGCAGGGTGCGCGCGATGAGCTGCGCGGTCGGCGCGTCGTACGCGCCGATCACCCGGAACCGCGGCGCCGCGGGATTGGTCAGCGGCCCGAGCAGATTGAACACCGTGCGCACGCCGAGCGCACGGCGTACCGGCGCGATCACGCCCATCGCCGGATGGAAGTGTGGCGCGAACAGGAACGTGAACCCGGTGCGTTCGAGACACTGCGCCGCCGCCGCCTCGTCGAGCGGTAGCTTCAGTCCGAGCGCCTCGATCACGTCCGCGCTCCCGCAGCGGCTCGACACGGACCGGTTCCCGTGCTTCACGACGGGAAGGCCGCAGGCCGCCGCCAGCAACGCCGCGCCGGTGGAGAGGTTGAGGCTCCCCGAGGCATCGCCGCCCGTGCCGACGATGTCCACCGCATCGACCGGCGAGGGCAGCGTCGGCCGGCGGGCGAGCGAGCGCATCGCGCGCGCGAAGCCCCGCAGCTCATCGGCGGTGACGCCCTTCGCGCGCAGAGCCGCGAGCACCGCCCCGGCGAACGCCGGCGGCGTTTGCGGCTCCGCGAGCACGGTGAGCAGCTCGACCGCTCGCCCCTCGTCGAGATCGCGCCGGTCGAGCAGCGCCTCGAGCATCTCCCGCGCGGTCGACACCATCAGTCCTTCAGGAAATTGGCCATGATCCGCGGACCCTCGGGCGTGAGCACGCTCTCCGGGTGGAACTGCACGCCCTCGATCCGCAGACGCTGGTGGCGCACGCCCATGATCTCGCCTTCCGGCGTGCGCGCCGTGACCTCGAGCGCGTCGGGCAGCGTCGCGGGCTCGGCGATCAGCGAGTGATAGCGTCCCGCGGCGAAGCCCTGCGGGATGCCCGCGAACACGCCGCGGCCGTCGTGCGTGACCGGCGACACCTTGCCGTGCATCAGTCGACCGGCGCGCACGACGTGGCCCCCGAACGCCTCGACGAGCGCCTGGTGCCCGAGACACACGCCGAGGATCGGCCGGCGGCCCGCGAACGCCTCGATCATCGCGAGCGACACGCCGGCCTCGCGCGGCGTGCCCGGGCCCGGCGAGATCACCAGGTGACTGGGATCCATCGCGAGCGCCTCGTCGACGCCGATCGCGTCGTTGCGGCGCACGTCGACGTCGGCGCCGAGCACGAGGAACGCCTGCACCAGGTTGTAGGTGAACGAATCGTAGTTGTCGATCAGCAGCAGCTTCGCAGCAGCCATGGTCACAGCCCCTCCGCGGCGAGCGCAAGCGCCCGGCGCAGCACCGCGCTCTTCGCGAGCACCTCTTCGTATTCGGCGCGCGGCGCGCTGTCGGCGACGATCCCGCCGCCGGCCTGATAGCTGTACCGATCGCCGCGGAACACCAGGGTGCGAATCGTGATCGCCTGATCCATGTCGCCTTGCCGGCCGAAATAGCCGACGGTGCCGCCGTAGAGCTCGCGGCCGACCGGCTCGAGCTCGTCGATGATCTGCATCGCGCGCACCTTCGGCGCGCCGACCAGCGTGCCGGCCGGGAACGTCGCTGCGAACAGGTCGAACGCGTCGCGCCCCGCGACGAGGCGGCCGCCGACGCCGCTG
>JAGWPU010000117.1 GCA_028870355.1 Gammaproteobacteria bacterium | reverse complement strand
CGACATGTCGCCGGCGCTGCAGACGCGCCTGCTGCGGGTGCTCGCCGAAGGCGAGTTCTACCGGGTCGGCGGCCAGACCCCGGTCCGCGTCGACGTGCGCGTGATCGCCGCGACTCACCAGGATCTCGAGGCCCGCGTGCGCTCCGGGCTGTTCCGTGAAGACCTGCTGCATCGGCTCAACGTGATCCGGATAGAGATCCCGCCGCTGCGCGAACGGCGCGAGGACATTCCGGAACTCCTCGAGCACTATCTGGCGACCGCCGCGCAAGAGCTCGGCGTCGAACCGAAGACCCTGACGCCGCCGGCGAGAGGCGCGCTGGTCGCGTTCGCCTGGCCCGGCAACGTTCGTCAGCTGGTGAACGCCTGTCGCCGGCTCACCGTGACCGCCCCCGGTCGCGAGATTGGCGTCGAGGACATCCCGGCGGATCTCGGCGGCGCGGTGCCCGCCGCCGATGCCGCGATGCCCGAGTGGACCGCGACGCTCACGCACTGGGCCGAGCGGGAGCTCGACTCCGGTACGCGCCGCTTGCTCGACCACGCGGTGCCCGAGGTGGAGCGGATCCTGATCCGGGTCGCGCTGCGCAAGGCCGAGGGCCTGAAGCAAGAGGCGGCGAAGCTCCTCGGATGGGGACGCAACACCTTGACCCGCAAGATGCGTGAACTCGGCATGGACGACGCGGCTTAAGATGCGCGCGCGGCGGAGACGGTAAGGTGGGCGACTTCCTTCGCCACGCGCTCGGCGCCTCGCTGCGCGTGCTGAGCGCGAACAGCATCGCCGACTGGCTCACCGCGGGCGCGGTCGCGGTCGTGACCTGGACGGCGCTGCTGTTGGTGCGCCGGGTCGCGCGCTCGCGTCTCGGCCGAGCGACCGCGGCGAGCCGGCCGTTCGCGGTGCGCCTGCTCGCCGAACTCATCGGCAGCACGCGGCGCTATTTCCTCGCGGGCATCGCGATCTCGATCGCGCAGGAGGGGCTCGGGCTGCCGCCCGCGCTGCGCGGCGCGATCGAGCGCGCGGTGCTGCTGCTCAGCCTGCTGCAGGTCGGGATCTGGGCGAGCCGCGCGATCCGCTTCCACCTCGTCGACGGGGAACGGGATCGCGGCGCGGATCGAGCGCTCACCGGCTCGCTCGGGATCATCGATTTCGTCGGCAGGATCCTGATCTGGTCGCTGCTCGTGCTACTCGCGCTCGACAATCTCGGCGTGAACATCACCGCGTTGCTCGCCGGTCTCGGCGTCGGCGGCGTCGCGGTCGCGCTCGCGCTGCAGAACATCCTCGGCGACCTGTTCGCATCCCTGTCGATCGCGCTCGACAAGCCGTTCGTCGTCGGCGACGTGCTCACGATCGATGCGCTGACCGGCAAGGTGGAGCGCGTCGGCATCAAGACCACGCGCCTGCGCGCCGACAGCGGCGAACAGATCGTGCTGTCGAACGCCGACATCCTGAAGAGCCGGGTGCGCAATTTCGCGCGCGCTGCGGAGGCGCGCACGGTCGCGACGATCCGCGTCGCCTACGACACCCCGGCCGAGACGCTGCGCGAGATCCCCGCGCTCCTCGAGGCGATCGTCCGGGCCCAGCCGCATGCCCGCTTCGAGCGATGCCACCTGAAGAGCCTCGAGGAATGGGCGGTGCACTACGAGCTCGCCTACTTTCGAGTCGATCCCGCCCAGAATCCGCTGCTCGACCTGCAGCACGGCGTGAACCTCGCGATCGTCGAGTCCTTCCAGCGCCGCGGCATTCGCTTCGCGGTGCCGATGCGCCGGATCCTGCCCGGTGACTGAGCGCCGAGAGCGGCGGCGCGGCGACCCCGATGTTCCACGTGATCCTGTTCGAACCCGAGATTCCGCCGAATACCGGCAACGTGATCCGTCTGTGTGCGAACGCCGGCGCATCGCTCCACCTCGTCAGGCCGCTCGGGTTTCGCCTCGACGACCGGAGCCTGCGTCGCAGCGGGCTCGATTACCATGATCTCGCGCCGGTCGCGGTGCATCCGGACCTCGACGCCTGCCTCGCGGCGCTCGCGGACTGCCGCGTGTTCGCGGTCGAGACCGGGGCGAGTCGCCGCTACGACGACGTCGCGTATCGCGCGCAGGACGCGTTCCTGTTCGGTCCGGAGACGCGAGGCCTGCCGGCGGCGGTGCTCGCGCGCCACGGGCCGGATCGCCGGGTGTCCATCCCGATGCGCACGCCGACCCGCAGCCTAAATCTCGCGAACGCGGTGTCGGTCGTGCTGTTCGAGGCCTGGCGCCAACTCGGTTTCGCCGGCGCCTGAGGCGCCGATGCGGCGCGCCGTCAATCGCCCTCGGCGCGCAGCGCCCGGCGCATCAGCAGTCCGACCGAATCGCGCGCATCGTGACCTTCGTGGACGATGCGATAGACCTGCTCGCAGATCGGCATCTCGACGCCGACCCGTTCCGCGACGCGCCGCACCGCGCGCGCGGCCGGTACTCCCTCGACGACCTGACCGATCGCGCCCGCGGCCTCGTCGAACGATTGGCCTCGCGCGAGCGCGATCCCGAGGCGGCGATTGCGGGACTGATCGTCCGTGCAGGTGAGCACCAGGTCGCCGAGCCCGGCAAGCCCCATGAACGTCTCGCGGGCCGCGCCGAGGCGTACCCCGAGGCGCATCATCTCCGCGAGCCCGCGGGTGATCAGCGCGACCCGGGTGTTCGCGCCGAAGCCGAGCCCGTCGGACAATCCCGAGCCGATCGCGATCACGTTCTTCACCGCCCCGCCGACCTCGACGCCGACGACGTCGGATCGTCGGTACGCGCGGAAGTTCGGGCCGGACAGGCGCTGCGCGAGCGCCTCGCCGAAGGCCGCATCCTGCGAGGCGACCACGAGCGCCGTCGGCAGGCCGGCGGCCACTTCGCTCGCGAACGTCGGTCCCGAGAGCACGGCGGTCGGTCGCGTACCGAGCAGCTCGGCCGCGACGTGGTGTGGCAGCAGTCCGGTCGAGATCTCGAAGCCCTTCGTCGCCCAGGCGACGCGGGCGTCGGCGGCGAGCCGCGGGCCGATGGCGCTCAGGGTCTCGCGGAACGCGTGCGAAGGAACGGCGACCAGGACGTCGCGCGCGGCCGCGAGGGCCGCATCGAGATCGGCCTCGACCCGCAACGCGTCGGGAAACGCGGCTCGTGGCAGGTACCGACGGTTGCGCCGCTCGGCGCCCATCTCGGCGAGCGCGGCGCGGTCTCGGCCCCAGAGCACGGTCGGGTGGCCCGAACGCGCCAGATGGATCGCGAGCGCGCTGCCCCAAGACCCGGCACCGATGACCACGATCGCGTGGGGATCCGGGCCGGGCATGCGAGCGAACCTGGCGCTTCGCGGGGCTAGTTGACCGTGCCCGGCTGCGTCTGTCCGTTCTCGGCCGCCTGCTGATAGAGCGCGTCGAAATTCACCAGCGGCAGCAGGAAGTTCGGGAATCCGCCCTTGGTGATCAGGTCCGAGACGACCTCGCGAGCGTACGGAAACAGCACGCTCGGGCAGAAGCTGCCGATCAGTCGCTTCAGATCCTCGGACGATGCGCCGACGATCGCGAACACGCCCGCCTGCTTGACCTCGACGAGGTACATCGTCGATTCGCCTTGCTTCGCCTCCAGCGTGATCGTGAGCGAGACTTCCCGCACGTCGGGCGCGATCTCCTCGGCCGCCGTGTTCATGTTCAGCTGGAACTTCGGCTCCCAGGCCTGGTTCGGCGGCAGCCGCGGCCCGTTGGGCGATTCGTAGGAACTGTCCTTCAAATAAACGGTCTGCAGCGTGACCTGGACGCCGTCCTGTGCCGGCAGCGGCTCCTGCGCGATCTCTTCGTTCATCGATCCCCCTGAATCCATCGGTCGAGTTCCCCGCTCCGGTCGCTGGCGTACAGATCGTCAAAGCCGCCGACGTGTCGGTCGCCGATGAAGATCTGCGGCACGGTGCGCCGCCCGCTGCGGGCGAGCATGTCGGCGCGCCGCCCAGGATCCTCGTCGACGTCGATCTCGGTGAAGGCGAGACCCTTCTCCCGAAGCAATGCCTTGGCGCGCTGGCAGTAAGGGCACCAGCTCGCCGAATAGACGGTGATCGGCGGCGCGCTCATGCGCTCGCCTTCTTCGCGACGGCGCCCTTCACGAGCGGCAGGTTGTCGCGGGTCCACGCGAGCACGCCGCCGTCGAGGCTCACCGCCTGCGCGAATCCGGCCTTCAGGAGCTTGCGGGTCGCGGCGGCGCTGCGCACCCCGCTGTCGCAGTACAGGATCACCGGCTTCTCCCGCCACTTCTTCAAGGTCTCGAGCTCGGCGTCGAGCTGCTCGGTGGGCAGGTGCCGCGCCTCCCCGATGTGGCCGGCCTCGTACGCGTCCTTCGCGCGCAGATCGATCAGCAGCGCGCCCCGGTTCATCAGCCGCACGACTTCGGCGGGACCCACGGCGATCGAGCCGGAGGCCCGCAGCCGCAGCTCATACGCGAGCACCACGACCGCGACCAGCGCAGTCCCCGCGGTCAACCACGCATGATGAGCGACATAGGCGAGCAAACGCGACATCGGCGAACCGGACCTGGCGAATTTTCGGGCGCGCAAGTATAGCAGCGCCGGGAAGCCTTGTATGCTTGGCGCTGCGAGATGAACCCGCGACGCATCCCATCCTGGAAGGCCGCTGTTGCCGCAGCCGCACTGCTGTCGACGGCGATGTTCGGCGCGCACGCGGCCGAGTCGCCGGCCGCGCGCCGTGCCCAGGCCGAACTCGCGCGGGTGCGTGCGCAGATCGCCGCGATCGCGAAGCGCCGCGAGGCCGAGCTGAAGCGCCGCGATGCGCTCGGTGCCGCTCTGCGCGACGCCGATCTCGCGATCGCGGCGAAGCGGCGCACGCTGCATGCGCTGCGCACCGCGGCGGTCGCGGCCCGTAGACGCCTCGACGTGCTGCGCGCCGAGCAGGCGCGCAATCTCGCCGCGCTGAACGCGCAGCGCCGGGCACTCGCCGGACAGATCGTCGCCGCGTACGAGATCGGACGCCGCGAGCAGATCAAGCTGCTGCTCGACCAGAGTGCGGTCGGCGAGGTCGGCCGGATGCTCGCGTATTACGGCTATTTCGGCCGCGCGCGCGCGGCGCAGATTGCCGCGATTCGCGGCCGGATGCAGTCGCTCGCGGCGGTCGCCCGCGCGACCGGGCAGGAGGCGTCGCACCTGCACGATCTGCAGGACGACGCGGTCAAGGCGCTTGCGGCGCTCGGCGCGGCACGCGCGCAGCGCGCCGCCGCCTTGCGAGCCGCGAGCGCGCGCGTGCAGGGTGCGGATCAGCGCCTCGCGGACCTTCGTCGGCAGCAGCGCTCGGTCGAATCCCTGATCGACCAGCTCGCGCGCGTGATCCCGTCGTTCCCGACCCGACCCGCGAAGAACTTCGTCGCGATGCGCGGCCGTCTGCCGTGGCCGGTGGCCGGTCGGGTGATCGAGCGATTCGGCGACGTCCGGATGGACGCCGCCCAAGGACGGCTGCGCTGGCACGGCCTGCTGATCCGCACCGCGCCCGGCGCGCGCGTGCGCGCGCCGTACTTCGGCCGGGTCGTCTACGCGGACTGGCTGCAGGGGCTCGGGCTGTTGCTGATCCTCTCGCATGGCGACGGGTATCTGAGTCTCTACGCGCACGCCGAAGTGCTGTACAAGTCGGTCGGCGACTGGGTCGCGCCCGGCGACGTGATCGCGGCGATGAGCAATGCGCCCGGCGCGAGCCCGCCGGAGTTGTACTTCGAGATCCGCCACGGGCGTACCCCGCTCGATCCGCAGGCGTGGCTCACCGGGCCCCGCTGACGGGGGGGCGAGTGACGGATCCTCCCCTGATTGCCGCATCGCAGCGACGGTCGAACCCGAATTTTGCGCATCCTGTAATTGTTGCCGCAGTGCCGCACCGCGTATGCTTCGCCTCCCGATGATTCCTCGCAAAGCCCGTGGCTTCCTGACTCTCGCGCTCGGTGTCGCGATCGGACTTGCGCTCGGCACCGCGCGCGGCGTGTTCGCGCAGAAGCCCGCGCCGCTCGGCGCCGACCTGCCCTGGCATGACGCGCAGATGTTCGCCCTCGTGCTCGACCGCGTGGAGCGCGACTACGTCGAGCCCGTCCGCGACCACCGGCTGCTGCAGGCCGCGATTCGGGGGATGGTCGCCTCGCTCGACCCGTATTCCGAGTACCTGAATCGCGACCAGTCCACGCAGCTGCGGATCAACAGTTCCGGCGAGTATTCCGGCGTCGGCCTGGAAGTGTCGATGCAGGACGACGAGGTGGTCGTGGTCTCGGTGTTCGACGGCTCGCCCGCGGCGGCGGCCGGAGTGCGTCCGGGCGACGTGGTCGCGACGATCGACGGCACGCCCGTCACCAACGCGAGTCTCGCCGAGACGATCGATCGATTGCGCGGCAAGTCCGGCACCACGGTGCGGATCGGCGTGCTCCGCGGCACGAACGACACGCCGATCGAGTTCACGGTCAAGCGCGGTCCGGTCGAGATGCGCAGCGTCCGTTCCCTCGACCTCGCCCCCGGGATCGGATACCTGCGGATCGCCGAGTTCACGCAGCAGACCGGCCCCGACGCGAAGGCCGCGCTGCAGTCCCTGCTCGCCCGCAACCACGGATCGCTCCGCGGTCTCGTGCTCGACCTGCGGGAAAATCCCGGCGGCGTGCTCGATGCCGCCGCTTCCGTCGCCGACGACTTCCTGAACGGCGGCGTGATCGTGAGTGCCCGCGGCCGCGCGCCGGATGCGAATTTCCAGATGGACGCGACGCCGGGCGATCTGCTCGGCGGGGCGCCGATCGTCGTCCTCGTCGACGGCGGCTCCGCCTCGGCGGCGGAGATCGTCGCCGGTGCGCTGAAGGACCACCATCGCGCGACCTTGATGGGTCAACGCACCTTCGGCAAGGGCTCGGTGCAGACGGTGATGCCGCTGCCCGGCGGGCGCGCGCTCAAGCTCACGACCTCGCTCTATTACACGCCGTCCGGCGTCTCGATCAACCACACCGGGCTGTTGCCGGACATCGTGCTGCCGCCCCCGCCGCCCGCCGCCCGGGGCGTGCCCTCGACCCCGGCCGGAATCCGCGCCGACCCCGAGGTGCGTCGCGCGGTCGAGGAGTTGCGGCAACTGCGCGCGAAGCCCCGCCGCGCGCTGTCCGCGACCCGGCGCTGAAGGACGCCCCGGCGCGTGCGCAGCATCCGTTCGATCGAGATCCTGTGCCTCGCGCTCGCGGCGCTGGTGCTGGTCTGGTCGAGTTCGATCGGTGCCCATCCCTGGGCGCTCGTGTCCTTGCTGGGCGCGTTCGCCGCGACCATCGCGGTGTTTCGTTCGCGGCGCTTCCTGCCCAATCGAGGTCGTGCGCGAGTGCAGATCGAGTCCTGGGCGATGGTCGCGTTCGTGAGCGCGGTGCTCTGGTTCACCGGTCGGGCCGACAGTCCGCTCGTGAACCTGTACCTGCTGCCGCTCATCCTGAGCGCGTTCGTGCTCGGGCGGGCGACCGCGATGGCGCAGGTCGGCGCGTCGATCGCGGTGTACGCCGGCCTCGTCGTCGCAACCCCGGGCCACGCCCAGACCTGGCTCGCGATGGGCGCGCGGACCGTCGGGGTGATGGCGCCGATCCTGCTCGTCGCGTACGTGACCTCGACCCTCGCGGCCGACGTCACCGAGGCGCGTGACCGGATCGAGCGTCTGGCACACGACGATCCGCTGACCGGCCTGCTCAACACGCGCACGTTCGAGGCGATCTGGGAACGCGAGCATCAGTCGCGCGAGCGCGATCACCGGCCCTACTCGGTGCTGTTCGTCGACGTGAACCAGCTCGACCGGATCAACGAGGAGTTCGGACGGGAGGCGGGCGACGGCGCGCTGACGCTGGTCGCCCGGTGCCTGCAGCGGAGCATCCGTTCGAGCGATCGCGCGTCGCGCTTCGGTGCGGACGAGTTCGCGGTGCTCTTGCCGGGGGCGCCGCCGGAGGTTGCCGGGACGATCGTGAACCGGATCCGCCACAATGTCTTCAAGACCACGCTCGACGTGCGTTCGCGAATGATTCGCTGTAGCGTCAGCATCGGTGTCGCCTCGTATCCGCAGGATGCCCGTGAGCTGCGCGAACTGCAGAGCCTCGCGGAGCACCGGATGTATCGCGACAAGGAATTGCGCCGCTCGCCGCCGGGAGCCGAAACCCCGGCCTGAGATGAAAAAGGGCGCGTCGACCGCGAGCAGCCCCTTGCAGATCTCGCGGCCCGCGGTAAAGTTGCGCAAGCTCGAAAGGGAGAACCATGTCCGCCAGCGGTCGACTGTTCCAGGGGGCGGCGCCGATCTGCGGTGCGCTCGCCGCGCTGCTGATCGGCGCGCCGTCGTTCGCGACCCCGGCACACCCTCACGGTCGCCACCCCCTCCACCACCGGGAGCGCCCGCGCGGTCCGGACCTGCGCTCGAGCGCGGCACTGGTCGTCGATACGACCAATGGCGCGGTGTTGTACGCGAAGCGGCCCGACGCGGTGCAGCCGATCGCCTCGATCACCAAGCTGATGACCGCGCTGGTCGTGCTCGACGCGAGGCAGCCGCTCGATCAGCGGATCACGATCAAGCCGTCCGACCGGATCCGCGGCAAGGGCTGGTTCTCGCGCCTGAAGGTCGGGACGACGCTCACCCGCGCCCAGCTGCTGCATCTCGCGCTGATGTCCTCGGAAAATCGGGCAGCGCGCACCCTCGCGGACAATTATCCCGGTGGCCTGCCGGCCGCGATCAGGGCGATGAACCGCAAGGCGAAGGCGCTCGGGATGATGCACACGCACTTCGCGGACCCGACCGGGCTCACGAGTCGCAACGTCTCGACGCCGGGGGATCTCGAGAAGCTCGTCGTCGCCGCGTCGCATAACCCGACGATCCGCCGGTTCTCGACCGACCGGCGGTATGCGGTCCGCGTGCGCCGCCGTCTGGTCGAATTCGGCACGACCGACGGGCTGGTCGCCAATCGGGCCTGGCGGATCATCGTGCAGAAGACGGGTTTCATCAATGCCGCCGGGCACTGCCTCGTGATGGAGACCGTGATCGACGGTCGCCGGCTCGTGATCGTCCTCCTCGATTCCTGGGGCAAGTACACGCGGGTCGCCGACGCGGTTCGCGTCCGGCGCTGGCTCGAGGCCCGCGTGTTCGCGAACCGTGGCCGGCGTGTCACGATGCGCTAGAAGCGCACCGTGAGATCCGCGCCCCAGGTCCTGGGGTCGCCGAGCTGGGTATACAGCGCGTTCGGAAAGTTCGGCGGTACGTCCCCGAAATAGAATCCGCGGACCGTGTAGTTCTTGTCGAGCAGATTGCGCACCCAGACGTCGACGTCGTAGCGCGCGTCCTTCCAGCCGACCTTCACGTTCGCGAGTCCGTACGGGTGCGACCGGGTCGGGTTCGGCGGCAGGTCGTAGTAGAAGCCGCCCATCCCGGTCACGTCGAGCCGCGCGTAGGCGCCGCGCGGGTCGTGCCATTCGGCATCGACCGCCCCCTGCCAGTCCGGCGCATGCGGCAGCGGCCGGGCGGGCAGCACGAGGCCGTTCTGGACGAAGCCCCGGTAGAGCGTCTGCAGCCAGCCGAACGCCGCGCCGACCGTCACGCTTTGCGTCGCGCGCCAGCGCAGGCTGCTCTCGATCCCGTAGGAATAGCCGGAACTCGCGTTCCCGGTGTAGAACACGAAGGTGTTCGGATCGTCGGCGACGAGCTGCGTGCCGGTCTTCAGTTGCGGCGACTGGCGGCGCATGTAGAAGATCGACGTGTCGGACTGCACGCGGCCGCGATCGGCGAGGAGCTTGTGTCCGATCTCGTAGTCGATCAGCGACTCGGAGCCGAACGTGCGCTCGTCGGCCGGCAGGCCCTGGCTCAGGTTGAAGCCGCCCGCCTTGTATCCCCTCGAGATCAACGCGTAGAGATGCTCTTCGGGCCGTAGCGCATAGTCGATCGACAGGTGCCCGCCCCACAGCGCGTAGGACGGCGCGAACGCGTTGCTCGTCGATGGCGCGCCGAGATTGACCGTCAGATCGTGGTATCGCGTCGTGTGGCGTTCGCCGCGCACACCGATCGACCATCGCGTGCGCGGGCCGAGTCCGCCGTCGATCTCGCCGTAGAGCGCGAGGTTGCGCGCACGATAGCGGCTGGTCAGCACCGAGTCGGTCGTCGACGCATACTGCTGGTTCGGGTCGACGTACACGCCGAGATTCGTGTCGCTCAGCCCTTCGCGCATCTCGAATCCGTAGACACCGACGAGCCAGGCGAATCCGGTGCGCGCCGGCGACGAGAGCCGCAGTTCGAGGCTGCGCGTCGAGCGCTTTCGCGCCTGGAATTCGCTGTACTGATAGGTGTAGGGCGCCCAGAGCGGCTCGTTCCCCCAGTCGCCGTCGTAGCCGTAGCCGATCAGCGAGCGCGCATAGGTCGCGATCGTGGTGAGCGTCGCCGAACGCCATCCGCGATAGACCGAATGCAGGGATACGCCGGTCGAGTGCTGGACGTCCTCTCCCGGTTGATCGGACTCGGTCGTGCGCGAATTGTCGATCGCCCACGCGTCGTAGCCGTCGTTGATCGCGACGTGCAGCACCGTCAGGTCGACGCGCAGGTTCGCATCCGGCCGGTAGCGCCAGCGGCCGCGCAACGTCGTCTCGTCGCGGCTGTTGGTGTTGTTCCGATGCAGGTAGACGTTCGTGTAGAAACCGTTGCTGACGTAGCGCTGCGCGGCGATGCGAAACGCCGAGTCGAGCGTCGGAACCGGTCCGGTGAGCACCGCGCCGTAGGAACGCGTTCCGTAGTCTCCGGCGCCGAGTTCGACCCGTCCGCCGAACCGGTCGGCCGGAGGTTCGCTCTGGACGACGATCAGCCCGGCGAGCGCGTTGGCTCCGTCGATCGTCGCCTGCGGTCCGCGCAGCACCTGGATCCGTGCGATGTCGAACAGCGTCGCAGCGGAGCCGAGGCCGCTGAAATCGATGTCGTCGATGATGAAGCCGACGGACGGGTTCGGCGCGCCCTGGTACTGCTCCAGCTCGCCGATTCCGCGAATCTGGAAGTAGCGAGGCCGCGCGGTATCCCCGGACCAGTTGAGGTTCGGTACCAGCGGCAGCACGTCCTCGAAGTGCTGCTCACCGGCCTCGCGCAAGGTGTGCGCGCCGAGCACGGTCGCGCTGCCGGCGAGTTCGATGTCCGGCACCGCGCGCAGTGTCGCGGTCACCACGATCTTCTGCAGCGAATCGGGGCCGGCGTCGGTGGACGATCCTTGCGCCCGGGATCTGGCGCAAAGCAGCACGGTCGACGCGTAACACATCAGGAAGACGGCCCGCCGGGCCGTTCGCACTCGAGGCATCGCTCCCTCCGCCGGCATTAACCGGATCAGGTTCTATGGGTTTGCCGCGAGGCGCAGGGTTGCGCCCGCATGGCATCTCAGGCCCCGGCGACGGGACCACCCCAGCGATCCGTACTATACGCGTCCGTTCCGGCGATCGTTAGCGGGACGAGCTCAGCGCAGCGCGTGCAGCGCGCCGACCAGGCCGCCGAGCACGAGGGCGGCGACCGCAAGAAACGAGAGCCCGAAGCCCGGGCCGCGTTTTGCCGGGTCGCGGACGTAGGCGGCCGAATACAGTTCGCGGCCGATCAGGTACAGGACGCCGATCGCCGCGCCCCAGCGCGGATCCAGGTGGCGGCTGAACAGGTACAGGCCTGGCAGGAACGCGATCAGCTGCTCGAGGGTGTTCTGCTGGACGCGGAAGCGGCGCTCGAAGACCTCGTGACCGGTGACCGCCGGCGCCCGCACGCCGTAGCGCTCGCGGGCGGCGCCGACCTTGAGCCCGAACACCAGGTACTGCAGAACTGCGAGGGCGGTCACGATATCGACGTACGTCATGGATGTTCCTCCGTGAATGCGGGATTCTATCAGCCCCGAACGTGACGAGACCTTGGCGTGAGACCTGCCCGCACCGGGACACGCGGCTATGCGTGTCTGGCCGAAATCGACGCACCGGCGGCGCGCGTCTGGCGTGCCCTGACCGAGCCCGTGCTGGTGAGGATCTGGCTGGGCGAAGTGGCGTGGATCGACGCGCGTGCCGGTGGCCAGTACCGCGTCGGCGAACGCGATCGCAGCCGCGAAGCGCGGATCGACCTGTACGAACCGAATCGGCGCCTGCGGCTGATCTACTTCCCCGAGTGCGCGATGCCCGCGACGACCAGTGCGATCGTCGACGACTTCCTGCTCGATCCGCGCCACGGGCCCGGGCACACGTCGCTGCGCCTGCTCGGCTCCGGGATTTCAGAGGCGCCCGCCTGGGATGCGTTCTACAAGCGGGTCCGGCTCGGCTGGGAGCGTGCGCTCGCGCGGCTCAAGGTCGCGCTCGAGAAGCCCCCGCGCCTGCGCCCCTTGCCGAGGCCTCCCGCCGAGCCACCGCTGCCCGGCCTCGATTACTGATCGATTCGATCGCGCGGTGCCGGCCGCGCTTGCTATCCTAGCCGCTCGCCCGCAGGGTCCGGTGACGGAGGAAGGGTTCGCATGCTGGGCTTTCTGGTTCGCGCCGCGATCGCCGCGCTGGGTCTGTGGCTCGCGACCGCCTGGGTTCCGGGTATCACGATCGACGGACCGGCGACGCTCGTGCTCGCCGCGGTGCTGCTCGGCGTCGTGAACGCGGTCGTGCGGCCCGTCGCGATCCTGCTGACCTTGCCAATGACCCTGTTCTCGCTGGGGTTTTTCCTGCTCGTGATCAATGCGGGGATGGTCGCGCTGGTCGCGTGGATGCTCCCCGGCATGCACGTCGCGAGCTTCTCCGCCGCCTTCTGGAGCGCGCTGATCGTCAGCGTCGTGAGCATGATCGGTTCCTGGTTCATCGGGCCGCGCGGGCGGATCCAGATCATCGTCCGGCGCGATTGACCGGCATCGCGCGCCGGACGCCGCTCAGCGCGCATCCGGCTCGGTCGTGCGTCGCGCGAATCCGCCCCGTGCGCTGCGAGTCAGCAGCAGCAAGCCGGCGACGACGGCCGTGATCCCGCCGATCTGCCGCCGGGTCAAGGTCTCGTGCAGGAACCGCCAGCCGAGGACCGTCGCGATCGTCGGATTCACGTAGCTGTAGGTACCGATCACCGCCGGCGTCGTGTTGACCGCGAGCCAGCCGTAGGCGGAATACGCGAAGCAGGAACTCACGAACGTCAGGTACGCGAGCGACACGGCTCCGGGCAGATCGAGCGTCCACCGCGCGGTCTCGCCGGTCGCGAATCCGGTCGCGAGCAGCAGCGCGCCGCCGGCGATCATCTGCAGCCCGACGAACATCAAGGGCGCCATGCGCGTCCCGGAATTCCGGTAGTACACGGTGCCGAGCGACCACGCGAGGCAGCCGGTGACGACGGCGAATTTCGCGGTCAGCACCTCGGGGTGCGGTTGCGCCGCCGGCCCGAGCATCAATGCGGTGCCCGAGAAGCCGAGCGCGAGGCTCGCGATCGTCGTCACCGACAGTGGATGTCCCCGCCGGCCGATGCTGCCGAGCAGCGCGATCCACAGTGCCGAGGTGCTGTTCAGGAGCGCGACCTCGTGCGACGGAAGCAAGCGCATCGCCCAGATACTGAGCCCGTTGCTCACGAACACCATCAACACGCCGCACACGCCGACGAGACGGTATTCACGGACCGTGCCCGGCCATGGCTCGCGCAGCCAGCGGCGCGCGACCAGGGTGAGCACGAGGCCTGCGGTCGTGAAGCGTACGCCGGCGAACAGCGCCGGCGGCAAATGGCTGACCCCGATCTTCGTGAACAGGAAGCTCGAACCCCAGACGAGGTACACGGTCGCGAGGGCCAGCGCGAGCTTGGCCGAACGGCGGGGGTCGACCTGCATGCCGGCGGGCGCAGACGCCTAGACGGGCGCGCCGCGCTCGGATTCTTCCTTCGCGCGCGCGGCGATCTTGTCCTTCAGCAACACCTTCGACATCACGATCCCGACCTCGTAGAGCACGTACATCGGCACCGCCATGAAGCTTTGCGAGACCGCGTCCGGCGGGGTCAGGAACGCGGCGACGATGAACGCGCCGAGCAGCACGAAGCCGCGGTTCTTCGTCAGGCTGGTGATCTTCACGACGCCCGCCCAGACGAGCAGCACGGTCGCGATCGGAACCTCGAACGCGGCGCCGAACGCGAGCAGCAGCACCATCACGAAATCCAGGTAGTTCCCCATGTCGGTCATCATCATCACGCCCTTCGGCGTGGTCGCGACGAAGAAACCGAGCATCACCGGGAACACGAAGAAGTACGCGAACGCCGCACCGAGGTAGAACAGCAGCACGCTCGAGACCAGCAGCGGGACCGCAAGCTTCTTCTCGTGGCGGTACAGTCCGGGTGCGATGAACGCCCACGCCTGGTAGAGCACGTAGGGCATCGCGAGTGCGACCGCTGCGACGAGCGCGAGCTTGAACGGGACCATGAACGGCGCGACCACGCTCGTCGCGATCAGGGTCGAGCCGGCCGGCAACCGGTGAATCAGCGGCTTCGCGACCCAGGTGAACAACTGGTTCATGTAGGTCGCGGTCGGGATGAAGCAGATCCCGATCGCCATCATCGCTTTCAGCAGCCGATCACGCAGCTCCAGCAGGTGCGAGATCAGCGTTCCTTCGGCGAGATCCTCGCTGGTGCCGTCCGGTTCAGTCATTGGGAGGACGGATCGAGCGCTCGGCCTCGGCCTCGGCCGCCGGCGTGGCGGGCTCGGCGGGGTGTGCGGTCGCGGACGGGACCGGTGTCGCTGGCGAGGGTGGCGCCGGCGCTGTCGCGGCGGCGGACGGCGTGGGCTCCGGCTCCGGGCTCGATGCAGGCGCGGCGGTCACTTCTCCCGGTGCCGGATGCACCGCCGGCTCGCCACCGGCCGCGGGCTGCGCGCTCGCGGCAGGCGACGATGGGCGCGAACGCTGCCGCAGGAGTTCCTCGGCGCTCACCTCGCGCTCGAGTTGCTCGCCGAGCTGCCGGCTGAGCACCCGTGCGCGGCCGACCCAGTTGCCGATCTGACGAGCGACCTTCGGCAGGCGCTCCGGTCCCAGCACGACCAGCGCGATCACCGAAGTCAGCAGGATTTCCGAGAAACCGAAATCCAGCATCGCCGCATCACGCGTTCGTGTTCGGGGGTACCTTGGTCTCGCCTTCGCGCTTCGCGCTTGCGTCGAATCCCGCGTCCGCGTCCTGCTTGATCTGCTTGACCTGCTCCTGCGTCTCGCCTTCGTTCATCGCGTCCTTGAAGCCCTTCACGGCCGCACCGAGGTCCGATCCGATCGTGCGCAGTCGCTTGGTGCCGAACACCACGAGGACGATCGCGAGGATCACCAGCAGCATCTTTGAATCGATCATTTCCATTCTCCGAATCCACGTCTGCCGTCTTGGACCCTCAATGATACGCGAAAGGTCCCGGGCTGGCCCGAATCGGCCCCGGGGGCCGCCGTCAGGATTCGAGCCAGATCGTGACCGGCCCGTCGTTGGTGAGACTCACCTGCATGTCCGCGCCGAACACGCCGCTGCCGACGGGCGCATGCCGCTCGCAGGCGCGCTCGACCAGGGTCTCGAACAGCGTGCGTGCCTGTTCGGGTGGTGCGGCGCGGGAGAAGCCGGGGCGCAAGCCCTTGTGGGTGTCGGCCGCGAGCGTGAACTGCGGGACCAGCAGCAGTCCGCCCCCGACGTCGGTCACGCTGCGGTTCATACGCCCCTGCTCGTCCGGGAAAATCCGGTATCGCAACACGCGATCGAGCAGCCGATCGACCTCCGGTGGTCCGTCTGCCGGCCGGACGCCGACCAGCGCGAGCAGGCCCGGACCGATCGACGCCTGCAGCCGCCCGGCGATCGTGACGCTCGCCGTGCTGACGCGCTGCAGCAATGCGATCATCGAGCCGCGCGTTGGCCGGTGCGGCCCGACGTGGCGCGCCGGGTGCGCCGAGCCGCCGGGGCAGGCCGGCCGGACTCGGTCCGGGCGCGCTCGCAGAGCGCGCGAAAGCCTGCCGCGACGTAATGCGCGAGCCGAGCGTGCACGCTGTCGAGGTCGGTGGAGCGGCAGAGCCCGCCCGAGAGCTTGTCGATCCGGCCGGTCTCGGCGAACGTCAAGGTCAGCGCGCCGGTCAGGAATTGATAACCCCAGTAGATCTCGCGCGCATCGCACTCCGGCAACGCCTCGCGCAGCACCGCAATGAATCGTTCGACCAGCGGGTCGAAATACTCGGTCATCAGGATCGGGCCCCACTCCGGCGAATTGTTGACCTGGGCGATCAGCGCGAAATAGCTCTTCCAGCCCGGGCCGCCGCGCGCCGAGCGTTCGAGCAGCGGGTAGGTGAACGCGTTGACGATGTCTTCGAGCGCCGGCGCGCCGGGGAGCGCCTGCCGCCGCACCTGCTCGAGCATCGCGAGCCGCTCCGGATTCAGCAGCTGTGCGCGGCGCTGAAACACCGCCGCGAAGAGCTCCCGCTTGCCGCCGAAATGGTAGCTCACGAGCGCCACGTCGACGCCGGCGGCCTCGGTGATCTCGCGGACCGAGACGCCGTAGAAGCCGGTTCGCGCGAACAGGGTCTCGGCCGCGTCGAGGATCCGCGTCTTCGCGGGGGTGCGCGCCGCGCCGCGCTGACCCGTTTTGCGTCGCATCATCCGCATCGGCGCATTGTCCCGCGTCGTCTCGAGCCTCGCAATGCCGCGACCGCGGCGAACCGGCGGGCAGTGAATCGCCGGTCCGCCGTGCGATTTCAACAAATGTTGAAATTTAATCAACAGTCGTTGAATAATCGCCGTGGAACCCTCGCGGGCGCCGCGGTGCCCGGCGCGGGAAACGAACGAACGAACGAACGGACGGCCGCCCGAGACGGCTGCACAGGGGAGAATCAGAATGTCCACCGATCACCGAACGGCGAGCCGCCGCGCCCGCATTTCCCTCGCGCTGGCGGCGCTCGCGTCCCTCGCCGCAGCGCTTCCGCCCACCTTCGGTGCGGTCCGCAGACCCTCGCCCGCGCCCCGTCTCGAAGACCGTCTCGCGCAGATCGTCGTCACGGCGCGCCGTCGGCGCGAGGACGTGCAGAACGTGCCGATCGCCGTGACCGCGCTCACCGGCCACGAACTCGAGCTGCGCGACGTGACCTCGCTCGCCGATCTCGGCTCGTTCGTTCCGAACGTGAAGATCTCGGCGGATCGGGCGACGAGCAGCACGATCAACGTGTACATCCGCGGCGTCGGTCAGAGCGATCCGCTGTGGGGCTTCGATCCGAGCGTCGGCGTCTACATCGACGACGTCTACCTCGCCCGCCCGCAGGCGGCCCTCCTGGACGTGTACGACGTGCAGAGAATCGAGGTCCTGCGCGGACCGCAGGGCACGCTGTACGGAAAGAACACGATTGCCGGTGCGATCAAGTACGTGACCCGCGACATCGTCGGGCCGCCCTCGCTGAAAGCCTCGATCACCGGCGGCACCTACGGCGAGCGCGACGTGAAGCTGAGCGGCTCGATGCCCTTGATCGCCGATCACCTCTACGCTGGTCTCGCGGTCGCCGACGTGCATCACGACGGCTACGGACACGTCGTCGCACAGGCCGGCGCGGCACCAAGTCCCTACAATTCCATCGGACAGGACGTCTCGAACTACGACGTGCTCGCCGCGCGCGCGAACGTCACCGCGACCTGGGGCGCGAGCTCGAAGCTCAGGATCACGGCCGACACGACCCAGGACCATTCGAACGCGTCGGGCGGGCAGCGGCTGACCAGCGCCTATGCCCCCGCGCTCGACAGCCGTTACGACACGCGCACCGACATGCCGGTCAATCAGGATCGGTACTTTCGCAACGGACTCGCAGCGGTCTACACCCAATCGCTCACCGACCGGCTCGCGCTGAAGGTGATCGGGGCGTACCGCGAGGGCCATGGTCGACAGTTCATCGACTTCGAGGAACTCGACGCGAACCTGTTCCAGGTTCCCGCGCTCTATCGTGAACGGCAGGCCTCCGGCGAGGCGAAGCTCACCTACACGAGCGGCCTGCTGAAGGCGGTCGGCGGCGTGTTCTACATGAACAGCAGCGCCTGCGGAGCCTACAACGCCTCCATCGGCGTCCTGGTGCCAGTGTACGGCCTCTTCCTCACCTCCCTGGTCGACGGCTGCGTGCAGACTCGCAGCACCGCGTTCTACGCGGACACCACGTGGAAACTCACCGATCGGTTGAACCTCGACGCCGGCGTGCGCTGGAACCAGGATCGCAAGACCGCGACCGTCTACCAGGCGCAATACGCGAGCGTCGCGCCGACGCAGCTGCTGCCGAACGAGACGTTCTTCGACGCGGCGACCGCCCCGCCCGGGTTCTTCCTGTTCCCGAGCGCTACGGCCGGCGTGCTGACGAATTACACCGCGACCCGCACGTTCCCGAACGTCTCGCCACGGCTCGGCTTCGATTACCACTTCACCCCCCGGGTCATGGCCTACGTGAGCTACAGCAAGGGCTTCAAGAGCGGAGGCTTCGACATGCGCGGCAACGCGGCGCTCTACCCGCAAACCAAGACGGGCTACGGCTCCGAGACCGCGGACAGCTACGAGATCGGCGTGAAGTCGACGTTGCGCCACGATACGCTGCTCCTCGATCTGACGCTGTTCTACGACCCGTACAAAAATGCGCAGATCGGCGTGCAGCAGTTCGTCGACTCCGGCGGCGTACCGCAGAACGTCACCGCGGTGCTGAACGCGGGCAAGCAGATCAACCAGGGCGTCGAGATCGAGTCCGCGTGGAAGCCGATCGCGCCGCTCACCCTCGGGCTGAACGTCGGCTACCTCGATTCGAATTACCAGGACTTCCTCGTCGGCTGCACCGCGTTCACCGCCGGCTGCACCGCGAACTCGCCGCCGGTCAACGTCGCCGACCAGAATCGACCGATCAATGCGCCGGCGTGGACCGTGTCCACCAACGCGATGTATACCTGGGAACTCGGCAGCGGGAATCTCCTCGCTCGGGTCGGCTGGGATTGGCGCAGCTTCACGAAAGTCGCGAACACGACGCCGAGCGTCACCGACCAGCCCGCGTATGGGCTCGTCGACGCCGGCCTGGCGTACACCACCCGGGGCGGCACCTGGCGTTTCGCGATCGACGGCAAGAATCTCCTCGACCGCTGGTATCGCGTGGCCGGCTACGACTTCGGCAGCACCGGCCTGCTCGGCGGCGTCAGCCAGATCGGGTTCTATGGGCCGCCACGCACGTTCGATGCGACCGTCCAGTACCGTTATTGACGTCCGAGGGAGCCACGAATGAGCTGGTTCGCTCCCCCCGAGACGACGCTCGCGGACCTGATCCGCCTGCACGGTCGCTGGCGCGGTGATCGCGAGGCGTTGATCGTCGGGGACCGTCGCCTGAGCTGGCGCGAGCTCGAGCGCGATACCGCGCGCGTCGCGAACGGTCTCGAGGCGCTCGGTCTCGCCGCCGGGGACCGCATCGTGCTGCTGATGGAAAACAGCCTGGAAATGGCCTTGACCTTGTTCGGGATCCTTCGCCGGGGCTGCGTCGCGGTGCCGCTGAACGTGTCGGTGAACGACGCCGCGGTCGGTGCGATGGTCGAGGACGCGCGCGCGCGCGCGATCTTCGCTTCCGGCGGGCATTGCCTGCGGATCGACGCGCTGCGCGCCGCCAATCCGACCGTCGCGGCGGCGCGTCGGATCGCGGCCGGCGCGGCGCCGCCCGGCTGGACCGGCTTCGACGACTGGCACCGGGCGCAATCGGAGCGGCTCGCGACCGTCGTCCACCCGGAGCAGGAATGCAACGTGATCTACAGCTCGGGGACGACCGGGGTTCCGAAGGGCATCCTGCACACGCAGCGCTGCCGAATGAGCTGGGCCGCGGACCTCGCGCAGGTCCTGCGGTACCGGAGCGACTGTGTGACGCTCTGTTCCCTCGGCCTGTTCTCGAACATCACCTGGGTGGCGGTGCTCTGTACCCTCTACGTCGGCGGCACCCTGGTCGTGATGCGCTCGTTCCGACCGGCGGCCGCCCTCGATCTGATCGAACGCGAACGGATCACGCACGGGACCGTCGTGCCGCTGCAGATTGAACGGTTGCTCTCGGACCCGACCGTCGCGGGACGCGACCTCGCGAGCCTCGATACGTTCATGTGTTGCGGTTCACCGCTCGCGCTCGAGGCCAAGCGCGCCTTTCCCGAGCGCTTCGGCTGCCGCCTGATCGAGCTGTACGGCCTCACCGAGGGGGTGTGCACGATCCTCGCGCCCGAGGACTTCGAGCGCAAGACCGGGTCCGTCGGCAAGCCGTTCCTCGGCACGGATCTGAAGATCATCGGCGACGACGACCGCGAAGTACCCGACGGCGCAACCGGTGAGATCGTCGGCCACGGTCCGTTGCTGATGGCGGGCTATCTCGATCGCGATGCCGCGAGCGCCGAATCGACCTGGACCGACGACCGCGGTCGCCGCTGGCTGCGCACCGGGGATCTCGGCCGACTCGACGAGGACGGCTTTCTGTACGTGGTCGACCGCAAGAAGGACATGATCCTATCCGGCGGGCAGAATATCTATCCGGCCGATATCGAGGCGGTGATGAGGACCCATCCGGACGTTGCCGACGTCGCGGTCATCGGCGCGCGCAGCGCGACGTGGGGGGAAACCCCGGTCGCGATCGTCGTCGCGGCACCGGGGGCCGCGACGAACGCCGGTGCGCTGCGCGAGTGGACCAATGCGCGCGTCGGCAAACAACAGCGCCTCGCGGAGGTCCTGTTCCGCGGGAGCTTGCCGCGCAATCCGAACGGCAAGGTGCTCAAGCGTGATCTGCGGGAGGAACTCGGTGGGCGGATCTACTAGCATGACGGGGATGCCCGGGTCGTACGAATCGCGCTTCTACGCCGCGGCCGACGGTCTGCGGCTGCATGCGCGGGTGTACGAGGCGCCGGCCGCGGCGCCGACGGTGCTCTGTCTGCACGGTCTGATGCGCAATGCCCGTGACTTCGAGGATCTGGCGCCGCGCCTGCAGGGGCGACACCGCGTCGTCGTACCCGACCTGCGCGGGCGCGGTCTGTCCGACCGCGATCCGACGCCTGCGAACTATCAGCCGGCGGTGTATCTGCGTGATCTTGCGCCACTGTTCGCCGAGGCCGCCCGTCGCGGCCGCTACGCGATCATCGGCACCTCGCTCGGCGGGATCCTCGCGATGCTGCACGCCGCGGCGCGCCCCGAGGGTCTCGCGGGGATCGTGCTGAACGACATCGGCCCAGCGCTCGACCCTGCCGGTGTCGAGCGGATCAGGGGCTATGCCGGCCGCTCGCCGCCGCCGCAGGACTGGATCGAGGCGACCGCGCAGACGCGCGCCACCTACGAGCCCGCCTGGCCCGGCTTGTCGGCGGCGCGCTGGGAGGCGCTCGCGAAACGCGCCTACTCGGAAGGTCCGGCCGGCAGCCTGCGTCCCGCCGCGGACCCGGCGATCGGCGCGGCGATGCGCGCCTCGTCGGCCGCGCCGCTCGACCTGTGGACCCAATGGCAGATGCTCGTGGACCTGCCGGTGCTCGCGCTGCGCGGCGAGCTGTCGGACCTCCTGAGTCCCGCGATCCTCGAGCGCATGCTCGCGCTGAAGGGCGATCTCGAGACGCAGGTGGTCGCCGACCGCGGCCACGTCCCGCTCCTCGACGAGCCGGAGTCGCTGCACGCGATCGACCGCTTCCTCGGGCGCGCGTTCAGCGCGCCGTCACCGCCTACTTGCGCCACAGCGCCGGCGTGAACAGCACCAGGATCGTGAACACCTCGAGGCGGCCGAGCAGCATCGCCGCCGAGCAGACCCAGGTCTGGAAATCGGTGAGCACGCTGTAGTTGCTGTCCGGGCCGACGAGCCCGAGTCCCGGGCCGACGTTGTTGATGCACGCGAGGATCGCGGACAGCGAGGTCGTGAAATCGAGCCCGCTCGCGAGCTCGATGAACACCAGGGTCACGAGGCTCATGAAATACAGGAACACGAAGCCGAGTACCGCGAACACCACGCGGTTTGCGATCACGGTGCCGCCGATCTTCAGGGGCCGCACCAGGTTCGGGTGAACCATGTGCTCGAGCTCCCGGTTCGCCTGCTTCGCGAGGATCAGCGTGCGGATCATCTTGATTCCGCCGCCGGTGGATCCGGAACTCGCGACCACGCAGGACAGGAACAGCATGAACATCGGCGCGAACACCGGCCAGCGCGAGTAGTCCTGCGTGTGCAGCCCGCTGTCGGTCGCGATCGACACCACGTTGAACGTGGCCTCCCGTAGCGCCACCCCGAAGCTCGGATAGGTTCCCTTGACGAACAGATACACCGCGATCCCGAGCGAGCTCGCTGCGAGCACCCCGACGATCGCCTTCGCCTCCGAGTCGCGCAGGTACGCGCTCAGCCCGCGCTGCCGCCAGGCCTGGTAATGGGTCGCGAAATTCAGGGCGGCGAGCACCTGGAACACGACCAGCACCATCTCGATCGGCACTGAGTTGAAGTGTCCGATGTTGTCGTCGTAGGTCGAGAAGCCGCCGAGCGAGAGCGCCGAGAACCCGTGGCAGACCGCGTCGAACCACCCCATCCCGACCAGGCGCAGCGACAGGATGCACGCGAGCGTGAGCCCCGCGTACACGGTCCACAGGAGTTTCGCGGTCTGGCCGATGCGCGGCGTCAGCTTCGCGTCCTTCATCGGTCCGGGCATCTCGGCGCGATAGATCTGCATCCCGCCGACGCCGAGCATCGGCAGGATCGCGACCGCGAGCACGATGATGCCCATCCCGCCGAGCCAGCTCAGCAGATGCCGCCAGAGGTTGATCGAGCGCGGCAGGTACTGCAGTCCCGAGAGTACCGTGCCGCCGGTCGTCGTGAGTCCGGACGCCGCCTCGAAATACGCGTGCGTGAAGTCGATCGGCAGGTAATGCCACAGCGGGAAACCCGCGACGGCCGGCAGCGCGACCCAGGTCAGCGCGACCAGCAGCAGGCCGTCGCGCGTCTTCAGTTCGCGCCTGTAGCGCCGCGTCGCGAGCCACAACGCCGCGCCGATCGCGAAGGTCGCGACGGCCGACAGCGCGAACGACCCGAGCGCGAGGTCCTGGCCCCAGATCGCGAGCAGCAACGGCGCGAGCATCGTCGCGGCGAATCCCATGATCACCAGCGCGAAGACGTGCGCGACCGGGAGGATCGTCTGCTTCACAGGAACGACGTGGACCCCTGGAACAGTTTCTCGACCGCATCCATGTGACGGCGGTCGGTCAGGAACAGGATCAAGTGGTCGTCCGGCTGGATCGTCGTGTCGTGATGCGCGATGATCACGTCCTCGCCCCGCACCACCGCGCCGAGCGTCGTGCCCTCCGGCAGCGCGATCTCCTCGATCCGCCGCCCAATGACGCGCGAGCTGTCGGCGTCGCCGTGCACGACCACCTCGAGCGCCTCGGCCGCCCCGCGCCGCAGCGCGTGCACGCGCACGACGTCGCCATGGCGCACGTGCGCGAGCAGCGAGCCGATCGTGACGGTCTGCGGCGAGATCGCGATGTCGATCGACCCGCTCTCGATGAGCTCCGAATACGACGGCTTGTTGATCAGTGCCATCACCTTGTGCGCGCCGAGCCGCTTCGCGAGCATCGCCGAGAGGATGTTCGCCTCCTCGGAGTTCGTGAGTGCCGCGAACACGTCGGCGCTGTCGATGTTCTCCTCCAGCAGCAGGTCCTCGTCGGCCGCGTCCCCATGCAGCACGGTGGTGCTCTTGAGCTGCTCCGACACGCGCCGCGCGCGCTTGCCGTCGCGCTCGATCAGCTTGACCTGGTTCTTGTCCTCGAGCTCGCTCGCGAGCCGATACCCGATGTTGCCGCCGCCGGCGATCACGACGCGCCGCGCGGGCGCCTCCTCCCGGCGCAGCTCCCGCATCACGACGCGGATGTCGTCGCGGGCGGCCAGGAAGAACACCTCGTCGCCGTCCTCGATCACCGTCGAGCCTTCCGGCTTCACGCTCTTGCCGGCGCGGTAGATCGCGGCGACCCGTGCTTCCTTGGTCGGGATGTGCTCGCGCAGGGTCTTCAGGGCCTGGCCGACCAGCGGTCCGCCCTGCAGCGCGCGGATCCCGACGAGGCGCACGCGGCCGTCGGCGAAGTCGAGGACCTGCAGTGCCCCCGGATAGCGGATCAGGCGCGCGACGTGCTCCGTGACGAGCTGCTCGGGACTGATCCACAGGTCCACCGCGATGCCCTGCTCGCCGAACAGCCGGTCGCGCTCGGTGAAGTCGGCCGAGCGCACCCGCGCGATCTTCTTCGGCGTGCGGTACAGCGTCCACGCGATGTGGCACGCGAGCATGTTCACCTCGTCGCTGTTGGTCAGCGCGACGAGCACGTCGGTGCTCGCGATCCCTGCGGCCTCCAGGATCCGGGGGCTCGCCGCGTTGCCGCTCACGGTGCGAATGTCGAGGCGGTCCTGCAGGTCTCGCAGCACCTCCTCGTTCGAGTCGATCACGGTGACTTCGTTCGCCTCTTCGCGCGACAGGTGGTAGGCGAACGTCCGGCCGACCTGGCCGGCCCCGAGTATGATGATCTTCACGGCGCGGTCAGCTCCCCCGTCGCGGGCCGTCTAGACGAGTTCGAGGTTCGCATAAGAGAGCATCAGCCACTTCGTGCCCTGTCTCTCAAAGTTAACCTGGATCCGCGCCTGCGGTCCATTGCCCTCGAAATTCAGCACGACCCCCTCGCCGAACTTCGTGTGCCGCACCCGGCTGCCCATGCGCATCCCGGCCGGCGCGGGCTCCGCGACCGGCTTGCGGGCGACGAACGTCGGCCGGGACACCTGAATTCGCGGCCTCACCTCCTCGACGAACTCCGCCGGGACCTCGGCGATGAAGCGCGAGGGCTGGCCGTAGGTGTCGACGCCGTACAGCCGCCGCTGTTCGGCGTAGGTCAGGTACAGCCGGCGCATCGCGCGGGTCATCCCGACGTAGCACAGCCGCCGCTCCTCCTCGAGCCCCGCGAGGTCGGCCGCGGAGCGTTGATGCGGGAACAGCCCGTCCTCCATCCCGGCGAGGAACACGACCGGGAACTCGAGGCCCTTCGCGGAGTGCAACGTCATCATCTGCACGCAATCGTCGCCGACGTCCGCCTGTCCCTCGCCCGACTCGAGCACGGCGTGGGCGAGGAATTGCCCGAGCGGCGGCAGCACGTCCTCCCGGTCGGCGACGAAGCCCCGCGCCGCGCTGACGAGCTCCTGCAGGTTCTCGACCCGCCCCTCGCCGCGCTCGCCCTTGTCCTTCTTGAAGTGCTCGACGAGACCGCTGGCCTCGATCACGCGATCGAC
This sequence comes from Gammaproteobacteria bacterium, assembly GCA_028870355.1. GTDB lineage: Bacteria > Pseudomonadota > Gammaproteobacteria > Steroidobacterales > Steroidobacteraceae > Bog-1198. Next base: position 1,489 of record JAGWPU010000117.1, on the reverse strand, counting down.
CTGCTCGTGCAGCTCGAGTCCTGCGGTCTCGGCGGCGAGGCGATCGACGAGATCGAGGAACGCCGCGACCGATTGCGCTGCGCGTTGCGCGAGCGTGCCGCCGGCCGCATGCCGAGCGGCGGCCCAGAGCGAGACGCCGGCCTCGCGCGCGGTCTCGCGCAGCGCGTCGACGGTGCGTGCGCCGACCCCGCGCACCGGCAGATTCACCACCCGCTCGAACGAGGAGTCGTCGTCGCGGTTCGCGACCAGTCGCAGGTACGCGAGCGCGTCCTTGATCTCGGCGCGCTCGAAGAAGCGCAGCCCGCCGTACACCCGGTACGGCATCCGGGCGTTCAGGAATGCTTCTTCGAATACCCGCGACTGGGCGTTCGACCGATAGAGCACCGCGATCTCGCGCCGCGCACCGCCGCGCTCGATCCAGTCGCGGATCCGGTTCACGACGAAGTCGGCTTCGTCGCGCTCGTTGAAGGCCGCGTAGATCTGGATCGGCGTGCCGTCCTCACCGCTCGTCCAGAGCGTCTTGCCCATCCGGCCCGCGTTGTTCGCGATCAGCGCGTTCGAGGCCTTCAGGATCGTGCCGGTCGAGCGGTAGTTCTGCTCGAGCTTGTACAGCGTCGCGCCGGGGTAGTCGCGGCGGAACCGGTTCAGGTTCTCCACCCGCGCCCCGCGCCAGCGGTAGATCGACTGGTCGTCGTCGCCGACCACGAACGGCCGCCCGGTCGGCCCCGCGAGTGTGGTGAACCAGCGATACTGGATCGCGTTGGTGTCCTGGAACTCGTCGATCAGCACGTGCTGGAACCGCTCGCGATAGTGACGCAACAGGTCCGGCCGGTCGCGCCACAGCTCGTACGCGCGCAGCAGCAGCTCCGCGAAGTCGACGACGCCGGCGCGCTGGCAGGCCTCCTCATAACTGAGATAGACCCGGATCAGCTGGCGCCGGGTCGGGTCGCCGTCGTCCTTCAGGGTCGCCGGGCGATGACCTTCGTCCTTCTGCGCGTTGATGAACCACTGCACCTCGCGCGGGATCCAGCGAGCCTCGTCGAGATCGAGGCTCTTCAGCACCTTGCGGATCATCCGGGCCTGATCCTCCGAGTCGAGGATCTGGAAGTGCTGGGCGAGTCCCGCCTCGCGCCAGTGCAGCCGCAACAATCGGTGCGCGAGTCCGTGAAAGGTGCCGATCCACAGCGACGACGACGGCATGCCGAGCAGGCTCTCGATGCGTCCGCGCATCTCGCCCGCAGCCTTGTTCGTGAACGTGACCGCGAGGATGCTCTGCGGGGATGCGCCCTCGACCTGGATCAGCCAGGCCACGCGGTGCACCAGCACGCGCGTCTTGCCGCTGCCGGCGCCCGCGAGCACGAGCGCCGGTCCGAGCGGCGCGGCGACCGCCTGCCGCTGCGCGTCGTTCAATCGATCGAGAAGGTGTGATACGTCCATCAGGGCGGGAATTGTACTGTAAGCGGCGCGATCGCCGCCGTGCCGCGCGATG
>JAGWPU010000116.1 GCA_028870355.1 Gammaproteobacteria bacterium | reverse complement strand
GAGCCGCCGGCGCCCCCGCGTCCGGCGCCAGCGCCGCCGCCGCCCGCGCCAACGCCAGCGACACCGGTGCCGGCGACCGCGTCCGTGCCGCCGGCCGCTCCCTCGCCGCTACCCGAGCGCGGCCGCGAGGCACAGATGATCGTGACCCTGCGGGTCTGTGCGCTCGGCGATGCCCGCTGGTCGGGCACGAAGCTCGCGGAGGCCCTCGAGATGCAGGGCCTCGTGTACGGTCGCTACCAGGTGTTCCACCGCCATCACATCGATGGGCGGAGCCTGTTCAGCGTCGCGAGCCTGCGCGAGCCGGGGACGTTCGATCCGCAGACGATGGCGACCCAGGAGTTCAGGGGGATCACGATATTCGCGGTATTGCCGGGGCCGCTCGATCCGGTCCAGACGGTCGAGGCGATGATCGCGACTTCGCGACGGCTCGCGGAGAGCCTCGCCGGCATGGTGCAGGATGCGAAGGGCTTGCCGCTCTCGCCGCAGCGCGCGGCGGCGCTGCGCGAAGAAGCCGCGCGATTCCACGCGTCGTTTCCCTGAGGCTTCGCGGACGGTGAGCTCGGGCGCACATAGGGCACCCGACGCGGCCGGTCGGCGCGCCGCGCAACTGCGTCGGCTGATCGATCGCTACAACTACCGCTACTACGCGCTCGACGACCCGGAAGTGCCGGATGCCGAGTACGACCAGCGCCTGCGCGAGCTGCAGGCGCTGGAGGCGCAATATCCCACGCTCGTCACCGCGGACTCGCCGACGCAACGGGTCGGGGCGTCCCCGGTCGCGGCGTTCGCACAGGTGCGGCACCGCGTACCGATGCTCTCGCTGGACAACGCGTTCAGCGACGACGAGGTCCTGGAGTTCGACCGGCGCGTGCGCGAGCGGCTCGGAGAGTCGGGGACGGTTGCGTATTCGGTCGAGCCGAAGCTCGACGGCCTCGCGGTGAACGCGACCTACGAGGACGGCGTGTATGTCCGGGCGGCGACGCGCGGCGACGGGGAGACGGGGGAAGACATCACCGCGAACCTGCGAACGATCCGTTCCTTGCCGCTGCGCTTGCGTACGCCGACGCCACCGCGACTCCTCGAGGTGCGCGGCGAGGTGTACATGCCGCTCGCCGGGTTCCGCCGCTTGAACGAGCAGGCGGCGGCCCGGGGCGAGAAGACGTTCGTGAACCCGCGCAACGCCGCGGCCGGGGCGCTGCGCCAGCTCGATCCGGCCGTGAGCGCCGCGCGACCGCTGGATTTCTTCGTCTACGGGATCGGCGACGTCGACGGGGGCTCGTTGCCCGATCGGCAGGGAACGCTGCTCGAGGCGCTGCGCCGACTCGGCTTCAGAGTCAGTCCCCAGGCCCGCGGGGTCTCCTCGATCGACGGCTGCCTGCGCTACTTCCGGGAGATCGGCGCCGAGCGTCACCGACTCCCGTACCAGATCGACGGCGTCGTCTACAAGGTCGACGACGTCGCGCAGCAACGCCGGCTCGGCTTCGTCGCGCGCGCGCCCCGCTGGGCGATCGCGCACAAATTCCCTGCCGAGGAGGCGATCACGACCGTCCGCGGAATCGAGTTCCAGGTCGGGCGTACCGGCGCGTTGACGCCGGTCGCGCGCCTCGCGCCGATCCACGTCGGCGGCGTCACGGTCAGCAACGCGACCCTGCACAACATCGACGAACTGCATCGCAAGGACGTTCGGGTCGGCGACGCGGTCGTCGTGCGACGCGCCGGCGACGTGATCCCCGAGGTCGTGATGGTCCTCGCCGAACGGCGGCCCCGGGGAACGCACCGGCTCGAACTGCCGACGGACTGTCCGGTGTGCGGCTCGCCGGTCGAGCGCATCGAGGGGCAGGCGATCGCGCGCTGCACGGGCGGACGCCGCTGTCCGGCACAGCGCAAGGAAGAGATCAAGCACTTCGCGTCGCGGCGGGCGCTCGACATCCAGGGCCTGGGAGACAAGCTCGTCGAACAACTCGTGGATGCGGGGCTGGTGAAGTCCCCGGCGGATCTGTTCGCGCTCGACGGACCACGGCTCGCGGCGCTCGATCGCATGGGGGAGAAGTCCGCAAGCAACCTGCTCGCGGCGATCGAGCACTCGAAGCGAACGACCTTGCCGAGATTCCTGAATGCGCTCGGCATCCGCGACGTCGGCGAGTCGACCGCGGCGACCCTCGCGACGCATCTCGGCAGCCTCGACGCGCTACGCGAGGCCGACGAGGCGCGGATCCGGGAGGTCCCGGACGTCGGGCCGGTCGTCGCGGCGAACGTCGTCGCGTACTTCCGCGATCGGGAGAACGCGGCGATCCTCGATCGGCTGCTCGCGAGCGGGATCCACTGGCCGGCGCATCCGACCGTGACGCGTGGCGCGCTCGCCGGCAAGGTGTTCGTGCTGACCGGAACGCTCGAGAACCACACCCGGGAGGGCGCGACCGAACGGATCGTCGCGCGGGGTGGGAAAGTATCCGGGAGCGTGTCGAAGAAGACCGATTACGTCGTCGCGGGCCGTGAGCCCGGGTCGAAGCTCGACAAGGCCCGGGCGCTCGGTCTCACGATCCTCGATGAAGCCGACTTCTCACGTCTGCTCGGCGAGTGACGCGGAGGCGAGCCGGGAAGGAGGCCGGGACGGCATGCGCCGGCGCGACGAGGCGTCGCGCCGGCGCATGAGCTCGGTCAGAGGCTCTTCTGGATCGTCGCGCTCTTCTCCAGTTGCTGGACGTACGCCTGCAGCTTCTTCTGCAGCACGCGGTTCGCGACCTGCTGCTTGACCTCGTCGAACGGTGGCGGGGTCACCGGCCGGGTCGCGATCAGCTGGATGATGTGCCAGCCGAACTGCGTCTGAACCGGCTGCGGGGTGATCTCACCGGGCTTCAGCGCACGCACCGCGTCGGCGAACGGCTTGACCATTCGCGAGGCCTGGAACCAGCCGAGATCGCCGCCGTTCGTCTTGGACGCGTCGATCGAGTTCTCGCGCGCGAGTTTCGCGAAATTCGCGCCGGCCTTCAGGCGCTTGATCAGCGCGACCGCCAGATCACGGTTCGCGACGAGAATGTGGCGCGCGTGGTATTCGACCTTGTCCATCTTCGCGATCGCGCCCGCATATTCCGACTGCAGCTCCTGGTCGGTCGGTTCCTTGTCCTTCAGATAGTGCTGCGACTCGGCGTCGGCGAGGATGTGCATGTTGTCGACCGCGATCGCGGCCGACGTCTGCGGATCCTTCTGCAGTCCGTCCTTGTCGGCCTGCTGTGCCATCAGCTCCATCCCGACCATCGCGTCGAGCAGCTGGCCGCGCTGATCGGCGGTGAGCTGGGACGGCTCCTTGCCGCCGGTGACCGTCTTCACGTAGAACTCGTAGGCGGCGCGGGCGATCGGCGTCCCGTTCACGGTCGCGACGGCGTTCGACGGCGTCGTGCTGGCGGCGGGCGCCGTCTCCGGCTTCTTCGCGCAGGCCGCGAGCGAGGAGAGCGACAGAACGAGCACGGCCGCGGCGCAGAGCCGAGATCGTCGCGTCGAATGAATGTGCTGCATGGAATTCCTCAGGTGCAGTGTGGTGGAGGCGAAAGGCGTCTGGAACGCGGGAGTGTAGCCTGTGCGGCTCGATCCCGCCAAAAAAGTGCGCTCGGACGGCCCGCGGCCGGGCGGTCCGTCGTCTCAGGGACCGTCGCTCGCGCGCGCGTCGATGCTGAGCGCGTGGATCTCGCCCGTCATCAGGTCGCCGAGCGCGGCGTAGACCCGACGGTGGCGGGCGACCGGCGCGAGGCCGGCGAACGCGTCGGCGACGATCCGGATCCGGAAGTGACCGCCGCCGCCGGCGGCGCCGGCGTGCCCGACGTGCCGATGGCTCTCGTCGACGATCGTGAGTTCGCGCGGAGCGAACGCGGCGATGAGCCGCTCCCGGAGGCGTTGCTCGCGATCTGTGGTACCCATGCCGGCCGCCGTCAGCCTGGATCCGGCGCCGGCTTGGCGCGCGAGGCGAGCCAGAGCACCTGCGGGATCAGGAACAGGAAAGTCGCGATCGACAGACCGAAGACCTTGAAATTCACCCAGACCGCATCGGAGTAATTTCTCGCGACGTACAGGTTCGCGGCCGCGAGCAGTGCGAACCAGACGACCCAGAGCCCGTTGATCCGGCGCCAGGTGAGCGGCTCGACGCTGAGCTCCTCGGTGAAGGCGCTCTCGAGCATCCGGCGGGCGAGCGGCTCGCGGGCGAACCGCGCGCTCGCGAGAAACGCGATCGCGGCGATCCCGAGCAGCACCGTCGGCTTCCACTCGATGAAGCGTGCGTCGTGGAACGCGAGGGTCGCGGACCCGAGCACGAGCGCGGTCACCGCGGTGAATGCGTGCATCGGCTTGACCTTGCCGGTGCGCCAGCGGTGGACGAGCAGCAGCGTGACGCTCGCGACCATCAGCGCCGCGGTCGCCGGATAGATACCGAAAACCTTGAACACCGCGAAAAATATTGCGAGCGGGAGCCATTCGAGCAGTGCGTACATCGGGCTATTATATCGTCTTCGCCATGAGCGTTTACCTGGAACTGCACCCCGTGTCGCCGCAGCGCCGCTACATCCGGCAGGCGGTCGACTGTCTGCGCGCCGGCGGCGTGATCGTCTATCCGACGGACTCCTGCTACGCGCTTGGCTGCCACATCGGCGACAAGGGCGCGCTCGAGCGCATCAGCGCGATCCGCAACGTCGACCGGCATCATCACTTCACGCTGGTGTGCCGCGATCTCGCCGACGTCGGCAAGTATGCGCTGGTGGAGAACTGGCAATACCGCCTGCTGCGGGCGTACACGCCGGGTCCGTACACCTTCATCCTGCGGGCGTCGAAGGAGACGCCGCGGCGGCTCAAGCACGAGCGGCGCGGAACGATCGGCCTGCGCGTGCCCGATCACCCGGTGACCGCACTCCTGCTCGCCGAGCTCGGTGAGCCGATCATGAGCTCGACCCTGTGGTTGCCCGGGGAGGATGCACCGCGAACCGATGCGGCCGAGATCCATCAGATCCTCGGCAACCGTGTCGACCTGGTGCTCGACGGCGGCCATTGCGGTCTGGTCCCGACCTCGGTGATCGACCTGTCGGCCGGCCACCCCATGGTCGTGCGTCGGGGGCGCGGCGACGTGAGCCCATTTGTCGGGCCGCCGCCCGTATAATGCGCGCTCGATTCGTGGGCCTGATATTGATGTTAAATCTCTAAAAAAGTTCTAAGTGGTTAACTTATCAGTATTTCTTACTAAGGTTTCGGTCTGGGCGATTCCGGTGCTGTTCGCGATCACGCTGCACGAGGTCGCGCACGGTCTGGCCGCGCGCCATTTCGGTGATCGTACCGCCGAGATGCTCGGGCGCCTGAGCCTCAATCCCCTGCGGCACATCGATCCGGTCGGCACGGTGCTCGTTCCGGCGCTGCTGCTCGCGCTGGGCGGCCCGCTGTTCGGCTGGGCGAAGCCCGTGCCGATCGCTCAACGCGCGCTGCGCGATCCGCGCCGCTCGATGATCTGGGTCGCGCTCGCCGGGCCCGCGGCGAACCTCGCGATGGCACTCGCGTGGTGCGCGGTGCTCGCCGGCGTCGCGCGCCTCGACGGATCGCTGACCCTGGTCGGCTGGCTCGCGCTGATGGCGCAGGCCGGCATCGTGATCAACGTGGTCCTCGCGCTGTTCAACCTGTTCCCGATCCCGCCGCTCGACGGCGGCCGCGTGCTCGTCGGGGTCTTGCCGCCACGGGCGGCGGCGGCCGTCGAGAAGCTCGAGCCGTTCGGCTTGCTGATCGTGCTCGCGCTGACCGCGGTCGGCGTGTTCGGCTGGATCTTCGATCCGGCCTATCGGTTGATCGGCCACGTGATCGGGGCCTTGATCGGGAGTTCCACGTGAGCGTCGCACCGCCGAGCCGACGGGTGCTGTCCGGGATGCGACCGACGGGGCAGCTGCACCTCGGCAACTATCACGGTGCCCTGAAGAACTGGATCGACCTGCAGTACCAGTACGAATGCTATTTCTTCATCGCCGACTGGCACGCGCTCACCACCGGCTACGAGGACACCTCGCGCCTCGAGGAGCACGTGTGGACGATGGCGATCGACTGGCTGGCCGCGGGCTTGAACCCGGGGGTCGCGACGTTGTTCGTACAGTCGAAAGTGCCCGAGCACGCGGAGCTTCACCTGTTGCTGTCGATGATCACGCCGCTCGGCTGGCTCGAGCGGGTGCCATCGTACAAGGACCAGCAGGCGCAGCTCCAGGACCGTGAACTCGACACCTACGGGTTCCTCGGTTATCCGCTGCTGCAGTCGGCCGACATCCTGCTGTACCGGCCGCAGTACGTCCCGGTCGGCGAAGACCAGGTCGCGCACGTCGAGATCACCCGCGAGATCGCGCGGCGGTTCAACCACATCTACGGCCGGGAAGCGGAGTTCGAGGCCAAGGTCGACAAGGCGATCAAGAGCCTCGGTTCGCGCAACGCGACGCTGTACCGGACCCTGCGCAAGGAATTCCAGGAGAAAGGCGACGCGGAGGCGCTCGGCAAGGCGCGCGCCCTGGTCGAGTCGAACGCGCGGCTCACGGTCGCGGACCGCGACCGCCTGCTCGGTTACCTCGAGGGCGCCGGGATCGCGGTGCTGCCCGAGCCGGAAGTGCTGTTGACCGCGACGCCGAAGGTGCCGGGCCTCGACGGGCGCAAGATGTCGAAGTCCTATGGCAACACGATCGGCCTGCGCGAAGACAGCGATTCGGTGGTGCGCAAGCTCCGGACGATGCAGACCGATCCGGCGCGCGTGCGGCGGACCGATCCCGGCGATCCGCAGAAGTGCCCGGTCTGGGACCTGCATCAGGTCTACTCGAGTGCCGAGACCCGTGACTGGGTGCAGGCGGGATGCCGCTCGGCGGGGATCGGCTGTCTCGATTGCAAGCAGCCGTTGATCGACAAGATCGTGGAGGAGACCTCGGCGATCGCGAAGCGGGCCCGGGAGTTCGAGGAGAACCCCGATGTCGTTCGCGGGATCATCGCGCAGGGCTGCGACCGGGCGCGCGACGTCGCGCGCGATACGATGGAAGTCGTGCGGCACGCGATGTCGCTGGATTATCGATGAGCGGATCGACCGACGCGCCACCGCCGGACGAGGGTTCGGTGCACCCGCTCGGCACATTGCCGGCCCAGGCCGAAATGCCGTTCGCGGTCGTGGATGGACAGCCGATCACGGTGCTGCCGCGCGACCTGTACATCCCCCCGCAGGCCCTCGAGGTGTTCCTCGAGGCGTTCGAGGGGCCGCTCGACATGCTGCTGTACCTGATCCGGCGGCAGAACCTCGACATCCTCGATATCCCGATCGCGGAGATCACGCGCCAGTACATGCGCTACATCGAGCTGATGCAGGTGCTGCAGCTCGAGCTCGCGGGCGAGTACCTGCTGATGGCGGCGACGCTCGCGGAAGTGAAGTCGAGGATGCTGCTGCCGCGCGTGCGCAGCGACGAGGGTGCCGAGGAGGTCGATCCGCGCGCCGAACTCGTGCGGCGCCTGCAGGAGTACGAACGATTCAAGCGCGCCGCCGAGGGCATCGATCGCATCCCCCGGCTGGAGCGGGACACCTGGATCGCTGCGGCCGAGCTGCCGGGGCGCAAGGTGGTGCGCCTGCCGCCGCAGGTCACGCTGCAGGAGATGCTGGTCGCCTTCCAGGAGGTGCTCGCGCGCAGCGACATGTTCGCGCATCACCACGTGCAGCGCGAAGCCTTGTCGGTGCGGCAGCGAATGACCGACGTCCTCGCGGCGCTCGAGACCGGGGACTTCGTGGATTTCGTCCGCCTGTTTCGCGCAGAGGAGGGGCGTCTCGGCGTCACGGTCACGTTCATCGCGGTGCTCGAGTTGCTTCGCGAGGGCCTGATCGAGATCCAGCAACCCGAGCCCTACGCCCCGCTGCACCTACGGCGCGGCGCGGGGCGCTCGGCCCGCGAGATCGGCGTGGACGGGGCGGCGAACGGGGACAACCTGAGAATGCAGAATGAGTGAAGACTACGTGAAGAACGTCGTCGAGGCGGCGCTGCTCGCGGCCGGGCGACCGCTCGGCCTCGACGACCTGGCGTCGGTGTTCGACGAGCGGGATGGCATCGACGCGGCCGCGCTGCGCGTGGCGATCGAGGCACTGCGCGCCGACTATGCGAATCGTGGAATCGACCTCACCGAGGTCGCGAGCGGCTTTCGGGTGCAGATCCGACCGGCGCTCGCCGAGCCCGTCTCGAAGCTCTGGGTCGAGCGGCCGGCGAAATATTCGCGTGCGCTGCTCGAGACGCTCGCGCTGGTCGCGTACCGGCAGCCGATCACCCGGGGCGAGATCGAGCAGATCCGCGGCGTCGCGGTCAATCCGAACATCGTGAAGACCTTGCTCGAGCGCAACTGGATCCGCGTCGTCGGGCATCGCGACGTGCCGGGAAAGCCCGAACTGCTCGGCACCACCCGGGAATTCCTGGATTACTTCGGCTTGAAGAAGCTCGACGACCTGCCGACGCTCGCCCAGTTGAAGGAACTCGAGGACATGCGGGTGCAGCTCAGCCTCCCGGGCGCGGAGGCGGCCGAGGTCGCGGCCGAGGCGGTCGAGCCCGCCGCGAGCGGGGAGGCGCCCGACGTGCAGGGGCCGCCCCCGGTGGATGCGCCGCCCCCGGAGAATGCGTCGCCCGCTGCGGAGTCGGACGAACCATCGCCGCCGGCGCCCGCCGGCGCGTCGGACGTGGGCTGAGCCCATGCGATCCCGCGCGCCTCGGCGCAAGGCAGCGGCGCCGGTCGGGCGGGTGCAGAAGGTGCTCGCCGCCGCGGGTGCGGGTTCGCGCCGCGAGATCGAGCGTTGGATCCGCGACGGACGTCTCAAGATCAACGGCGCGGTGCCGGCGCTCGGCGCGAGCCTCGTGCCCGGGGATCGGGTCACGCTCGACGGTCGCCCGATGCGCTTTCGGACCGAGTCGCCGCGAGCGGCTCGCGTGCTGCTCTACCACCGCTCGCCCGGCGACCCGCTCGATCTGAAGGAGGCAGCGTCGCGTTCGCCCGACCGCCTGCGTCTGTCGCGCGCCGGCGGGCGCTGGCTCGCAATCCAGCCGTTGCCGCCGGTCGATGGGGGACTCGAGATCCTGACCGACGACGGCGCCTGGGCGCATCGGGTGTCCCGGGGTGCCCACCGGCTGGAGCAGGACTACCTCCTGCGCTTGCGCGGACCACTCGACGAGGCTCGCGTCGCCGAGTTCCTCGTGGCGACCGACTGCGAGGGCGAGCGCATGGAGATCCTCGCGGCGACGCCGCAGTACGGCGAAGGCGTGAACCACTGGCTCACGGTGACCGTGCGAGCGACCCGGCCTGCGTCGGTGCGGCACTGGTGGGGCGCGCGCGGCTTCGTGGTCAGTCGACTGATGCGGGTGCGCGTCGGGCCGGTGCGGCTCGGGCGCGAGTTGCCCCGCGGCCATTCCCGGCCGATGACGGCGGGCGAGCGCGACGCGCTGCTCGCCGCGATCACGGATGAGCCACGCGCGGACCTCGCGACCGCGCAGGTCGCCGAAGGACTCTCCGACCGCGCAAGCCCGACTCCGCCGGCAGCGCCTACTGTGCGTCGAAATAACGCCCGCTGATCTCGCGGCTGTCGCGTCCGAGCAGGTACAGGAACGTGCCGGTCACGCGATCGGGCGCCGGGAGCGTATTCGGGTCCTCGCCCGGATAGGCGGCAAAGCGCATCGGCGTGCGCATCGGCCCGGGATTCACGCTGTTCGCGCGGATGCTCGTGACCCCCGCGAGTTCCTCCGCGAGCATCGCGCGGACCGTCTCCAGGCCGCTTTTCGCGACCGCGTACGCGCCCCAGAAGGGACGCGGCCGATTCACCACGCCGCTGCTCGCGAACACCACGGACGCGTCCTCGGCGCGGCGCAGCGACGGCAGCAGTACCTGGGTCAGGATGAACGGCGCGGTCAGGTTCACGTGCAGCACCCGGCACCAGGTCGGCACGTCGTACATCTCGAGCGGGGTGCGATCGCCGAGGATCGCGGCCGCGTGCACCAGGCCGTCGAGCCGACCGTACTCGCGCTCGATCGTCGCCGCGAGCGCGTCGTAGTCGGACGCGGTCGCGCTGGCCAGGTCGAGCGGCGCCAGCGCCGGCTTCGGTCCGCCCTCGGCCTCGATCCGATCGTACAACGCATCGAGTTTGCGTTCGTTGCGGCCGCACAGGATCACGCTCGCGCCGACGCGCGCACACGCGACCGCGATCGCACCGCCGAGCCCGCCGCTCGCGCCGGTGATCAGGATCACGCGGCCGGCGAGCAGGTCGGTCGGCGCGACGTACGTTTTCGGATCGAGGGTCGTCGTCATGGGATCTCCGGAGATCGGGAAGGCGCCCGTGCGGCGCGCCGGGCGGTGCGCCACGCGAGGAACACGTCGGACAGCCGCGCCGGCGCCACGGCGGTGGGTCGAGGGGCGCTCGAATGATGCGCCTCGAGAACAGCGAGCACCAGGAGTCCACGGTGCCTCGACCGCGCGTCCGCCGGGAGCGCGTCCACGGCGGCGTTGAACCGCCGACGCGCCTCGGCGCGCAGCGCGCCGGCTCGGCTCGGGTCGGCGGCGGCATCCTCGGCCGAGTCCGCGAGGAACCGTCCCACCGCGATCGCGCGCGTGCATGCGGCGAGCGGATTCGCGGCGCGGCGTTCGGGCGACGGCGTGGCGAGCATCGCTGCGACTCGCAGCGGGCCGCCGATCAGTGCGTCGGCATGCGCCTCGAGATCGGGGGCGGCATCGACCGTCGCGCCGCCGACCGGGTGCGCCGCCGCCTCGACCGCTCGCTCGAGCGGATCCCAGTCGCTCGGCGCCGCGTCGACCGATGCGAGGAGATATCGACCGATCGGGTGCGCGGGGCGCCCCTGCCGGAGTCGCAGGATCTCGTCTCGCCACCACGCGAGCTTGGTCGCGGCAACTTCCGGCGCGAGATCGGTGCGCTGCGCCGCACGCCATTCCGCGAGCAGCGCGAACACCCCGAGGAGCGGTGCACGTGCGGCGGGTGCTGCGAACAGCCACGCGAGGTGACGTGCGCTGCCGGGCGGCACCGCGCGCCCGCGATACGGTTCGTCGAGGATCGTCAACCCTGCGCGCCCCGGTTCCGATGCGCGGTGCGCGCGGCGATCGTCATCGTGCGCAGGCCACGGCGAGCCAGTCGGCGATCTCGACGGGCGAGTCGATCGCACCATCCGCACCCCAGGCGTCGAGGTCGTCGTCGGGCCCATGGTATCCGTAGCGCGCGACCAGCGAGGGCATCCCGGCGGCGCGGGCCGCCTCGATGTCGCGTGCCGCGTCGCCGACGTAGACGCACTCCGCGGGCGCGGCGCCCGCGAGCCTCGCCGCGTGCAGCAGCGGCAGCGGATGCGGCTTGCGCTCGGCGACCGTGTCGCCGCTGACCACGCACGCGAACCGCGTTCGCAGGCCGAGCGAGTCGATCAGGGGCTCGGTGAGCCAGGCGGCCTTGTTCGTCACGATACCCGCCGCGAGGCCGTGCGCCGCGATCGCGTCGAGCGCGCGTTCCATCCCGGGAAACAGCCGCGTGTCGACGCAGAGCGCGTCGCGATACAGTTCGAGGAAGCGCTGCCGGAGCGCGTCGAACTCGGTCTCGCCGACGTCGTCGAAGCCCGCGCGCAGCACGCCGCCCGCGCCGTGGCTCACGCGCGGCCGGACCCGTTCGTAGGCGACGGGGGCACGGTGGCGCTCGCTCAGCAGCGCGCTGAACGCGCGGTACATGTCGGGTGCGGTGTCGAGCAGCGTTCCGTCGAGGTCGAACAGCACCGCCCGCGGCGGACGATCGCGAAGGTGCTCAGGAATCGGCACGGCGGAAGTGGGCGAGATAGTTCACGGCCGCGTGGCGCGACAGGCCGAACGAGCGCGTGATCGGATCGTAACCGACCCCGGTCAGATCGCGCAGCACGAGCCCGGCCGTCCGCCCCCAGCGAGCGAGCTCGGAGGGACGGATGAATTTCAGATAATCGTGGGTACCGCGCGGCAGTGCACGCGCGAGGTATTCGGCACCGATGATCGCAACCAGGAACGACACCCACGTTCGGTTCAGCGTCGAGACGACCACGTCGCCGCCGGGTCGCACGAGCGCGGCGAGCGCGGCGAGAGTCGATGCCGGGTCGGGGACGTGTTCGAGCATCTCCATGCAGGTCACGAGGTCGAATCCGCCCGGCCGTTCGGCGGACAGCGCTTCGGCTGTGATCGATCGATAGTCGATCTCGAGCCCGCTCCCGGCCGCGTGGGCCCTTGCGACCTCGATGACCGATGGGGCGAGGTCGATCCCGAGGACGTGCCCGCCGGCGCGCACCATCGCCTCGCAGAGGATCCCTCCGCCGCAGCCGACGTCCACGATGGTCTTGCCGGCGAGGCCGACCGTGCGCTCGAGATACTCGACGCGCGCGGGGTTCAGCTCGTGCAACGGTCGGGAGGACCCGGCCGGGTCCCACCACTCGTGCGCGATCGCGTCGAACTTCCGCAATTCGGCGGGATCCGCGTTTTCGGTTGTCGCTCCAGACATCGCCATCATCCTCCTGCCTTCAGCCGCTGCGCGGCCTGCGACGCGCGCTCGCGTATCTGCGTCCAGTCGAACCGGGTCGGTTGCGATCGGAAGATCGCGGGGCGACCTGCGATCCAGACGTCGCGGACGATGTCACGTCCGCCGCAGAAAACCAACTGTTCCACGAGGCCGACCGCGCTCGGAACCGCCGGGCCGAGCGCTTCGACGCAGCACAGATCCGCCCACTTGCCGGTCTCGAGCGTCCCGACGTGCGCGTCGATCCCGAGCGCCTCGGCGGCGTCCCGCGTCGCCATCGCGAGCACCTCCCACGCCCCGAGCGGTGGCGCGGCGCCGCTCGCCACGAGCGCGCACAGGCGCAGCTCGCGCCACAGATCGAAGTCGCCGTCCGATGCGCCGCCGTCGCTGCCGAGTGCGAGGCGCAGCCCCGCGGCGCGCAGCGCCGCGATCGGCGGAAGACCGGCGCCGCGGCGCAAGCCGGCGCTCGGGCAGACCGTCGCGGCGATTGCGCTCTCGCCGGCGGCACGCAGCTCCGCGGGTTCGAGGGTCGCGAGATGAACCGCGCGCAGCGACCGGTTCAGCAGGCCGAGCCGCTGCAGGCGCTCGATCGGCCGTCGGCCGTGGCGGGCGAGCGAATCGGCGATTTCGGCCGGGCTCGACGGCCAGTCCACGACGACCGTGGTGTCCAACTCGTCGGCGAGCACCTTCAGCCGTTCGAGCGCCGCGTCCGTGAGATCGCCGAGCGGTGCCGGCGCGAACGCCGTGGTGATCGACGGGTGATCCTTGTATTCGTCGTGCCGCGCGAGCGCGGCGCCAAGGTCGGCGGCGAGCGAGGAGCCGGGCGCGGTCGTCCGCTCGGCGATCGGTGCGCCGATCACCGCGCGCATCCCCAAGGCGATCGCAGCGTGCGCGACCGCGTCCGGGTACGCCGATCGATCGGCGAAGCAGGTGACGCCGGCGGTCAGCATCTGCGCGATCGCGAGCGCAACGCCTGCGTCCACGCCGGTTGGGTCCACCGCGCTCGGACGCGGGTGCAGTCCGCGCAGCAGCGCGAGCGGCGTTCGTGCGGCGGTGTCGATCAACCCGGGCAAGAGCACGTGATTCGGCCGCTCGACGACGGTCGGGGGTCGGGGCCGGCGATCCGCTTCGGTCCGGGGGACGAGCGCTTCGATCCGCCCGTCGCGGACGAACAGCGAGTGGTCCTCGAGGACGCGATCACGGCCGTGCATCGGCACGGTCCAGCGCGCGTCGATCCGCAAATCGGCAAACCCGGCAGGCATCGACCGATTATATCGGCTCAAGCACCCGAAAATCTTAAGAAAAGCGGGTGCTTGTGCTAAACTTCCGGGATGTCGATACAGCGCTTCGCCTCGCTCGAACCCGCCCAACCGTAAGGCTCCTCAGTCAGGATCAACGGACTCGCGCACATGGCCGAGATCGCACGCGAAATATTGCCCGTCAACCTCGAAGACGAGATGCGCAAGTCCTATCTGGACTATGCGATGAGCGTGATCGTCGGCCGCGCGCTCCCGGACGTCCGCGACGGCCTGAAGCCCGTGCATCGGCGCGTGTTGCACGCGATGCGCGAACTCGGCAACGACTGGAACAAGCCGT
>JAGWPU010000115.1 GCA_028870355.1 Gammaproteobacteria bacterium | reverse complement strand
TTGCGCGAGTGGTAATCGCGATGGACGAACGTCGTCGGCTGCTCGAGCGCACTGTCGACGAGCGCATCGAACAGCCGGTCGATCATCGCGCGCATCGGTGCATCGACCTCGAGGCCGAGATGCGTGCCGAGGAACCACTGCGGGAACAGGCCCATCTCCCGCAGCAGCGCGTCGCGATCGTAGCCGGGCAAATGCTCGGCCGCGGCCGCGCGGCCCGCGACCTGCATCCTCAGCAGCGCCTCGAGTGCGTCCGCGTACAGCGCCGATGCCCGCCCCGGGTCGACGAGCTCCGGCAGGTACTGGCGCGAACCGAGATCGGTGAGCAGCACCCACCCCTGGTCGACGTCGCAGGCGAGCACCCGGGGGACGTTCAACCCCCAGTCGGCGAGCAGCGCGGCGACCCGCAGGAAGGGCCGGACGTCCTCCTTCGCGGGCGGCGCATCCATCACGATGAAGCTCTCGTCGACGTGCCGGAACCGGAAATAGCGCCGGAAGCTCGCGTCCGACGACGCCGGGGCGAGCACGGCCGATCCGAACCCCAGATCCCGTTCGATCCATCGTTCGATCTCGGCCAACCGCGGGTCCTGGGCAGTACGCTCGTTCATCCGGGCGAATCGTTCGGAAGGGTGCGCGAATGCGGGGATCGGATTATACCGACTATAATGCGGCGCGGGCGCGTCCCGGAAGCGCCGCGATCTTCGTCACAACCCCGGTCGATCCAGTTGCCAAATTCGCTCGCCGCCCGCGCCATCGCCGTGCTCGCCGTACTGGGAGCCACCGCCGCCGCGCGCGCCGCGGACGAGTGTCCGGTCCCGCCGGCCGCGCCGGCGATCGCCTCGCTGCCGGATCACCGGATCCGGATCGAGAGCGATTCGGCGATCCTCGGGGCGGACGGGGACGCGCGCGTCTCGGGCAAGGTCGTCGTGAGCCAGAACGGCCGGCGAATCGCCGCGGACGCGCTCACCTACGACCAGCACACCGGCCACATCGCGGTCGAGGGCGCGGTCCGATTCACCGATCCGAAGCTGCAGATCGACAGCGACACCGGCAGCTACGATCAAACGGGCCGAGCGGATTTCTCGAACGCGGCGTTCCAGCTGTACGGGAGACCCGGACGGGGGTTCGCGAAGTCGATCGCCCTGACGCCGGGTGGACGGATCCGCCTCGACCGCGTGCGCTACACCACGTGCCCCGCCGGAGCCGAGGACTGGATGCTGCATGCCTCGAGCATCGACCTGAACAGCGCCCGGCAGCAAGGCACGGCGCGCAACGCCTACCTCGTGTTCAAGCACGTTCCGCTGTTCTACACGCCGTTCCTGTCGTTCCCACTCGGTCCGGAACGCCAGAGCGGCCTGCTCTACCCGAGCTTCGGCCACACGGGCAACAACGGCTACTCGATCGCGATCCCGTACTACTTCAATCTGGCGCCGAATTACGATCTGACGCTGACGCCGGGGTTCATGACCGCGCGGGGCTTCGACGTCGCCGGACAGTACCGTTTCCTCACCGAATCCTCGCACGGAGAGCTCGACGCGACCTACCTGCCCGTCGACCAGCAGACGCACGGCGCGCGCGACTACCTGCACTTCGACGACCTCACCGACCTCGGCGCGCACCAGCGCGTCCGTTTCGACGTCGCGGGCGTGAGCGACAGCAACTACTTCCAGGACTTCGCGGTCGGGTCGGCCGCGACCAGCGTGACCTTCCTCGAGCGTCGCGCGAGCTATCAGTATCGCGACTCGGTGTGGCGCGTCGACGCCGAGTTCCAGAATTTCCAGACGATCGACATCTCCCTGGATCCGTCGCTGCGCCCCTACTCACGCGTCCCGGACGTCACCGCC
Source organism: Gammaproteobacteria bacterium (assembly GCA_028870355.1). Taxonomy (GTDB): domain Bacteria; phylum Pseudomonadota; class Gammaproteobacteria; order Steroidobacterales; family Steroidobacteraceae; genus Bog-1198. Next base: position 56,173 of record JAGWPU010000115.1, on the reverse strand, counting down.
CGCGCGCTCTGGCCGATCGCGGACACCGGCTGGGAACTCGCCTTGCACAGCGAGGCGGTCGACTTCCTGCGCAACGTCGGCACCACCGGGATGCGGCTGAACCTCTCGCCGGAGCTGCGCTGGGAGCGGCGCACGGCGGGCTATTTCTTCGTGCCGGCGGTCGGGTGGCACCTGACGCAGTACGACCTGAAGCACGCCGCGCAGGGGGACCCGTCCAGCCCCTCGCTGTCGCTGCCGTTCGCGCGCCTCGACACCGGCCTGATCTTCGAGCGCGACGACCCGGCGAGCGGTCGCCCCGAACAGACCCTCGAGCCACGGATGGTCTACAGCTACGTGCCCTACCGGAATCAGGACGGCTTGCCGGTCTTCGACACCGCGCTGCCGGATCTGAACCTGACGGAGCTCTATCAGACGAACCGGTTCGTCGGCGGCGACCGCTTCGGCGACGCGAACCAGCTCAGTCTGGGCATGACCACGCGCTGGTTCGACTCGACGACCGGCCGCCAGTACCTGTCCGCGACGCTCGGCCAGACGCGCTATTTCACCGCGCCGCGCGTGACCCTGCCGGGGGTCCCGCCGACGCCGAACAGCGCCTCGAACCTCGTCGGCGACGTCGAGCTCACCGCCTACCGGAACGTGAACCTGAAGCTCGACTACCAATGGGATCCGTACTCGGCGACCACCGAGAAATCGGAGGTCTCCGTTCAATATCGACCCGACGACTCGCGGATGGTGAATCTCGGCTACCGTTTCCAGCACGACGTTCTCGACCAGTGGGACGGCTCGTTCGCATGGCCGATCACGCACCGCTGGAACGCGGTCGCGCGCCTGGTCTATTCGGTGATGGACCATCAGACGATCGAGCAGGTCGCGGGCTTCGAGTACCGCAGTTGCTGCTGGGCGCTGCAGATCGTGCAGCGCCGCTACGTGGTCAACCGGACCGGCAAGCTGACGACCTCGATCGCGATGCAATTGGAACTCCTCGGCTTGAGTTCGGTCCGAAATGCCGCCGACACTTTCCTGCGTCGCGCGATTGGCGGATACTCCGCGGTTGGCCCGATGCCGGTCGGCCCGGCGCCCTGAAACTCACACGTCCTGGACCCTTAGTGACCAAACCATGCGCATGATGTTTCGATCGATTTGGATACCGCTCGCCGCGATGCTGTTCGCGTCGGTCGCGTTCGCTCAGACCCGCGACATCGGCACGCAGGGGGTACTGCTCGATCGGATCGCCGCGGTCGTGAACGACGGCGTCGTGATGAGGAGCCAGGTCGAGGAGCAGGTGGCCGCGGTGACCCAGCGGCTGGAAGCGCAGAACGTGTCGCTGCCGCCGCGCAGCGTGCTCGAGAAGCAGGTGCTCGACCGCTTGATCCTGCAGAAGATCGAGGAACAGCGCGCGAAGCAGATCGGCCTGACGATCACCGACGAGCAGCTCAATGCCGCGCTGCAGGAGATCGCGACCCGCAACAAGATCCCGTTCGACCAGCTGCCGAATGCGCTCGCTTCGCAGGGCGTCGACTACAAGCAGTACCGCGAGGACATGCGGATGCAGCTCACGCTGCAGGCGCTGCGCGAGCGGGACGTGATCTCCCGGATCGTGGTGACGCCGCGGGAGATCGACCAGTATCTCGCGCACCAGAGCAGCGCCGCCGCGAACGAAGAGTTCGACATCTCGCACATCCTGATCGCGGTGCCGCCGGCGGCGACGCCGGCGCAGATCGAGGCCCTGACGCGCAAGGCGGACGAGATCGCCGCCCGCGCACGCGCCGGCGAGAATTTCGCGAAGCTCGCGATCGCGAACTCCGACAGCGAGAAGGCGCTCGAAGGCGGGGACCTCGGCTGGCGCAAGGGCAACCAACTGCCCGACTTCATCCTGCGATTGGTGACGCGGATGAAGCCGGGCCAGATCGGGGGGCCGGTGCGCACCGCGAGCGGCTTCCACATCGTCCGCCTGAACGGCCGGCGCAGCGGCGCGAAGCCCGTCTACGTCCAGCAGGTCCACGTGCGCCACATCCTGCTGAAGCCGAACGAGCTCGACGACGACCAGACGATCCGGCAGCGGCTGCTGAAGATTCGCTCACGGATCCTGCACGGGGAGAATTTCGCGGGGATCGCGGAGACGACGTCGGAGGATCCGGGCTCCGCGCCGGACGGCGGCGACCTCGGGTGGGTGAATCCGAAGATATTCGTGCCCGAGTTCCAGGCCGAGATCGCGAAGCTCAAGGTCGGCGAGATCAGCATGCCGTTCAAGACGCGCTATGGCTGGCACATCGTGCAATTGCTCGGTCGCCGCACCTACGACACGTCGAAGGACATCCAGCGCCAGCAGGCCTTCGAAGCGATCCGGGAGAGCAAGGCCGAAGAAGACACGGAGCTCTGGCTGCAGCGCTTGCGCGACAACGCGTACGTCGAAAAACGAATGTAGTGCGCGTTCCGCGAATCGTCATCACGTCCGGCGAGCCGTCCGGGATCGGACCGGACACCTGCGTGATGATCGCGCAGGAGGACTGGGACGCGGATCTGATCGTCGCCGCGGACCCCGATCTGATCGAATCCACGGCGCGTGCGCTCGCGTTGCCCCTCGCGATCACCGCGTACGACCCGGCCGCGGCCCCGGCGCCGAGCCGGGCTGGCCGGATGACCCTCCTCGCGTCCCGGTGCGTGCACGCCCCGGTGCCCGGCATGCTCGACCCGGCGAACGCGCGCTACGTCCTCGGGCTGCTCGATCGCGCCTGCGACGGATGCGTGCGCGGGGAATTCGCGGCGATGGTGACCGCGCCGGTTCAGAAGAGCGTGTTGAGTGACGCCGGCGTCGCTTTCACCGGCCATACCGAATATCTCGCCGCAAGGACCCAGGCCGCGTTGCCGGTGATGCTGCTGGTCTGCGAGCGGATGCGGGTCGCGCTGGTGACGACCCACCTGCCGCTCGCGGCGGTGCCGGCGGCGATCACCGCCGACCGCTTGCTCGCGACCTTGCGCATCGTCGACGCCGATCTGCGCCGTCGCTTCCGGGTGCCGAATCCGCGAATCGCAGTGCTCGGACTCAATCCCCACGCCGGCGAAGCCGGTCACCTCGGGCGCGAGGAGATCGACGTGATCGACCCGGCGCTGCGCGTCGCGCGCGCCGAGGGCATCGATGCACGCGGCCCGGTTCCAGCCGATACCGCGTTCACGCCGCACGCGCTGGCGGGCGTCGACGTGGTGCTCGCGATGTATCACGATCAAGGCTTGCCGGTGCTCAAAGCGGCGAGCTTCGGCGATGCGGTCAACGTGACGCTCGGACTGCCGATCGTGCGCACCAGCGTCGATCACGGCACCGCGCTCGCACTTGCGCGCAGCGGCCAGGCGGACGCCGGCAGTCTGCACGCCGCGGTCGCGCTCGCGATCGAACTCGCCGGCGACGGTGCCGCCGATGCCGGTTCGTAAGCGCTTCGGACAGCATTTCCTGCACGATCGCGCGGTCGTCGACCGGATCGTCGGGGCGATCGACCCGCGTCCCGGCGATCGCGTGATCGAGATCGGGCCCGGGCGCGGCGCGCTCACGTTCGCGCTGCTCGCGAAGCTGCCGCGCCTGGAAGCGATCGAGATCGACCGCGATCTCGCGGCGCAGCTCGCGCGCGATCCGCGCACCGCGGGCAAGCTCACGCTGCACGTCGGCGATGCCCTGCGCACCGACTTCGGCGCGATTCGCGGCGACGGTGCCGCACTGCGCGTCGTCGGCAATCTTCCCTACAACATCTCGACGCCGATGCTGTTCCGCCTGATCGACCAGCGCCGCTCGATCCTCGACGTGCATGCGATGCTGCAGAAAGAGGTCGTCGACCGGATCACCGCGACGGCGGACAGCCGGGAATACGGTCGCCTCACGGTGATGCTCGCCGCGTTCGCCGCGGCCGAGCGGCTGTTCGACGTCGGCCCCGGCGCGTTCCAGCCGCCGCCGCAGGTCTGGTCCTCGGTGCTGCGTCTACGCACGAGCGATTCGCCGCGCTTCGAGATCGGCAATCCCTCCGCGTACGGCCGCGTGGTCGCCGCGGCGTTCTCCCATCGCCGCAAGACCTTGCGCAACGCGCTCCGGGGGCTTCTCGAGCCGGCCGAGATCGAGGGCTGCGGAATCGACCCCGGCGCCCGCCCCGCGACGCTCGCGCCGGAACGCTTCGGGCGGCTCGCCGAGCGGCTCTGCGCACGCGAGCACGCCGCGGCCGGCGGGACGACGCGCCGGGGCTGACCGGGCCCGCTCCGCCGATCCGCCGCGGCTCCGTTATACTCTGCCGCATGACCGAATACCGGAAGATCCTGCTGCTGCTCGACCTCTCCGAGCGCAGCGCCGAGGTCGCGGCGGCCGGTCGCCGGATCGCGACCTGGTCGACTGCCGCGATCGTCGCGCTGCACGTCGTCGAGTACGTGCCCGTCGAGGCGATGGGCGAGTCGCTGATGCCGCCGGTGAAGATCGAGGACGCTCTGGTCCAGCGGGCACGCCAGAGGCTCGAGGAACTCGTCCGCACCGCCGGTCTCGAACGCGTGACCTGTCGGGTCGAAGCCGGCAACACGAAGGCCGAGATCCTGCGCGTCGCCGAGCAGGAAGGCGCGGATTTGATCGTGCTCGGCAGCCGCGAGCGCCACGGGCTCGCGATCCTGGTGAACCTCACCGAGGACACGGTGCTGCATGCGGCGCACTGTGACGTTCTCGCCGTTCGCGTGAAGTGACGGCACCGGAGACGGACGGATGAGCGCCGAGTCGCAGACGCCCCAAATCCGCGTCGAGGTCGAGACCGCGTATCTCGAGGAGCAGTCCGACCCGGGCGACAAGCGCTTCGTGTTCTCCTACACGATCACGATCCGCAACGAGGGGCCGATCCCGGCGCGACTCCTCACCCGGCACTGGATCATCACCGACGCGAACGGCAACACGAAGGAGACTCGCGGCGACGGTGTCGTCGGCGAGCAGCCCTACCTCAAGCCCGGCCAGGGATTTCGCTATTCCAGCGGCGCCGTGATCGAAACGCCGGTCGGCACGATGCAGGGCAGCTACCAGATGCTCGACGACGACGGCCGGCGCTTCGACGCGCCGATCGCGCCTTTCCGGCTGGCGATGCCCGGGGTGCTGCATTAACCTCGCGGTCGCGGGCTAGACGATGGCACTGTACGCGATCGGTGACGTCCAGGGCTGCGACCGAGCGCTCGCCGAACTGCTCGAACGCCTGGATTTCTCGAGCCGGCGTGATCGGCTCTGGTTCGTCGGCGATCTGGTGAATCGCGGCCCGGATTCCCTCGGCGTGCTGCGGCGCATCCGCGCGCTTGGCGATTCCGCGATCGTGGTGCTCGGCAACCACGACCTGCACTGTCTGGCGGTCGCTTTCGGCGAGTCGCGTGAACGCCCGGGCGACACGCTCTCGGCGCTGCTCGAGGCGCGCGACCGCCGGGCCCTGCTCGACTGGCTGCTCGCGCGCCCGCTGATCCACTCGGACCCGGCCCTCGGCTGGATCCTGCTGCATGCGGGACTCGCACCCCAGTGGACGATCCCGGCCGCGGTCGCGTGCGCGCGCGAGATCGAACAGACCTTGCAGCACACGCCGGAACGGGTGTTCGCCGGGATGTACGGCGACGGTCCGGACCGCTGGGACGAGCGTCTCGAGGGAGCCGCACGCCGGCGTTTCATCGTGAATTGCCTGACCCGCCTGCGATACGTCGACGCCGAGGGTCGGCTCGTGTTGCGCGCGAAGGACGCGCCGGAGAAGTCCCGAGGTCGCGGTTGGATTCCCTGGTTCGAGGCGCCCGCACGCGCTTGGCGAGGACCACGGATCGTGTTCGGCCATTGGTCGACGCTCGGCTTCCATCGCACCGACGAGGTGGTCGGGCTCGACACCGGCTGTGTGTGGGGGGGCCGGCTGAGCGCGCTGCGCCTCGACGTCGAGGACGCCGACCCGGTGTCGGTCGCGTGCCCGAAGGCGGCGGAATTCGACTGACCGCGCTGCCCGCCGTGGGCTCAGCGCATCGATCCGGCCGCGCGCGCTGCCCGGGCCTCGTTCGCGGGCAACGCCTGCAGTACGTCGCCGCGTAGCGAGTAATCGCTGCCGCTCAGTTGGTACGGCACGCAGGTGATGTCCTTTTCCACCGACCGGGTCGTGAACAGGGGCAGGATCCGATCCGCGAATTCCTCGACGAGTTCGCAGTCACCGACGCTCATGTTGCGGAACGCATCGGGCACGATCTTGAACGGCACGAAGGCCGCGTCGACCGGTGCGAGCTTGTCGCCGCGGTCCGACTTTTGCGCTGCATCCGGCAGGGCCGGTGCGAAGAAGCGGATGCTCAAGCTCGGTCCGATCGAGTCCGGCCCCCCCGGGCGGCCGTATTCCGGGCAGCCGATCCCGACGATGTGCAGTCGCGACCGCGCGCCGAGGGTGGTCATCAGGGCCCGGACCTTGTCGATCAGCCCGTCGCAGGAGTAGCTCGAGGTGCGTCCGAGATAGGTGAATTCGACCCGGTGTTCCTTCCAGACGGCCCGAATCGGCACGCCGGAATCGGCGAAGGCACGCCCGCCGACGAGCGCCAGCAGCAACACGAGGACCGAGCTCGCTTTCAAGGACCGCATACGAACTCCGTTCGATACCCGAACCGATCGACCCGAATGCACTCTCTGACCCTCGCGCGCGCTCCGAAGTTTCCCGCCGCCGGTATAATTCCGGCATGGCCATCGCCCCGCCCTTCGACGTCGCCCGGTGGATCGAGCGCAACCGTGGGCTGCTGCGGCCGCCGGTCGGCAACCGCCTCCTGTTCGAGCACAGCGAGTTCATCGTGATGGCGGTCGGCGGCCCGAACCGGCGCAAGGACTTCCACCACGACCCGGGCGAGGAGATCTTCTACCAGGTCCAGGGAGACATCCTGCTGCGCACGATCCAGGACGGCCGATTCGTCGACGTTCCGATTCGCGAGGGCGAGATCTTCCTCCTGCCGGCGGAGGTTCCTCATTCGCCGCAGCGGCCTGCGGATACGATCGGCGTCGTGGTCGAACGTCGCCGCCGGCCCGACGAGCTCGACGGCTTCTCCTGGTACTGCGAACACTGCGGTCATCGCTTGCATATGGAGCGCGTCCCGGTCCGGGACATCGAGGCCGAGCTTCCGGCGATCTTCTCGCGATTCTATTCCAACATTCAACAGCGCACCTGCCGAGCCTGCGGCGCCGTGCTGCAAGCGCCGGCGGGATGACGCGGGAGGACGCCGCGGCGCTGGACGAGCACGATCCGCTCGCGCCGCTCGCGGAGGAGTTCCATCACCCGCTCGATCCGGCCGGGCGCCGGGCGATCTATCTGTGCGGTCACTCGCTCGGCCTGCAGCCGCGGGCGGCGACCGCCTGCGTCGAGCAGGAACTCGCCGCGTGGCGTGACCGGGGGGTCCTCGGTCACCACGAAGGAACTCGGCCCTGGATCCGGTATCACGAACGATTCGCGGGACCGCTCGCCGATCTGTGCGGCGCGATGCCGACCGAAGTCGTCGCGATGAATTCGCTGACCGTGAACCTGCACCTGATGCTCGTGAGCTTCTTCCGGCCGACCCCGACCAGGAACCGCATCCTGATCGAGCAGCCGGCGTTCCCCTCCGACCGGTACGCGGTCGCGTCCCAGCTCGCGTTCCACGGACTCGAGACGCAGGCTCACCTGGTCGAGGTCGCTCCCCGCCCGGGCGAAGGCTGTCTGCGCACCGAGGATCTGGTCGCAGCGATCGAACGGAACCGAGAGCGCCTCGCGCTCGTGCTGCTGCCCGGCGTGCAATACCTCACGGGCCAGTGCCTCGAGGTCGCACCGATCGTCGCGGCCGCGCACGCGGCCGGTGCGCGCATCGGCCTCGACCTCGCGCACGCGATCGGCAATACGCCGCTGCGGCTGCACGACTGGAACGTGGATTTCGCGGTCTGGTGCAGTTACAAGTACCTGAACGGCGGACCGGGCGCGATCGGCGGCTGCTTCGTGCACGAACGGCACGCCCACCGCGTCGACCTGCCGCGCTTCGCCGGCTGGTGGGGCCACGACCCGGAAACCCGCTTCGCGATGCCAGCGAAATTCGTGCCGATCCCCGGCGCCCAGGGCTGGCAGCTCAGCAATCCCCCGGTGCTCGCGGCGGCACCGCTTCTCGCCTCGCTCGAGCTGTTCCAGCGCGCGGGGTTCCAACGGCTGCGGGAGAAGTCGCTCGCGTTGACCGCGTTCCTGCGCCGCTCGCTCGACGACACGCTGCCGCTGGAGCGGTTCGAGATCCTGACGCCGCGCGAGCCGGCCGCGCACGGCTGCCAGATCAGCCTGCGCCTGCGCTCGGGCGGCCGCCGCGCGTTCGAGCGGCTTCTCACCGCAGGCGTCGTCGCCGATTGGCGTGAACCCGACGTGCTGCGGCTCGCGCCGACGCCGGCATACAACTCGTTCCGCGACGTCCGCCAGGCCGTGATCGCGCTCGCCGACGCGGTCCGCTCGTGAGCAAGGCACCCCCGCCGGTTGCGCTCGTCGGCGCCGGACCGACCGGTGCGCTGCTCGCAATCCTGCTGAAGCGCCGGGGATCTCACGTCGTCGTCTACGAAGCGCGGCCCGACCCGCGCCGGCATCCCGAGGAATCCGGCCGTTCGATCAACCTCGCGCTCGCCGCGCGCGGGATCCGGGCGCTGGAGCAGGTCGGGCTCCTGGAGCGGCTGCGCGGCAAGCTCGTGCCGATGCGAGGACGCTTCGTTCACCCGCGCGATGGCCGCACGGCACTGCAGCCGTATGGGACGCGCGCGGACGAGACGATCCATTCGATCTCCCGCGCGACGCTCGGACGGCTCCTCCTCGACGTCGCGGTCGGCGAGTACGGGGTCGACGTGCGCTTCGAGCATCGGCTGGACGCGATCGACTGGCATGCCGGTCACGCCGTGCTGCGCGATCCGCACGACCACCCGATCGAGGTGCCGATCCGCCCCCTGATCGCGTGCGACGGCGCGGGGTCGCGCGTCCGTCGAAGCCTCGCCGACACGCGCCGGATCGAGGTGTACGAGGAGGCGCTCGAGCACGGGTACAAGGAACTGTCGATTCCCGCGATGACCGACGGCACCGCGGCGCTGCCGCGCGAAGCGCTGCACGTCTGGCCGCGGGGCGATCACATGCTGATCGCACTGCCGAACGACGACGGCAGCTTCACCGCGACGCTGTTCCTCCGGCGTCGCGGCTCGCCGAGCTTCGAGAGCCTCGCCGACCGGCGCGCGATCGCGACGTTCTTCGACGAAGACTTCCCCGACATCGCGCCACGGATGCCGCAGCGCATCGCCGACTGGTGCGATCGCCCGGTGGGGTTCCTCGGTACCGTCCGGGCAGCCCCCTGGTATCACCGCGATCAGGTCGTCCTGGTGGGCGACGCCGCCCACGCGGTGGTCCCGTTCCACGGCCAGGGGATGAACTGTTGTTTCGAGGACTGCCTCGCGCTCGACGCCTGCGTTGCGGCGTACGGGGATTGGGAATCCCGGTTCGCAGCGTTCTACGCGCTGCGCAAGCCGAACGCCGACGCGATTGCCGCGATGTCGCTCGAGAACTACGAAGAGATGCGCGCGAAGGTCGTCGATCCGCGGTTCCAGGTGCAGAGCGCGCTCGCGCACGAGCTCGAGCGCCGGCTGCCGGATCGCTTCATCCCACGCTATTCGATGGTGATGTTCCATCCGGAGATCCCGTACCAGCTGGCCGAACGCCGCGGTCGGATCCAGGCGGGGTTGCTGGCCGCGCTCACGGCCGACGCATCGAGCCTCGCGGACGTCGATCTCGACGCCGCGCAACGCGTCGTCGAAGCACAGCTTGCGCCGATCGCTCAGGACCTCTCGAGCGTCACGAAGGTGTAGTCGAACGTGTGCCGTTGGTCGCGGCGCCGCGCCTCCCGGAAAGACTCCCGCCACTCGGCGCTGCGCCACGCGTCGAAGGTCGCGTCCCCGTCGGCGATGTGCGCATGCACGATCGTCAGGTGGATGCGCGTCGCCTGCGCGACGCACAAGCGGAAGATCTCCCCACCGCCGATCACCATCAGCGGGCGCGTCGGCAGCGCAAGGCGGCTCGCCTCCTCGAGGTCGCGAACCACGGTAGCGCCCGCGACGGCGAAGTCCGGGCGGCGCGACAGAATCAGGTTACGGCGATCCACGAGCGGGCGTCCGATCGATTCGTAGGTCTTCCGGCCCATCAGCACGGTGCCGCCGACGGTGAGCGCCTTGAACCGGCGCAGATCCTCGGGCAGGCGCCACGGCAACGCGTTGTCGCGCCCGATCACGTCGTTTTCGGACACCGCGACGACGAACTCGATCGGTGGCGCGCCGGTGATCATGCGTCCCGGCACTGGGCGACGATCCATTCGGTCAGCTCTCGCAGATCTTCCCGGTCGCCATCCTCGGGCCGCTGCAGGATCACGTAGCTCTCGTTGGTCTCGAGCTCGGCGTCGAACAGTTTGATCAGACCGCCGGCGGAGAACCGGTCGGCGCTGAGCCGCGCGGGGACGAGGCCGACGCCGATCCCCTGCTCGGCGGCGAGCACGACCGCCGACATGGTGTCGAGCCGAACCAGTCGATTCGGCTGGATCGGGTCGATCCGCAGCCCGTGCGCCCAGCGCTCCCAGGCCTCGCGCCGTTCCTCGTGGACCAGCAGGGTCTTGCCGTTCAGATCGGCGTATCGGGTGATCGGATTGTCGATCAGGAACGCGGGCGAGCAGGCGACGATGAAGCTCTGCGCGAACAGTTCGTGCACCGTGAGCCCCTCCCACGGCCCGGCGCCGACGACGATCGACAGATCGGCCTCTGCCGGGTGGGTCCTCGCCGCCGACAGGCTGGTCTCGATGCGGATGTCGGTGTGTTCGTGCGCCTGCGAGAACGACGCGAGCCGCGGCAAAAGCATTTCATTCGCGAAGAACGGCGGCACGTTCAGGCGAATGATGGTCCGCCCGTAACGCATCTGCAGCTGCTCGGTGACCGACTCGAGCTTCGCGAAGATCTCGTTCAGGTACTCGAGATAGTGGGCGCCGGCGTCGGTGAGCTCCAGGGTTCGAACGCCGCGCGCGCCGCGCTCGAACAACGTCACCCCGAGCTGCTCCTCGAGGGCCTTGATCTGGTGGCTGACCGCGGACGGCGTCACGAAGAGCTCCTCGGCCGCGGCCTTGAAGCTCTTGAGCTTCGCGGCGACCTGGAAGGTCTTCAGGAACTTCAGTGACGGCAGGCGCATCATCCGATCCCTCGGCGCGCAGATGCGCGGCTCAGCGCCGCCGCGTCTTGGCCGACTTGCGCGGCCGCTTGCCGCGACCGGGGCGGCTGAGCTCGCGGGTGGCCGACTCGCGCCGGACCCGCTTCGCCGCCGCCTTGAGCGGCCGCCGCGCCGGACGCTTGCGCGCGCGCGGCGCCGGCGGCGGCACCAGCATCGTGCCTCGGCAGCCGGGTGCCCCACAGCGGCACGCGAAGATCTCGTCGACGTTCGGCGCGTCGTCCGGATCGCGCTCGATCTGGTAATCGTAGCTGAGCTCCTCGCCGGCCTCGATCGTCCGGATCGCCTCGATGAAGATGCGGCCGCGTTCGACGGAGCTCTCGCAGTTCGGCTCGCAACCGTGATTGATGTACCGCGCCTCGTTGCCACCGACGCCACCGTCGATCACCGTGCGCGAGTCGACCGTGAACAGGAACGTATGGTTGTCGTCCTCGGCCTTGTCAGCGTAGCGCGCATCCGCCTCGGCGTGCGAGACGCGTTCGCCGACGTATTCGATGACCTGGGTTCCCTTGCGGATCCGGCGCAGCGCGAACACGCCGCGTCCGTGGATCCGCGAGTGGCGTACGGTGATCATCGGCGCGCGCCGCGTCAGACGGCGATCGGCGCTGGGATCGCGGGGTGGCATTGGTAATCCAGCACGGAAAAGTCCTCGTATTGGTAATCGAACAGCGTCGCCGGCTTGCGGTTCAGCCGCAGGCGCGGCAGCGGATACGGTTCCCGGCGCAACTGCTCCTCGACGCCGGCGATGTGGTTCAGGTACAGGTGGCAATCGCCGCCCGTCCAGATGAACTCGCCGGGCTCGAAGCCGCACTGCGCCGCGACCAGGTGCGTGAGCAACGCGTAGGAGGCGATGTTGAAGGGCACGCCGAGGAACGCATCGGCGCTGCGCTGATAGAGCTGGCAGGACAGCCGTCCGTTCGCGACGTAGAACTGGAACAACGCGTGACACGGCGCGAGCGCCATCGCATCCAGCTCGCCGACGTTCCACGCGCTCACGAGGATCCGCCGGGAGTCCGGGTCGGTGCGCAGCAGGTCCACCACGCGCGCGATCTGGTCCACGTGGCGACCGTCCGCGGTCGGCCAGCTGCGCCACTGGCGCCCGTAGACCGGCCCGAGATTGCCTTGCGCATCGGCCCACTCGTCCCAGATGGTGACGCCATGGTCGTGGAGGTATTGCACGTTCGTGTCGCCGCGCAGGAACCACAGCAGCTCGTGGATGATCGAGCGCAGGTGCAGCCGCTTGGTGGTCACCAGCGGAAAGCCCGCGTCGAGGTCGAACCGCAGCTGGTATCCGAACACGCTCAGCGTGCCGGTGCCGGTCCGGTCGGATTTGCGGGCGCCCGCCTGCCGGATGTGTCGCAGGAACTCGAGATACTGCCGCATCGACCGACGGCGGCTATCGGCCGTCGACCGGGACGAGATTGCCGGTCGGCGCGTTGCGCCGATACGCGTAGATCATCAGCAGCGCGCCGATCACGAACATCGGGAACGTCAACACCATCCCCATCGTGAGCCAGCCGCCGTACAGGTACCCGAGTTGCGGATCGGGCAGCCGCACCCATTCGACCGAGAACCGCGCAATGCCATAGACGATCAGGAACAGCGCGCTCGGCGCGAGGCGCGGGCGGGGCTTTTTCGTGTAATTCCACAGGATCAGGAACAGCGCGAGCCCTTCGAGCGCCGCCTCGTACAGCTGCGAGGGGTGCCGGCCGATCAGCACGCCCTGGGCATTCGGCACGCCGAACGCCCAGGGCAGATTGGTCGGTTTGCCCCACAGCTCGCCGTTGATGAAGTTGCCGAGACGGCCGGCCATCAGCCCGATCCCGGGGAGCGGTGCGAGGAAATCGAACACGTCGACGGCCCTTTTCGCCTTTGCGCGAGCGAACAGGATCGCCGCGACCATCACGCCGGTGAGGCCGCCGTGGAACGACATGCCGCCGTCCCAGATCCGGAACACGTTGATCCAGTCCCGGGGCGTCGTGCCGTGTCCATAGATCACTTCATTGCCGTAGAAGATGCACCAGCCGAGACGGCCGCCGACGATCACGCCGATCGCGCAATAGAAGATCAGGTCGTCGATGTCGATCGGCTTCCAGGTCGAGCCCGGGCGGCTCGCTCGATACCGCGCGAGACCCCACGCGGCGGCGAAGCCGACGAGGTACATGATGCCGTACCAGTGCACCTGGAGCGGCCCGATGCCGTCGATGGGTCCGATCGAGAATGCGATCGGATCGATGTGCGGATAGATGATCATGGGGCGGCAGTGTACCCCACGGGGAGCGCTCCGGAGAACCGGGGCTTCAGTCGAGCGGCTCGTCGACTCGACAGAAGAACGCCTTCAGATAGCGGGTCTCCGGGATCGCCGGGTGCACCGGATGATCGGGCCCCTGCTCGCCCGACTCGAGCACCTGCAGGCGTCGGCCGCATCCCCGGGCCGCCTTCGCGATCGCCTCCTGCAGTTCGGCGGCACCGAGGTGATGCGAGCAGGAGCACGACACCAGAATGCCGTCGGGCGCGAGCACGCCGATCGCGGCCTGGTTCAGTCGGCGGTAGGCGGCCTGGGCCTTCGGGAGATCCTTCTTGCGCTTCGCGAACGCCGGCGGGTCGACGATGACCAGATCGAACCGCTCGCGGTCGGCGGCGAGCGCCGCGAGCGCCTCGAAGGCATCCCCTTTGAGGGTGCGCACCGCATGGCCGTTGCGCTCGGCGTTCTCCGCGGCGAACTGCAGCGCGCTCGCCGACGCGTCGACGCACAGCACCTCCGTGGCGCCCGCGCGTGCGGCCCGCGCGCCCCACGCCCCGACGTAGCTGAACACGTCGAGAACGCGCGCGCCCGGGCGCACGTATTTCAGCAGCGCGGCGCGGTTCGCCGTCTGGTCGTAGAACCAGCCGGTCTTCTGCCCGGTGCGCAACGGCACCCGGAACTCGAGTCCGGCCTCGATCACGCGCGCCACCTCAGGGAACGCCGCGCCGGCCGACTCGACGTAGAGCGGCAAGCCTTCGAGTTCGCGCGTCGCGCCGTCGTTCCGGTAGAGCAGCGTGTCGACGCCGGGCGCTTCGAGCAGCGCGGCTTGCAGCGCGGGACGCAGTCGCTCCATCCCCGCGGTGCCGATCTGCACGACGCAGGCGGAGCCGAATCGGTCGACCACGAGCCCGGGCAGGCCGTCGGCCTCACCGTGCACCCAGCGATAGTACGGCCCCTCGTACAGGCGCTCGCGCAACGCGAGTGCGCGACGCAAGCGCCGCGAGAACCAGTCCGCGTCCGGCACGTTCGCGGTCTCGAGGAGCCGCGCGCAGATCAGGGAGCGAGGATTCACGTAGGCGAGTCCGAGCGGCCGATCGTTGTGCGCGAGGACGCGCACCAGGTCGCCGGGCGCGAAATGCGACAGCGGCGTCTGCCCGGTATCGACTTCGTTGCTGAACACCCACAGGTGACCGGCGTGCAGGCGTCGATCCTCGTTGCGCTTCAAGCGCAGGACGGGCAGTGGCGCAAGGTGTTCGATCGTGGGCATCCAGGACGATTCGGCTATAGTGGCGAGCATTCTAACCGACACGGAACCCCGCGCGATGCGCCGCAACCGGCTGCAGACGGAAACCAGCCCCTATCTGCTGCAGCACGCCGACCAACCGGTCGACTGGTTCGCGTGGAGCGACGAGGCGTTCGCGAAGGCGCTCGCCGAGGACAGGCCGGTGCTCCTGTCGGTCGGGTATTCGGCCTGCCACTGGTGCCACGTGATGGCACACGAGTCGTTCGCGGACCCCGCCATCGCCGCGGTGATGAACGCGCGGTTCGTGAGCGTGAAGGTCGATCGGGAGGAGCGGCCGGACATCGACCGAGCGTACCAGCTCGCGCTGCAGTTGATCACGCGCGCCCCGGGCGGGTGGCCCCTGACGATGTTCCTCGCGCCCGACGATCGGCGACCGTTCTTCGGCGGCACGTATTTCCCGCGCGAGCCCGGTCGCGGCGTTCCGGGCTTTTTCGACCTGCTGAACCGCGTCGCCGACTACTTCGCGATGAATCGCGCCGAGATCCGCGCACAGCGCGACGTACTCGACGCGGCGCTCGCCGCGGTACGGCCCGCGGGGCGCCCGCCCGACGCGGACCTCGACGCCGCACCGATCGCGGCCGCGCGGGCCGCGCTCGCCGAGACGTTCGACCCCGACCATGGCGGATTCGGCACGGCCCCGAAATTTCCGCATCCGGCGATGATCGAGCGCGCGCTGCGGCACTGGCGGACGACCTCGCCGTCGGACGCGCCCGACCTGCACGCGCTGTTCATGGCCGCGCTCAGCCTCACGCGAATCGCCGAAGGCGGCATCCGCGACGCGATCGGCGGGGGCTTCCACCGTTATTCGGTGGATCGCGCGTGGCGGATCCCGCACTTCGAGAAGATGCTCTACGACAATGCCGCGCTGCTCGCGCGGTACGCCGAGGCCCATGCCGCGACCGGGGACGCGCTCTACGCGCAGGTCGCCGCGCAGACCGCCGAATGGGCGTTGCGCGAGATGCGGGCGCCCGGCGGCGCGTTCCATGCGAGCCTCGACGCGGATTCCGACGGCCACGAGGGCGCGTACTACCTGTGGGATCGCGCGGCGGTCTGCGCGGCGCTCGAGCCCGGGGATTTCGTGGTGTTTGCCGCACGTTTCGGCCTGGACCGCGAGCCGAACGTCGATGGTCGCTGGCACCTGGTCGCAACCGAGTCCGTGACGCGGATCGCGGAGCGCCTGGGGCGGACCGAGGCCGACATCGAAGCGACGCTCGCGCGGGCCTGCCGAACCCTCGCGGCCGAACGTGCACACCGGACGCGACCGGCACGCGACGACAAGATCGTGACCGCGTGGAACGCGCTGATGATCAAGGGCCTCGCGATCGCCGCGCGCGTGCTGGAACGGCCCGATCTCGCGCAGGCGGCGGCGCACGCGGCGGATTTCCTCGAGGATCGACTCTGGATCGAGGGGCGCCTGCACGCCGTCCATGCCGGCGGTCGCACGCGATTCCCCGCGAATCTCGACGATCACGCATTCCTCGCCGAGGCGCTCCTCGAACTGCTGCAGACGCGCTGGCGCACCCGCGATTACGAGCGACTGATCGGACTCGCCGAGATCCTGCTCGAGCGCTTCGAGGATGCGCCGAATGGCGGGTTCTTCTACACCGCGGACGACGCGGAAGCGCCGCTCGGCCGGCTGAAGTCCTTTGGCGACGACGCGACCCCGTCCGGCAACGCGGTCGCCGCCGAGACGCTGCTGCGGGTGGGCTACCTCGCCGCCGAGCCCCGCTACCTGCGGGCGGCGCGCCGCGCGATCGCCGCGGCGATGCCGTCGATGCGGGCGGATCCCGCGATGCACATGGGCATGGTGAACGCATTGGAATGCGAGCAACTCGTTCCGAAGGCCGTCGTGATCCGCGGCAGCGGCGAAGAAGCCGCACGCTGGGCACGCGAACTGCAGCGCATCTACGCTCCGGAGCGCAGCGTATTCCGGATTGCGGCGGAGGAGCCCGCGCTACCGGCGCCGTTCGCCGACAAGCGCGCCGATCAGGGGACGATCGCCTACCTGTGCATCGGTGCCACCTGCCTGGCGCCGTTTCGCGACTTCGGCGCGCTGCTGGCCGCGCTCGGCGTCCAGAACGCCCCCGCCGATCCCGGGAACTCGACCGGGCTCGCGAATCCGTCGGCTCCGACCGACGCGACGCCGAAGAAGTAGTCGTCGATCACGATCCCGGGCAGGAGCAGCCGGGTCTGATTGCCCGCCGAGCGGCGATACCGCCATTGCGGATCGGTCGTGTCGCGCCACCAGACGCGGTAGCCGACGGCCGACGGCACGGCCGACCACTGCACGAGCGTGTTCGGCGTCACCGCGCCCGAGATCCGCACCATGGTCGGCGGGGGTGGCGCCCACGCGAGACTCGCGAGCGTGATCGCATTGAGGCGGGTGACCTGCGCAAGATACGGGAAGTCGACGCCCGCGAGCACGTCGCCGTACGCAATTCCGTCCGCGACGCGCACGTCCTGATGCTGACGATGGTAGTTCTCGACCGCCTCCGTGAAACGCACCGCCGGGAATCCCGCCGCGAGCATCGGGATCTGATCGCCACCGCGATCGAAGCGGTCCGTCCGGTAGATCATCCGGACGTGGAAGTTCCATAGCACACGGGGCGCGAGCCGGGCGATGTAGCGGGCAAGATTGCGCGAGGGGCTGTCCACCTCCCCGCCATTGGAGCGCACCTCGCGGATGCCGTGCGCACCGAGGCCATTCTTCATCCCTTCGGAGAACACGCGCACGTGCGTATCGTCGACGACGCCGTTCTGGCCGTGGACGTTGCCGATGATGTCGTTGTTGAGCTGCGCCTCGACGCGCCAGCCGCGCGCGATCGCGGTCGCCGCGAGGAGCTTCCCGCCATACAGGCCCTGCTCTTCGCCCGACAGCACCGCGTAGACGATCGTCGCGGGGAACCGGTAGTGCGACAGCACGCGGGCCGCTTCGAGCACCGCGGCGACGCCCGAACCGTCGTCGTCCGCGCCGGGCGCGTCGGCGGTCGCGTTCATCACGTCGGTCACACGCGAATCGAGGTGCGCGGAGATCACGACGACGCGGTCCGGGTCGCTGCGGCCGCGCTGGATCCCGAGCTCGTCGACGATGCGGGTCGGGCGCGCGAAGCGCGGGCCGGTGACCACCTGTGGCACGCTCGCGACCTCGAGACAGCCGCCGCAGGCAGCCGCGATGTGCGCGAATCGGGCCCGCACCCAGCGCCGTGCCGCGCCGATGCCGCGGGTCGCCGAGCCGGTCGCGGAGGCGCTCTGGCGCGTGCCGAAGCCGACGAGCCGCTCGAGGGACCGCCGCTCGCGCTGCGGATCGACCTGAGCGGCGATCGCCGCGAGGACCTGATCGTCGTGGGCGTTCGCGGCCGCGGCGCCAGCGGTGTCGGACGCAACGACCGGGGCCGACAGCGCCGCGAGGCTCGCGAGGGTGGCAACGAGGAACGTTCGAGCGATCGCTGTGGGGTGGTGCATCGCAGTCCTCTCCTCGTGGATCGTCTAGCCCGGTGGCGTCGAACCGCCCGACAACAGCGCGCGCAGGCGACGCCGGACCTCGCCGTGCTCGGCGTCGCTGAACGGTGGCGCCGCATTCCAGTCGAGCGCCCAGGGCTGCAGCTCGCGCGTGCTCGCCGCTTCGGTGCCGAACCGGGGAAACAGGTGGGCGTGCAGCGCGGGTTCGGCATTCCCGAACATCGCATAGTTGATGCGAATCGCGCCGGTCGCCGCGATCAGCGCATCGCCGAGCGTTGCCATGTCGTCGAGGAACGTCGCCCGCGCATCGTTCGCGAGCGCATTCAAGTGAGGCACGACCGGATCCGGCAACAACAGGCAATAGCCGGCGAACACCTGCCGCTCGCCGAGGACCGCCCAGCCCGACCGCAGCCGGGCGACGATCGCCGGATGATCGGCCGCGCGGCATCGATCGACGAGCCGGTGGATCGCGGTCGTCACGCCTCGTCGCTCCCGTCGAGCAACCGGCCCCGGTCGACGACGAGCACGGTCGCCTTCGGGAAGAAGTTGAAATCCGACGCCGACGCCCAGGTATAGGCACCCATCGATCGCCCGACGACCCGATCGCCGATCGCGAGCAAGGGCAGCGCGATGTCCTCCTCGATCACGTCGATGCTGTCGCAGGTCGGCCCCGCGAGCACCGACGGCACCCGCTGGGTGCCGCCGTTCAGCGCCTCGATCGGATAGTTCGCGTGATCGTACAGCCGGCCGCTGTAGGAACCGTACAGCCCGTCGTCCAGGTAATACCACCACCGGTCGCCGCGCTTCGCGCGGCCCATCACGGTCGACACCCCGATCGCGGACGGCGCGACGATCGTCCGGCCGGGCTCCGCGATCGCCCGCACCCCGTACGGCAGCGCCGCGAGCGCCGCGCGGATCGGCGCGCAGAACCGCTCGATCGGCATCATCGGCTCGCGGTAATCCGCGGGAAACCCGCCGCCGATGTCGAGGATCTCGAGCGCGAGGTCGTTCGCCGCCGAACGGGCGATCAGTCCGGCGCACGCCTCGATCGCCTCGACGTGCATCGCCGGATCCGGCGCCTGGGAGCCGACGTGGAACGACAGTCCGCGGACGCGCACGTCGAGCGACGCGGCGAGCCCGATCAGGTCCTCGACCTCGCCCGGATCGCAACCGAACTTGCGCGAGAGATCGCAGACCGCGCCGGGGTTGCGGAACGCGACCCGGATCAGCAGGCCGGCCTGCCCGCGGTACTTCGCGAACTTGCGCACCTCGTCCGGATTGTCGACGACGAACGTGTCGACCCCGGCCGCGAGGGCGGTGCGGATGTCACCGTCCCGCTTGATCGGATGCGTGTGGATGCAGCGCTCGGGCGCGACTTTCGCGCGGCGCACCAGGTCGACTTCGCCGTTGGTCGCGAGGTCGAACGACGCGCCTTCGTCCCTCAGCACCTCGACGACCGCGCGGTGCGGGAGCGGCTTCAGCGCGAAATGCAGCTGCACGCCGGGCAGCGCGTCCGCGAGGCGTCGATAGCGTTCGCGCAAGCGCTCGGCATCGACGATGAGCAGCGGCGAGCCGTACAGCTGCGCCAGCCGATGGATCGCATCCGGCGCGAACGGATCCCAGGACGGGTCGAACACCGTCGGCGAGTTCTCCAGCATCAGTCGGCTCCGGGTTCGATCGCGCGCCCGCCGAGACCACAGGCGCGCCGCAGGCGGTCGTTGACCGCGCTCCAGGATTCCTCCCGCGGCGGTGTCTCGACCAGGATCCGCGCGCAGCCGGCATGATCGAGCGTGCGCAAGCGGTCGTAGAGATCGTGGGCATAGGCCCGCGCGTCGGCGGCGATCTCGAGCCAGACGACCCCCGAGGGGCGATCCGGCGGCGCCGGCGTGCGCGCGAGGACTCCGACGCGCTCGCCGCGCGCCGCGGTCGCCGCGAGGCGGGAGGCGAGCTGCGCAGCGGGAACGAGCTCGAGCGGCGTGCGTGGCGCGTAGTGCAGACTGCGATCGCCCGGCGCGCGCGGCACCTCCCCGCTGTCGACGAGTTCGCCCGCGACCGCCGCGATCTGCGAGCGGGTGATGTGCCCCGGGCGCAGCAGCCGCACGCCGTCGCCGAGACACGCGACGATCGTCGACTCGAGGCCGATCTGGGATTCGCCGCCGTCGAGCACGATCGGGACCGCGTCGCCGAACTCCTCGCGCACGTGCGCCGCTCGCGTCGGACTCAGGTGTCCGTAACGGTTCGCCGACGGCGCGGCGATGCCGCCGCCGAACGCACGCAGCAGGCGCTGCGCGACCGGATGCGACGGCACGCGGATGCCGACGCTGTCCTGGCCGCCGGTGACGACCTCGTCGACCTCGTCCGACTTCGGCAGGATCAACGTGAGCGGTCCCGGCCAGAATCGCGCCGCGAGCGCTCGCGCGGGCTCCGGCACCTCGCGCGTCCATCGCGACAGCCGCCGCGGATCGTCGATGTGCACGATCACCGGGTGATCGGACGGACGCCCTTTCAATGCGAAGATCTTCGCAACCGCGGCACGATCCGCGGCATTCGCGCCGAGGCCGTACACGGTCTCGGTCGGGAACGCGACGAGGCCGCCCGCGCGCAGCGTTTCAACGGCGGCGTCGATGTTCTCGGGCATCGCCGTGTTCACCGCGCGGGGATCACCCGGGCGGCCGCTGCGACGCGCGGGCACCGAGCGCATCGAGATCGATCCGACGCCAGTTTCCGTCGGCCTGGCGGATCAGTTCGTAGGCCGGCCAGTAGTGATCGTCGCGCTTCAGGGTGATCACGGCGACCTCGCCGTTCCAGGAGACGGTCTTCAGGCGCACCGACGACCGGTCCGGCTGGCCGACGACCGCGTGGATGAAGGCGTCGAGGTTCGCGACCGGGTGGCCGTCGACCTCGGTGATCCGCCGTCCCGGGAACAGGCCGTAGTGCGCGGCCGGCGATCCGAAATAGAAAAACGACACGAAGACGCCGCGGTGCGCAATGCCACGTTGTATCGCGAGCGCCCGATACGGCGCCTGCAGCGTCGCGCCCGCCCACAACAGCACCCGATCGATCCCGCGGCCCCAGAGCGCGACCGGGGCCATCGACAGCGTTCTCGCCGCGCCGTCGCGCCAGATCGTGACCTGGACTTGGGTCTTCTGTACCGCGCGCTCGACCTCCCGGAACCGATTCACGACGCGCCCGTCGATCGCGAGCAGCAGGTCGCCGGGCTGCAACTGGTTCGCCTCGGGGGATCCCGCGGCGACCCGCTGGACGACGAGGACCTGGCGCCGCTGCTGCGCATGCGCCTCGAACCGTCGTACCCACGCGTCCGTGAGGCCGAGTCTGCGGGCGTCGGCGAGCGAATCGACCCCGAATTCCGTGTCCAGCGAATGGATCGGTCGATGCTGCTCGATGTCGTGGATCATCTCCTCGACGATTCCGGCCGGGATCCCGTGATTCGCCTGCGCGATGCCCTGCGGGGTGTCGTACGCGAAACTCGACCACAGCGCCCGGACGTCGCCGCGTCGATCGGCGATCACGCCGTCGTAATCGCTCGGCGGATTCACGAGGTTCACGACTTCGATGTCGCTGTCACGGAAACGCAGGGTCCGGGACAGCGGGAACGAGAGGACGTCGAGACCCGACACCTCGGTCTCCTGCGACAGGATCCGCGAATCGCCGCGCTGGCCGACGACCCAGACGTTGTCGCCCGCCTTCAGCGGTCGGCGATCGAAGCGCGCCGCCCGCACCGGCGTATCGCCGATCAGCTTCGGATCGTAGGAAATCACCGCAAGATCGTGCAGCGGATGGATGAACACGACCTTGCCGGGCACTTCGACGGTGTTCGCGAACGTGATGCGCACGTCGCCGAGCGCGACCGGCACGGTGTTGCGGTCGGTGACGATCAATCCACGCTTCGCGTCGACGATCACGCCGGTCCCGTGATAGTGGCGCTCGGTGACGCCCGACACCGAGTACGGCATGTCGAAGTTCACCGCGACCAGCGACGGCGCCAGCCGATCGATCAACGGATTCCCGGTGCGCACGAACCGCGTGGACGCCGGACGCAGCGGCTGCGGCGCCGGACCCGGCGCGAGCCGCCGGCACACCCAGGTTCCCAATCGGTCGTCGCGGGTACAGTCGCGCGCCGGGAACCATCGCCGGTCCATCCGGATCGCCTTGAGTTCGGACGCACGCGGGTTTTGCAGGGTCACGTAGCGCACCGTCGCCCGCTGCCCGTCGGCGAGCGTCGCGAGCACGGCGGTGAATTGCGCGAGATCGTCGACCCGACGCCCGTCGAAACGGGTGATCAGGGCCGCTCGCGGAATGCCTGCGCTCGCGAACACGTAGCCAGGATCCGCGACGAAGATGCCCCGGATCGGCAGATGGAAGCTGCGGGCTTCCTGATAGGACAACGGGTTCACGACCGCGTCGCCGAACTCCACGTACTCGTCCGGTGTGATCGAATTCAGGTCGACGACCGTGAGCGTGCGCGCGAGACGCGCGCCGCCGCGCTCCACCTCGACGCGGACCGGCCGGCCGACGTGATCGTCGAGCCTCCTTTCCAGCGAGAAGAACTCGGGGATCGGCTTGCCGTCGATCGACAGCAGGATGTCGCCCGGTTGCAGGAACTGCGCCGCCTGCGAACCCGGCTGCACGTCGTGGACGACCAGCATTCCGGTCAGTTGCGGGAATTCGCGGCGGATGCGCGCTTCCGTCGTCGCGTCGAGGCCGAGTCGGTTCAGCTCGTCGTACGGCGTGTACTGGAACACGGTCTCGAGGGTGCCGCGCGGCACGGGTTCGCCCGCGTCGATGTACTTCAGCGCGCGCACCACCGCCGGCAACGGGAAATAGAAGCTGGCCGCGGTGCCGGTCGCGCCGCCCGCATTCAGCGCGACGACGCGTCCGTGGATGTCGATCACCGGAGAGCCGGAGGAGCCGCCCGACGTGCTCGACGCCGCCTGATAGTAGAACGTGTTGAAATCGTTGTACTTACCGTACCCGTAGTCCGGCGCCGCGCGGTCGAGCCGCGCGAGCGTGCCGGCGAGGATCGACAGCTGTTCGCCCGCATCGTTGCCGACGACCCGGATCTCGCGCCCGATCACCGCGCCGGCCGGGTCGAGCGGCAATTGCGCCGGTGTGATGTAGTGCAGCTTCTTCGGGTCGTAGCGGAAGATGCCGAAGTCGTGCACGGGATCGCGGTAGACCGGATACAGCGGCACTTCCTCGCGATTTTCGAAGATCGCCTGGGCGACGACCGGTCCCGGCGTCACGACGTGCCGGTTGGTGAGGATCAGGCCGCGCTTCGCGTCGATCACGAAGCCGGTGGCCTGCGCGGTCTCGTTCCATTCGGTGTCGAACGCACGCGGCACGTCGATCTGGATCGACACGACGCCCGAGGAGATCCGCGCGAGCGTCCGCGCCCACCGATCCTCGGCATCGCCGGTCGGCGCAGCGCACCCGCAGCGCGGCGCGGCATGCGCGGCGACCGCGATCGCGGCCGAGGCGGCGATCGCGAGCATCCCTGCGCGGCGCCTCACGCGTTCACCCGCCGGACCGTTTCGCCGGCCAGCCGAGCTTCACGAGTTCCGCGACGATGCGTTCCCGATGCTCGCCCTGGATCTCGATCACTCCGTCGCGCACGGTCCCGCCGGAGCCGCACAGCTTCTTAAGCTGCGCGGCGAGCGCATCGAGCTCCGCTGGCGACAACGGCAGGCCGCTGACGGTGGTCACGCCCTTCCCGGCGCGGCCCTGGGTCGCTCGCCCGACCCGCGGCCGGGGCGGTCCGGCGGCACCCGGGACGCCGCGTGGGCACACGCAATCCCGAGCGGGCCGGCGACAGTTCGAACACCGTGCGCCACCCACGCTGGACTGAAGGGGTCTGGCGTTCATCGGGCGCATTATGCCGCGTAACGGTTCGCCGTCATACCGAAACGCGGCGCGCTAGAATAGGCGGCGGGGCAAGCTCGCCCTGGATCGAACCACTCGGACATGATCGCGCGCAGACACTCCCGCAGCGTCAAAGTCGGCTCCGTGACCATCGGCAGCAGCGCCCCGATCGTCGTACAGTCGATGACCA
The DNA here is from genome assembly GCA_028870355.1 of Gammaproteobacteria bacterium. Classification (GTDB taxonomy): domain Bacteria; phylum Pseudomonadota; class Gammaproteobacteria; order Steroidobacterales; family Steroidobacteraceae; genus Bog-1198. The sequence goes on along the minus strand of JAGWPU010000115.1, from coordinate 31,859 downwards.
ATACCGATACCGCCGATGTCGAGGCGACCGTCGCGCAGGTGGCCCTGCTCGCCCGCGCCGGCTCGGAGATCGTCCGCGTCACGGTGAACAACGAAGCGGCCGCCGCGGCCGTACCGCGGATCCGTGAGCGGCTGGACGCGCAGGGAATCGCGGTGCCGCTGGTCGGCGACTTCCACTTCAACGGCCATCGATTGCTCAAGGCGCACCCCGCCTGCGCCGAGGCGCTCTCGAAGCTGCGGATCAATCCGGGCAACGTCGGCCGGGGCAGCAAGCGCGATCCGCAGTTCGCCGAGATGATCGAGGTCGCGTGCCGGTACGGGAAGCCGGTGCGGATCGGCGTGAACTGGGGGAGCCTCGATCAGGATCTGCTCACGCGGATGATGGACGAGAACTCGCGGCAGGCAACGCCGCGCGCAGCGCTCGACGTGATGCGCGAGGCGATCGTCGTATCGGCGCTCACGAGTGCCGAGCGGGCCGAAGCGCTGGGATTGCCCGGCGACCGGATCGTGATCAGCGCGAAGGTCAGCGGCGTGCAGGATCTGATCGTCGTGTATCGGATGCTCGCGAAGCGCTGCGATTATCCACTGCACCTCGGACTGACCGAGGCGGGAATGGGCAGCAAGGGCATCGTCGCGTCGACCGCCGGGATCGGCGTCTTGCTGCAGGACGGCATCGGCGACACGATCCGTGTGTCGCTGACCCCGGAACCCGGCGGCGATCGATCCCAGGAAGTGATCGTCGCGCAGGAGATCTTGCAGACGATGGGTTTGCGCGCGTTCACGCCGATGGTCGTCGCGTGTCCCGGCTGCGGACGCACGACGAGCACCTATTTCCAGGAGCTCGCGCAGAAGATCCAGAGCCACCTGCGGCATCGGATGCCGCAATGGCGCAAGGAGCGCGTCGGGGTCGAGGACATGACGGTCGCGGTGATGGGCTGCGTCGTCAACGGCCCGGGCGAGAGCAAGCACGCGAACATCGGCATCAGCCTCCCCGGCACGGGCGAGGTACCGGTCGCGCCGGTGTACGAAGATGGCGAGAAGACCGTGACGTTGAAAGGACAACGGATCGCCGAGGAGTTCCAGGACCTCGTCGAGCGCTACGTCGAGCGGCGTTTCGCCCGGAAGACCGGATGAGCGAGCGCGACGACGCCGTCGAACTGTCCGATCGCCGGTGCGCGCCCTGCGAAGGCGGTGTCGAACCCTTGTCGCGCGCGCATGCCGAGGCGCTGCTCGCCCGCCTGCATCGCGACTGGACCCTCGACGACGAGGCGAAGGGCATCGTCCGCTCGTTCCGGTTTCGCGACTTCTACCGGACGATGAGCTTCGTGAACGCGATCGCGCACGTCGCGAACACCGAGGATCACCACCCGGATCTCGAGGTCGGCTACGATCGGTGCAGGGTCCGCTACCGGACCCACTCGATCCGCGGCCTGTCCGTGAACGATTTCATCTGCGCGGCGAAGATCGATCGCCTGTGATGTCGTCTCGGGCGGCGATGAACGGCGGAAGATCGCCGGCCGTGCCGAGCGCCTGCGCGGCGAACCAGCGTTTCGCGAACGGTGCCCGCGCGACCAGCCCGAGCCCGGTGGAGCGTAGCGCCGCGAGCACCGGATCGGCGTTCGAGAACAACCGGTCGAACGCATCGAACCCGGCGGCCGCGGGCAGTACCTCGCTCTTGCGCCAGCGTTCGTAGCGCCGCAGCACGCGCCGATCGCCGAACGTGCGCGGATCCGCGGCGGCCTCCAGCACGGCGACCAGCGCCCCGCAATCGAGCAGCCCGAGGTTCAATCCCTGCCCGGCGAGCGGATGCACCGCGTGCGCGGCATCACCGACCAGCGCGACGCGCTCGCGAACGAACTGCTCGGCGGTGCGCAGCCGCAGCGGATAGCGGCCGAGGCCGGTGTCGAGCCGCGTCTTGCCGAGCACGCCCGCACTCGCCACCTCCAGCGCTTCGCCGAACGACGTCGGATCGAGCCCGCACAGTCGGTCGGCTTCGTCGCGGACCAGGCTCCAGACGATCGAGGAACGTCCGTCGCTGAGCGGCAGGAACGCGAGCGGTCCGGTCGGCAGGAACCGCTGCCACGCCGAGTCCTGGTGGGCGACCGAGGTCGTGACGTGCGCGATCAGCGCGTCCGACGCGTAACTGTGCCCGGCGGTGCCGATCCCGAGGCGTTGCCGTGTCGGCGACTCCGATCCGTCGGCGACCGCGACGAGCCCGGCCGACAGGTCGCGTCCGTCGCCGAGCCGAATGCGCGCCGCGGTCTCCTCGATCGACACCGCGCGCACGTCGGCCTCGACGACGACGACGCCGAGCGCTCGCGCGGCCTGCAGCGCGTGCCACTTCAGGGAGCGTCCGTCGACGATGCTGCCGAGGTCCGGTTCGCCGATCTCCGCACAATCGAACGTCAGCGATCCCGCGCCTGCGGCCGACCCGGTCGCGTCCCAGACGCACAGACGCTCGTAGGGGTTGATCCGCGAGCGCGGCAGCCGTGCCCAGACGCCGCTCGCCGCGAGCAGCCGTTGCGAGGCGCGGTTGATCGCGAAGACCCGCAGGTCCCAGTCGGCGCCGTCGCCATCGCGGGCGAGCTGCGGATCGATCAGCGCGATCCGTCCGGGCGCGCACACGCGCCTCGTGACGAGCAGCGCCGCGAGCACCGATCCGACCGGTCCCGCGCCGACGATCGCAACGTCGAACTCGAGCCTCATCGCAGCCCGACCCCGCGCGCGAGCTTCGGTACCCGGCCGAGCGCGCCGGTACTGAGCGCGGACAGCGCGCGCTTCGCCGGCGGCAGCAGGTCGAAGGCCAGCAGACCGAGATTGCGCCCCTGGCGAACGAATGGCGAGGGGTTCGCGAATACCCGCACGAGGCCGTCGGTGAACCAGGTGATCGCGCGGCGGTCGCTGCGCCGCCACGCATCGTAGCTCGCGAGGAGATCGGCCGCGCCGACGTCGCGGCGGTCCACGCCTCGCCGTTGCGCGACGAGTTCGGCGAGGGTGGCGACGTCGCGCAGACCGAGGTTGAATCCCATGCCGGCGACCGGATGCAGGCTCTGCGCGGCGTTGCCGACGATCGCGCAGCGCAGGCCGCTGGTCGCACGCGCCTGCGTGAGCGCGAGCGGATAGACGACGCGACGACCCACCTGGAGGAAGCGGCCGAGACGGAATCCGAACCGATCCTGGACCTCCCGGAGGAACTCGGCGTCGGACGCGCCGAGCATCGAGTCGACGTCGGCGCGTCGCACGGTCAGCACCAGCGTGCAGCGCCCGTCGGCGAGCGGCAACAGCGCGAGTGGGCCCGACTCGGTGAAGCGTTCGTACGCGACCTGCTCATGGTAGCGCTGCGGCAGCACGGTGGTGATGATCGCGCTCTGATCGTAGTCGCGAGTCTCCATGCCGATACCGGCCGCCTGCCGCACGACCGAGTGCGCGCCGTCGGCCGCGACCACGAGCTGCGCCTCGAGCGATGTCGGTGTGCCGTCGGCGGTCTCGACCCGCAACGCGACCGCATCGGGCTCGCAGACCACGGTGTCGAGTCGCGCGGGGCAATACACCTGCGGGGACGGTTCCCGCTGGATCGCTTGCCACAAGGCCGCGCCGAGCGCACGGTTCGGCACGACGTAGCCGAGCGCGGCGAGACCGAGTTCGCCGGAGTCGATGCGCGCGAAACCGAACCGGCCCCGATCCGAGACGTGGATCTTGCGAATCGGCATCGCCGCCGCCTCGACGTCGGCCCAGACGCCGATCGCCTCGAGGATCCGCCGGCTGCCGTTCGACAGCGCGGTCGTGCGCTCGTCGAAGCTCGGCTGTGCGGCGCCGTCGTACGGCACCGCCTCGATCACGGCGACGGACAGCTCGAGCGGCCGCAGCGCGGCCGCGAGACTCGCGCCGACCATGCCTCCGCCGACGATCGCGATATCGACTTTGCGGGTCACGATTGCACCAAGCGCTCCACGGCGTCGGGGTCCTTCTCGAGGGCCCCCGTCAGCACCTCGGGGCCCTCCGCGCCGATCCACAGGTCGTCCTCGATGCGCACCCCGACGTTCCAGAATTCCTTCGGGACCCGCGGGGACGGGCGCACGTAGATTCCCGGTTCGACCGTGATGACCATCCCAGGTTCCAGCTGGCGCCATTCGCCGTCAACCTTGTAGTCCCCGACGTCGTGAACGTCGAGGCCGAGCCAATGCCCGGTGCGGTGCCCGAAGAACTCCCGATACGCGCCTTCCTTGATCAGCCGGGCCGGACGCCCCTTCAGCAAACCGATCTCGACGAGGCCGTGCGTGATCGAGCGAACCGCGGCCTCGTGGGGGTCGTTCCAGTCGTTTCCGGGACGCGCCTTGTCGATCGCCGCCGCCTGCGCGCGCAGCACGACCTCGTACACCGCGCGCTGCGCCGCCGTGAATCGCCCGCCGACCGGAAACGTGCGCGTGACGTCGGACGCGTAGCAGTCGAATTCGCAACCGGCGTCGATCAGCAGCAGATCCCCGTCGCGCAGCACCTGGTCGTTGCTCCGGTAGTGCAGGATACAGGCGTTCGCGCCGCCGCCGATCACGGGGTGGTAGGCATGTTGGGCGTTGTGTCGCTGGAATTCGTGCGCGAGTTCCGCGGCAACCTCGTACTCGGTGACGCCCGGGCGCGCGAAGCGCATCGCGCGCCGGTGCGCACCGACCGTGATCTCGGCCGCCCGGCGCAGCGTGGCGAGTTCCGCGCGACTCTTGACCAGGCGCAGGTCGTCGATCAGATGCGACAGCGCGGCGATCTCCTGCGGCGCGCAGGTCCCATGGCGCGCTTCGACCCGCAGCGCGTTGACCCAGCCGAGGACGCGCGGATCGAATTCTTCGTTGATGCCCATCGTGTAGTGGATCTTCGGCCGCCCTTCCATCAGGCCGAAGAGGATCTCGTCGATGTCGGCGATCGGAAACGCGTCGTCCGCACCGTAACGCTCGACCGCGCCTTCCGGGCCGGCGCGCGGCCCATCCCAGTCCTCGCGTTCACGGTCGCGCTCGCGCACGAACAGCAGGTACTCGCCCTGCGCTCGACCCGGCGCGAACACCGCGACCGCGTCGGGTTCCGGAAAGCCCGTGAGGTAATGGAAATAGCTGTCCTGCCGGTAGGCATACTCGATGTCGCCGTTGCGGGTTCGCACCGGCGCGGCCGGCAGGATCGCGATCGCGTCGCGGCCGAGCGACCGCATCAAGTGCGCGCGTCGGCGGCCGAATTCCTTACGGTCCACGCCTGAAACCGCCGTGCTCAGTGCAACTTCCGGCTCGGCGAGAACACCTGCGCCCGCAGCGGATGCAACTCCTCGAACACCACCTGCGCCGCCACGCGAATGAATTCGACCAGTTCCGCGTATGCCTGCTCGTTCGCCTCGTCGCCGTCGGCATCCTCACCGCTCGCGCGGGCGATCTCGCTGAAGTCGCGGACGATTTCGCCGACGTGGCCGGACAAGGCATCGAGGTCGGCGATCCGGCCGGCGCCGAGCCCATACAGGAAGCCGGTGCACCACAGCGCCAGGGCGTTCGTCCGGCCCGTCAACGGCTGCTCGTCGTCGGGCAGCAGGGGCGCGAACGCCATCCCCTGGTCGCCGAACGCCGCCGCGGTCGCGCTGAATACCCGCTCGATCATCGCGACGTCCTCCGGCGACAGGGACGAGCGGTCCGGCAGGATCTCGTTGACCCAGTCCTCGATCCGGTACGGCGAGGTCGCGCACAATGCGCCGCACAAGGACCCGTGGGCCTCGGCGGCGTCCGCGTGACTGCCGGCGGCCGCGAGAACGTCCTCGAAGTCTTTGAACCGGATGTCCGAGATCATGCCGGCATGATACCCCATGGCCCGCGCGGCGCCCTTTGCAATGCGGTGGGCTGGGCTCTATATTCCCGTCCCATGGGCGATCCCGCAGCGAAATCCGCCGTCGAACTCGAGCTCAAGCGGCTCGAGAAGCGCTTGGACGACTTGATCACGACCGTCGGCCAGATCAAGGAGGAGAACCGTGCGTTGCGCCAGCGTCAGGAAGCGCTCACCAGCGAGCGCGCGAACCTGCTGCAGAAGAACGAGCAGGTACGCGCCCGGGTGGAAGCGATGATCGGACGGCTGAAATCGATGGAACAGCAATGAACGACGCGCCGGCCCGGGTCACGGTTCGTATCCTGGAGAAGGAATATCAGATCAGCTGCCCGCCCGAGGAGCGCTCGGCGCTGCTGGATTCTGCGGAATTCCTGAATGCACGGATGCGCGAGATCCGCGATGGCGGCAAGGTGGTCGGTCTCGACCGGATCGCCGTGATCGCGGCCTTGAACATGGCGAACGAACTGCTGCGGGTGCGGCAAAGCGACTCGCACCTGGAGACCGAGGTCGGCGGACGCTTGCGTATCCTGCGCGAGCGGGTAGAGTCGGCATTGGAGAAGGGCCAGCAGCTCGAGCTTTGAGACGCCCTTCTGCGATAGTTTCAGGTTTGGCGCCGCCTGCGGTGTTCGATGCGGATCGGGTTACCTCTCGACCCTAATTTGTAAACCCCAGGGACTTGAGTCTTGCTGGCAACATTGTGCAAGTCCGCCCCGAGCGGAAAGCCTTAATTGCCGCAGTCGGTCCCACCTGTTGCTCAGGTCGGGAGCAACGGTCCAAGACGGCACAGGCGGGTGGCGCCATCCATTCCACGACCACGAGACGATGAAGACCGGCAAAACGGCCTTGCGCACCGACTTGCGCGCGCGGCGGCGCGCGCTGTCTCCCGAGGAACGCGCGGCGCGCTCTCGCGCCGCGGCGCTCGCCATCACCCGGCTGCATCGGTTCGCGGCGGGTGCGACGGTCGCCATCTACGTTCCGATGCACAGCGAGCTCGACACCTCACTGCTGATCGCGAGCGCGCGCCGGCGCGGCGTCCGGCTGGTCCTGCCGGTCGTCGCGAACCAGCGTCGGCGGGCGTTGCGCTTCTATCCGCTCGTCGGGCGGATGCGCCCGGGCGCGTACGGGATTCCCGAACCGCACCGCTCCGGTCGACCGATCGGCGCACGGTGGCTGGATCTCGTCGTCGTTCCCCTGGTCGGGATCGACCGTCACGGGCACCGGCTCGGAATGGGCGGAGGGTACTACGACCGCGCGTTCGCGTTCCGCGCACGGCGGTGCGCCTGGCACGGGCCGCGATTGATCGGCATTGCCTTCGATTGCCAGCGCGTCGAGGCGATCCCGGCCGAACGCTGGGATCTGCGGCTCGATGCACTCGCGACCGAGAGCGGCTTGACCACGTTCGCGGAGGCGCGTCGATGAATCACTGGCTGATGAAATCCGAGCCCGAGACCTTCGGGATCGACGACCTCGCCGTTCAGCCCCGCAAGGTCACTGCCTGGGACGGCGTGCGCAACTTCCAGGCGCGCAACATGCTGCGCGACGAGTTTCGCAAGGGCGACCGGGCGTTCTTCTATCACTCCGGCTGCGCCGAGCCCGGCATCGTCGGCATCGTCGAGGTGGCCCGCGAGGCGTACCCCGACCCGACCGCGTTCGATCCGCAGAACGCCCACTACGATCCGATCGGCACGCCGGACGCGCCGCGCTGGTACGTCGTCGACGTGCGCCTCGTGCGCAAGCTCGATCGGGTGATCACGCTGCAGGAGCTGCGTTCGCACGCGCGCGGCGAACTCCGGGAGCTCATGATCCTGAGACGCGGCAACCGATTGTCGGTGACGCCGGTGACGAAGACGCAGTGGGACTTCATCCTCTCGCTCGAATGAACACCAGCACGGCTACCACATCCGTGAGGGATCGAGGTGACGTATTGCTTGTAATTTGATGATTCGTGTATATACTCGGTCCCCGGACTAACCCGACAACGGAGTTTTCAACATGGCAGCGAAAGCGAAGAAGGCCAAGAAAAAGGTAGCCAAGAAGAAGGCCGCCAAGAAGAAGTAAGCCTTCGAATCAAACCGACTGTGCCCGCGAAAGCGGGCACAGTCGTTTCTGAGGATCGGAAAACTCGTGGACACACGCGCGAAGAAGCGAGCGGCAGCCGAAGCGGCGCTGCGTTACGTCGAGGACGACATGGTCCTCGGGATCGGCACCGGCTCGACGGTCGACGAATTCATCCAGGCACTCGGATCGAGCCGGCTGCGAGTACGCGGCGCGGTCTCCAGCTCGAGTGCAACCTCCTCACGCCTGCGAGAGACCGGAATTCCGGAACTCGATCTGAACAGCGCCGGCGACCTCCCGCTCTACGTCGACGGCGCCGATCAGGCGACGCCGCACGGCGCCCTGATCAAGGGCGGCGGCGGCGCGCTGACCCGCGAGAAGATCGTCGCGGCCGCATCGGCACGGTTCGTCTGCATCATCGACGACGCGAAGCTGGTCGATGTGCTCGGCGCGTTCCCGCTGCCGGTCGAAGTGATCCCGATGGCGCGCTCCTACGTCGCGCGGCGCGTGGCCGCGCTCGGCGGCGAGCCGGTATGGCGACAGGGCTTCGTGACCGACAACGGCAACGTGATCCTCGACGTGCACAATCTGCGCATCGAGGATCCGCTGGCGCTGGAAGCCGGCATCGACGCGATCGCAGGCGTCGTCACCGTGGGCCTGTTCGCCCGGCGGGGCGCCGACGAACTCGTGGTCGCCGGGGACGGCGGGGTCCGGCGGATCTCGATCTGACGCCTCCGGGCGTCCCGAACGCCGCTCAGATCTCGACGCGGGTCCCGATCTCGACCACCCGTCCGGGCGGCAACCCGTAGAAATCGGCGACCACCTGGGCGTTGCGCGCCATTTGAATGAACGCGCGGCGCCGCAGCGGCGGCAGGTCCGACCGGCGCCCCGGAATCAGTTCCTCGCGACTGAGGAAGAACGTGGTCTTCTCCGGTTCGTACGGCACGCCGTGGCTCTCCGCGAGCCGCAGGATCTCGGCGATGTTCGGTGATTCCATGAAGCCGAAATGCGCGACGAACCGCAGGATCCCGGCGCCGACCTCGGTCACGTTGAGCCGCTTCGCGGTCGGGATCCGGGGTTCCTCGCGCGTGACGATCGTGAGCAGCACGACCCGCTCGTGCATCACCCGGTTGAACTTGATGTTGTTGAGCAGGGCACGCGGGATGCCCGACGCCTTGGCATCGAGAAAGATCGCGGTTCCCGGGACGCGGACCGGCGGGTCTCGCTTGAGGTCGTCGAGGAAATCCTGGACCGGCTTCTGTTCGCGGAGCAGCCGGGTCAGCACACTCGAGCGCCCCCGCTGCCAGGTCTGCATCAACCAGTAGATCGTCAGTCCCGCGGACAGCGGCAGCCAGCCGCCTTCCCCGAGCTTCGTGAGGTTCGCGAGCAGGAACGCCAGATCGACGATGAACAGCAGGGCAATGCCCGCGCGCAACGGCAGGCTCTCGCGACCGTAGCGCGACTTGATCAAGCTGAGCGTGAGTGGCGTGACGATCGTCATCGCACCGGAGACCGCGAGCCCGTACGCGCCGGCGAGCGCCGCGGAGCTTCCGAAGCCGACGATCAGCGCGAGCGCTGCGACCATCAGCACCCAGTTCATCGTCGGCACGTAGATCTGCCCGACGTTCTCGGCGGAGGAGTGCTCGATGTGCAGGCGCGGGAGCAATCCGAGGCTCACCGCGGTGCTGGTCACCGAGAACACGCCCGAGATCACCGCCTGCGACGCGATCACGGTGGCCGCGGTCGCGAGCAGCACGAGGGGGAGCAGCGCCCAGGAGGGCGCCATCAGATAGAACGGATTGCTGATCGCCTGCGGGTGCTCGATCAGCATCGCACCCTGCCCGAAGTAGTTCAGCAGCAACGCGGGCATCACCACGGTGACCCAGGCGTAGCGGATCGGGGTCTTCCCGAAATGGCCCATGTCCGCGTACAGCGCCTCGCCACCGGTCACGGTCAGGAACACGCCCGCGATCACCGCGAGCGACTCGAGCCGATGCTGGCGGAGCAGCCACAACGCGTCGACCGGATTGATCGCGAGCAGCACGCGCGGATCGCGCACGATCCAGGAGGCGCCGAGCGTCCCGATCACCGCGAACCACCCGAGCATCACCGGACCGAACACGGTGCCGACCGACCCGGTGCCGTGCTTCTGGATCATGAACAGGCCGACCATCACCAGCAGGGTGATCGGCAGCACCGGGATCTGCGACGCCGGTGCGGCGACCTGCAGGCCTTCGACCGCGCTCAGCACCGAAATCGCCGGCGTGATCGCGCCGTCGGCGAAGAAGAGCGCGGCGCCGAGGATGCCGAGCATCGCGTACAGCTTTTTCCGCGGACTCTCCCGATCGGTATTCACGACGAGCGCGGTCAGTGCGAGCACGCCGCCCTCGCCCTTGTTGTCCGCGTTCAGGACGACCGAGACGTATTTCACCAGAACGACGAGCGTGAGCGCCCAGAAGATCAGCGACAGCACGCCGAAGACGTTGTCGGGGGAAACGGCGAGATGCGCGCCGGTGAAACAACCGGCCAGCGCGTACAACGGGCTCGTGCCGATGTCGCCGAACACGACGCCGAGTGCACCGAGCGCCAGCAACGCCGCTTGGCCACCCGAATTGCGTTCAACCGACATGCCGAGTCGCGCTCCGGAGGGAGAGGGGGCCTGCGAACGCGGGCCCCCTGACAATTGGCTGGGGGACTAGGATTCGAACCTAGGTAAACGGAGTCAGAGTCCGTTGTCCTACCGCTAGACGATCCCCCAAGAAGAATCGCATACCGGCGCCGTGCGCACGCTCAGCGCTTGGAGAACTGGGTTCCGCGCCGCGCCTTGCGCCGCCCGACTTTCTTGCGTTCGACCTCGCGCGCGTCGCGCGTGACGAACCCGGCCTTGCGCAGGCCCGAACGCAGGGTCTCGTCGTAGGCCATCAGCGCGCGGGTGATGCCGAGACGGATCGCGCCGGCCTGGCCGGTGATGCCGCCGCCGGTCACGTGCACGTCGATGTCGAACTTGCCGTCCATGTCCACCGCTTGAAACGGCTGACGGACGATCATGCGTCCGGTCTCGCGACCGAAGAACTCGTCGAGCGACCGGCCGTTGATCTCGACCTGGCCGGTGCCCGGCGTGAGATACACCCGCGCGCTCGAGGTCTTGCGTCGTCCGGTGCCGTAAAAGGACTGGGAGGCTGCGTTCTGTGCCATGAATTGAGGTTCCTGAGATCCTTGACCGACTAATTGAGCTCCAGCGCCTTGGGCTGCTGCGCCTGGTGCGGATGCTCGCTGCCTCCGAAGACGTGCAGCTTGCGGTACATGCGACGGCCCAGCGGACCCTTCGGCAGCATCCCCTTGACCGCGAACTCGATCGCGCGCTCGGGGTGCTCCTGAAGGAGCTTCCCGAGCGCGATGCTCTTCAAGTTGCCGACGTAGCCCGTATGCCGGTGGTAGAACTTGTCCTTCAACTTGGCCCCGGTCACGCGGACCGCGCCCGCGTTGATCACGATGATGTGGTCGCCAAGATCCTGGTGCGGCGCGTAAGTCGGCTTGTGCTTGCCTTTCAGACGCAGCGCAAGCTGCGAGGCCAGCCGGCCGAGGGTCTTGCCGGCGGCGTCGACGACGAACCAGTCGCCGCGGGTTTCTTCGGGTTTCGCGAATTCCGTGTACATGGACCCACTCTGTTGCAGGGCGCTCCGAGGAGCGCGTCGAAAGGCGCGAGAGTGTACAGAAGGCCGCGCGCGGTTGCCAGCCCCCGTCGGTGCGCGTTCGCCGACGCGAGGCCGGCGCGTCCCCGATCACTCATTATATAATCGCTCGCATGGAACCACGCGACTACCGTCCGCTCGACCGCCTGATCGGTGAAATAGACAAAGCAATCAAGGTGTTAGCGGCTCCTACCCACACCCGTGGCCAACGCGCCGCGCCCGCGGGTGACGCCGACTCGCCGCTGAGCGAACCCGAGCGTCGCGAATCGGCCCGGTTGATGCGGGTGAATCACGCCGGCGAGGTCGCCGCCCAGGCCCTGTATCAAGGCCAGGCGCTGGTCGCCCGCGACCCGCAGGTTGCCGCGGCGATGCGCCAGGCGGCAATCGAGGAAAATGACCATCTGGGGTGGTGCGAACAACGCCTGGCCGAGCTCGGCGGCGAGCCGAGCCGCTTCAATCCGCTGTGGTACCTGGGCTCTCTTGCGATCGGCGCGCTCGCGGGCGCCTTCGGCGATCGAGCCGGTCTCGGATTCATTCGCGAGACCGAGCGCCAGGTCGAGACCCATCTCGGCGGCCACCTGGAGCGCCTGCCGACCGCGGACCAGCGCAGCCGCGCGATCCTCGAGAGGATGCGCGACGAGGAGTCGCGCCATGGGAGGACCGCGGAGGCGCTGGGCGGGATCGACCTGCCGTTGCCCGTGCGAGCCGCGATGCACCTCGTCTCGCGGGTGATGACGCGCACCGCCTATTTCACCTGAAGCGCGCCGGATCGGCTTGCGATCCCGGGACTTATGTAATAAAACTTCGGCGGGCACCGCCGCAACCCGGCGCGTCGGGTCAATCGAGGGAGAGCATAGGGAGACGATATGGAAGACGGCGCGAAAACCTTGAGCGACATTCCGGCGATCAATCGTTTCCTGAGCTATTGCCGGATTCGAACGGTCCCATCGAAGACCGTGATCATCCACGCCGGCGACCTGCCCGACATCCTCTACTACATCATCAGCGGCTCGGTCGAAGTGATGATCGAGGACGAGGACGGCAACGAGATGGTCCTCGCCTACCTCAACAAGGGGCAATTCTTCGGCGAGATGGGCCTGTTCTACGAGCAGCCGACCCGCAGCGCCTGGGTGCGCACGCGGCAACAGTCCGAGCTCGCGGAAATGACCTATCCGCGCTTTCGCCAGATCGCCGCGGAGAGCCCGGGATTGATCTTCGAGCTCGCGACGCAGCTCGCGACCCGGCTGGATCGGACCAACCGCAAGCTCGGCGACCTCGCGTTCGTCGACGTCACCGGTCGCGTCGCACACGCGATCATGGATCTGTGTGGCGAACCGGATGCGATGACCCACCCGGAAGGGATGCAGATCAAGGTGAGCCGGCAGGAGCTCTCGCGGCTCGTCGGCTGCTCCCGGGAGATGGCCGGCCGGGTACTCAAGGTCCTCGAGGATCAGGGGTTGCTGCGCGCGACCGGCAAGACGATCGTCGTGTTCAACGCGCGGCCCAAGGTCAAGACGCGTCCGCTGGTCGTCCCGGTCAACAAGGGCGCCGCCACGATGCCGAAGGGCGCGTCAGCGGCCCGGATCGTCGCGGATGACGACGACGAGGATGACGAGGACGACGAGGACTAGACGCCCGTCGAGCACGCCGCCGACGCGTCGGCGGCGTGCTCGATCTCGAGGCGCATCGCGGCAATCGTCGTCGAGTAGTCCCCGCTCCCGAAGATCGCGGTCCCGGCGACGAACGCATCGGCCCCGGCTCGCGCGATCTCGGCGACGTTGTCGATCTTCACGCCACCATCGATCTCGAGCCGGATCGGCCGCCCGCTCTCCCGGATGAGTCGTCGGGCGTCCGCGAGCTTCGTGAGCGCCGACGGCAGGAACCGCTGCCCGCCGAAGCCGGGATTCACCGACATCACCAGGATCAGATCGATCCGATCCATCAGGTAGCGGAGCCAGTCGAGCGGTGTCGCCGGATTGAACGCGAGACCCGGCTTGCAGCCGGCGTCGCGGATCAGCTGGATCGTCCGATCCGGGTGCAGCGAAGCCTCCGGGTGGAAGCTGATGGAGGTCGCGCCGGCCTTCGCGAATTCCGCGGCGAGCGCATCGACCGGAGACACCATCAAGTGCACGTCGATCGGCGCGGCGATGCCCGCCTTGCGCAGAGCCGCGCACACCACCGGCCCGACGGTCAGGTTCGGCACGTAGTGATTGTCCATCACGTCGAAGTGGATCCAGTCGGCGCCGCCAGCCAGCACCGCCCGGACCTCGTCGCCGAGACGGGCGAAATCCGCCGACAGGATCGATGGCGCGATGATCGGGTCCACGCCGATCAGTCTATCATCGCATCCCGCGTGCCGCGCGGATCTGCTCGTAGGCCTCCTGGATCCGCTGCGTCTTTTCCTTGGCCGCCTGCGCCATCGATTCCGGCAGGCCGCGGGCGACCAGTTTGTCCGGGTGGTGCCGGCTCATCTGGCGTCGATAGGCTTTCGTGACCTCGCGATCGCTCGCGCTCGCGTCGATGCCGAGTTCCGCGTAGCAGGTCGCGAGCGACCGGGACGGCTTCGCACCCGGCGGGCGCGCACCACCGCCGCTGCGGCCGCGCAGCGAGGCTTCCATCCGCACGAACTCGAGGCCGGAGATCCCGATCTGCTCGGCGACGCGCGTGAGGATCGCGCGCGCCGGCGGCGATAGATCGTTGCCGGCGAGCGCCGCGCGCAGCTGCAATTCCATGAAGGCCGCGAGCAGGTCGCGCCGCGGCCCGCAGGCCGCGCGAAAGCGCGCGACCGCCGCGTCGACGTCGTATCCCGGCGCCTTGCCGACCCCGAAGCTCGCGATCGCGGCCGACACCTGATCCGGACCGAGACCCAGCTCGCGCATCGTGCGGCGCGCCGCCTCGATCTCCGCCTCCGAGACGCGGCCGTCGGACTTCGCGACGTGCCCCATCACTTCGAACATGGTCCGGAAGAACACCGCCGGCAGCGACGGCTGCGGTCGCGCGGCGGCCCGGCGCTCCTGGTCGAAGACCTGGCCGATGAACGCGCCGATCACCGCGCCCCAGACGCTGCGCGTGACCAGCAGGCCGATCAACGCCCCGAAGAACTTGCCCTCCCATCCCATCTGCGTTGACCTGCCGATTCGCCGCCGCCAGAATGTTCGCTCCGCGATCAGTCCATGGTATCAGCAGCCGGACGCCACGCACTTGGAACCGAAATCCGAACTACCGCCGATGTTCGAATCCCGCCTGCAGGGCCTGAAGAAGGTCCATCAGGGCAAGGTCCGCGACATCTACGAGGTCGACGCGGAGCACTGGTTGATCGTGACGACCGATCGACTCTCCGCGTTCGACGTCGTGTTGCCCGATCCGATCCCGGACAAGGGCCGGGTGTTGAACGGCATCTCGATGTTCTGGTTCGACAAGACCCGGCACCTCGTACCGAATCATCTGTCGAACCTCGCGGTCGAGGACGTCGTCGACGATCCGCAGGAGCGGCGCCAGCTTGCGGGCCGCGCGGTGGTGGTGAAGCGGTTGACCGCGCTGCCCGTGGAGGCGGTCGTCCGCGGTTATCTGATCGGCTCGGGGTATCGCGACTACGTCGCGACCGGTGAGGTCTGCGGGGTCGCACTGCCGCCGGGATTGCGGATCGCCGACGCATTGCCGGAGCCGATCTTCACGCCCGCGGCGAAGGCGCCGGCGGGCGAACACGACGAGAACGTCGATTTCGAGACGATCGCACGACGGGTCGGACGCGAGCTCGCCGACGAGATCCGGCGAATCGCGCTCGAGATCTACCGTTTCGCCGCCGCGCATGCGCGCGAGCGCCGGATCATCGTCGCGGACACGAAGTTCGAGTTCGGCGTCGATGCCGGCGGGCGGCTGACGCTGATCGACGAGGTACTCACCCCCGATTCCTCGCGATTCTGGCCGGTCGAGTCCTATCGTCCGGGCGTGAATCCGCCGAGCTTCGACAAGCAGCTGGTCCGCGACTATCTCGAGTCGCTGCCGTGGAACAAGAAGCCGCCGGCCCCGCGCCTGCCGGCCGAGATCATCGCGCGCACCAGCGACAATTACCGCCGGGCGCTCGCGATGCTCACCGCCTGATGATCGCCGGCGCGGCCCCGGCGCGCGCCGAGTCTTGCCAACCGCGCAACCCCCGTGTAACGCTCGGCGCATGGCGTCTGTGCTGAAGCGCATCGAGCACGGATTGTTCGTTCGCTCGCGAACGCTCCCGCCGCCCTGGGGGCCGGTGCTGCGCGCACTGCGATTCCCGGCGGCGGTGCTCCGGGACTGGCTCGCCACCGAACTCAACCTGCGGGCGATGAGTCTCGCGTACTCGACGCTGCTGTCGCTCGTGCCGCTGATCGCGTTCAGCATCGCGATCCTGAAGGGCCTCGGCGCCCACCCGAACGTCGCCGCGTTCCTCTACGAATTCTTCCGCCCCGTAGGACGGGCGGCGCCGGAGCTCGCGCGCCACGTGATGCGATTCGTCGGCAATCTGCGCGGCGACGTGCTCGGCACGATCGGCCTCGCGTTCCTCGCGATCGCGGTCGTCTCGACGATGCACAAGGTCGAGGCGGGGTTCAACGCGATCTGGCGGGTCACGAAGCCTCGCGGCGCGCTGCGTCGCCTCGCCGAGTACCTCGGCGTCGTGATCGTCAGTCCCGTGCTGCTCGCGGCTGCGCTCGGACTGCTCGCGGCCGCGCACGACAGCCCGTTCGCCCGCTGGCTGCACGCGACCCTGCCGCTGCAGTGGACCTTCTCCATGATCGGCAAGACCGTGCCCTACGTGGTCGTGATGGCCGTGTTCACGACGATGTACGTGCTGATCCCGAGCACGCGCGTGAAGCCGGTCGCGGCGATCGCGGGCGGCGTGGGCGCGGGCGTGCTGTGGGCGCTGATCGGACGGATCTATACGGCCCTGATCGTCGGATCGTCCGGAATGGTCGCGATCTACACGAGTTTCGCGGTCGTGCTCACGACGCTGATCTGGCTTTATCTCAGCTGGCTGATCCTGCTGGTCGGCGCCCAGCTCGCGTTCTACGTGCAGAACCCGCAATACCTGCGCGACGGCCGGCTCGCGCTCGCGGCGGGCTCGCGCGAGCGCGCCGCATTCTCGATCATGTACCGCCTCGGCCAGGACCATCGCGACGGGGGCGGCGGGTGGTCGCCGGCGCGGCTCGCCGACGCGCTCGACATCGGGGGGGCCGCGCTCGACCCACTGATCGAGGATCTCGAGCACGCCGGGTTGATCGCGACAGGGGACGACGAGGTGCGGCTCGGGCGTGATCCACGCGCGATTCGACTGGCCGACGTCCTCGCGGCGGTCCGTGCGCCGCGGCCCGCCCAGCCCGCGGCCGCTGGCGTCGCCGAGCCGGCCGACGCGCTGGTGCGGGCGCTCGAGCGTGCGGCGAGCGACGTCCTCGCCGCGCGCAGCCTCGCGGACTGGGTCGCGTCGTCCTGAGCCGGACGAGCCCTGCCGGGGCTCAGTCGCCCGCGATCGTCATTTCCGCGATCAGCAACGAGCCGACGCGCACCCCGCCCCGGTCGTCGACGTCGTCACCGGCCGCGGCGATGCCCGCGAGCATCGTCGACAGCTGACCCGCGATCGTGATCTCGGCGACCGGGTACTGGATCTGCCCGTTCTCGACCCAGAAGCCGGCCGCGCCGCGCGAATAATCGCCGGTCACGGTATTCACGCCCTGGCCCATCAGTTCCGTGACGTAGAGTCCGCGGTCGAGCGAACGCAGGAGCGCTTCGAGGCCGCCGTCGATCGTCGGCGCGACGACCAGGTTGTGCGCGCCGCCGGCATTGCCGGTCGACACGAGGCCGAGCTTTCGCGCCGAGTAACTCGACAGCAGATACCCCGTCAGGACGCCGTCGTCGACGAGTTCGCGATCCCTCGTGGCCACCCCCTCGTCGTCGAACGGTGCGCTCGCAACACCCTTGCGGATGTGCGGACGCTCGGCGATCGAGAAGCTCGGCGGGAACACGCGCCGGCCGACCGCTTCGAGCAGGAACGACGCGCGGCGATACTGACTCGTGCCGCTGATCGCCGCGGCGAAGTGGCCGATCAGCCCCCGGGCGATCTCCGCGGCGAAGAGAACGGGCGCACGCCGCGTCGTGAGTTTGCGCGGACCGAGGCGCGCGATCGTCCGGCGCGCGCTCTCGCGGCCGACCTCGGCGCCGTCCTGCAGGTCGCGCCAGTCCCGCGCGGAGGTGTACCAGTAGTCGCGCTGCATCTGCTCGCCCGTCCCGGCGAGGACCACGCAGCTCAGGCTGTGCAGCGTCGTTGGATAGCCGCCGATGAATCCGTGCGAGTTGCCGTAGACGTGCAGCGCGCGGTGGGTCCCGAGCGAGGCGCCCTCGGAATTGTTGATCCGCGGATCGTAGTTCAGCGCAGCCGCCTCGCACGCGCGCGCGAGCTCGATCGCCTCTTCGGCCGGGAGGTCCCAGGGATGCGCGAGATCGAGGTCCGGAATCGCCGTCGCCATCAGCGCGTCGTCGGCGAGGCCGGCACAGGCGTCCTCGGCGGTGAACCGGGCGATGCTGCAGGCCTTCGCCACCGTCGCGCGAACCGCATCGGCCGTGAAGTCGGCGGTGCTCGCCGAGCCCTTGCGGCCCCCGAAGTACACCGTGACGCCGAGACTGCGGTCGCGCTGATACTCGAGCGTCTCTACCTCGCCGAGCCGCACACCGACCGACAGCCCGGTGTTTTGACCCACCGCGGCTTCGGCCTGCGACGCCCCGTGCTTCGCGGCTTCCGATAGCGCGTGCGCGATGATCGATTCGAGGTCCTTCTCGTTCATGGGGGTGGGCTCGTGGGTTGCGATCGCCATCGCGGTCTCCTGCTCACCCGGGTCTGCGGGCGCTGTGGCCATTGTACCGGGACGGGATTGCGCCGGCTGAACGGATGTCCGGGTGATAGCATGGTGCGCATGACGAGCAGCGAGGAACCGGCGGACTCGACCGAACCCGGCGGCGAGCGTCCGAGCAAGAGCGCACGCAAGCGCGCCGCCGCGTCGGTCCAGGATCTCGGGGTCGAACTCGCCGACTGGCCGGACGCGGAGCTCGACGCGCTCGGCTTGCCGGAGGGATTGGTCGTAGCGATTCGCGAGCTGCGCCGTCTGCGCGCGCGCGGCGCCCGACTGCGCCAGCGGCAGTACATCGGCAAGCTGATGCGCCGCATCGATCCGCAACCGGTGCTCGCAAGGATCGACGCGCGCAAACGCGAGCACGACCGGCAGGTGCGCGCGTTCCAGCAGATCGAGCGCTGGCGCGACCGGCTGCTCGGCACCGAGTCCGCGGCGGCCGACGCGTTCCTCGCGGCCTGTCCGACCGCGGACCGCGCGACGCTCCTGCGCCTGGTCGAGGCGGCGCGCGGCGAGCGCGCCGCGGGCCGACCGCCGGCGGCGGCCCGCGAGCTGTTCGCCCAACTGAAACAGTGGATCCGTTGAGCGTTTGGTACACTGGAGCGCTCATGAACGCGCTGATCGGGATCATCATGGGTTCCTCGTCCGACTGGGAGACGATGCAGCCCGCCGCGCAGATGCTCGCCTCTCTCGGGATACCGCACGAGGTCCGGGTCGTCTCCGCTCACCGGACGCCGGACCTGTTGTTCGAGTACGCGGCCAGCGCGCGCGAGCGGGGTCTGAAGGCGATCATCGCCGGCGCCGGTGGCGCGGCGCATCTGCCCGGCATGACGGCGGCAAAGACCTCGGTTCCGGTGCTCGGCGTCCCGGTGCAGTCGAAGGCGTTGAACGGCATGGACTCCCTGCTGTCGATCGTGCAGATGCCGGCCGGAATACCGGTCGCGACCTTCGCGATCGGCAGTGCCGGCGCGAAGAATGCGGCGTTGTTCGCGGCCGCGATCGTCGCGAACGAGTCCCCCGCGATTCGGATCGCGCTCGATGCGTTCCGGGAATCGCAAACCGCTGCCGTGCTGTCGCGGCCCGACCCCCGGACTCCGTGACCGGATCGATTCCCAGCCGAGTCGGGATCGTCGGCGCCGGGCAGCTTGGTCGCATGCTCGCGCTCGCGGCGGCCCCGCTCGGACTGCGCTGCCTGTTCCTCGACCGCAGCGCCACCGCGCCCGCGGCGCAATTCGCGCCGATGCTCGTCGGCGAGCTCACCGATCCGGCATTGCTCGCGGACCTCGCGAAGCGCTGCGACGTCCTGACCTTCGACTGGGAGAACGTACCCGCTGGCGCGCTCGCGCCGCTCGCGCACACGATCCCGATCCGGCCCGGCCCGGCCGCTCTCGAAGTGTCCCAGGATCGGCTGGCGGAGAAGTCGCTGTTCACCCGGTTGCGAATCCCGGTCACGCCGCACGCGGCGGTCGAGGGACGCGCGGATCTCGAGCGCGCGGCGCGACGGCTGGGTCTGCCCGGCGTTCTGAAGACCCGCCGCCTCGGCTACGACGGCAAGGGGCAGGTGCTGCTGCGCGAGCCTGCCGAGTTCGATCGCGCACTCGAAACGCTCGGTGGGCGCGACCTCATCTACGAGAAGCACCAGCGGTTTTCCGCCGAGGTCTCGGTCGTCGGGGCGCGTGGGATCGACGGCGAGATCGCACTCTATCCGCTGTCCGCGAATACGCATCGCGACGGGATCCTGCGGTACGGGATCGCGCCGTACCACGACGAGGCGCTCGAGCGTCTCGCGGCGTCGTACATCCGGCGGGTGATGCGCAGCCTCGATTACGTCGGCGTGCTGGCGATCGAGTTCTTCGTGGTGAACGGACGACTGCTGGCCAACGAAATGGCGCCTCGGGTGCACAACTCCGGGCACTGGACCATCGATGGCTGCGTGACGAGCCAGTTCGAGAATCACCTGCGGGCGATCTGCGGGCTGCCGCTCGGTAGCACCCGCCCGCTCGGGCACACCGCGATGATCAACTTCCTCGGCTCGATGCCGGACCGGGAATCGCTGCTGCGGATCGAGGGACTCGCGTATCACGACTATGGCAAGGAACCGCGCCCGGGACGCAAGCTCGGCCACTGCACGATCGTGAGCGCACGAGCGAAGGACCGCGATGTCGCGATGCAAAATGCCCTAAAATCGATTCGCTGGACGTAAGCGGAACGGACGATGTCGTTCGACAAGGACCCGGGACCCAAACGGTTGGCGCGATGTATCTAGAACTCTTCCGGCTTCGTGAACTTCCGTTCCGGCTGAGCCCGGACCCGCAGTTTCTCTACCTGAGCAAGCAGCACGCCCGGGCGAAGGCGTACATGGAGTCGACGATCTGGTTCACGGACGGTTTCGTCGTGATCACCGGTGAAATCGGCGCGGGCAAGACCACGTTGATCGAGACCTTCCTGCGCGAACTGCAGCCGGATACGGTCGTCGCACAGATCAATCAGACCCAGCTCTCGCCGACCGCATTCCTGCAGTCGGTGCTGGTGCAGTTCGGCTTCTCGCCGTTCAGCATGAAGAAGGCCGAGGTTCTCGCGACGCTGAACGATTTCCTGATAGAGCAGCACGCCGCGGGCCGCCGCGTGCTGTTGATCGTCGACGAGGCGCAGAACCTGAACAACAAGGTGCTCGAGGAAGTGCGGATGCTGTCCGGCATCGAGACGACCAAGGACAAGGCGATGCGCATCATCCTCGCCGGGCAGCCGGAGCTCAACGACAAGCTGAACGCGCGGGAATTCGTGCAGCTCGCGCAACGAGTGCGGTTGCGGTTCCACCTGACGGCGCTGACGCCGGAGGAGACCACCGCGTACATCGATCACCGCCTCGAGGTCGCGGGCGCCGAGGGACGCCGGATCTTCGCGGAGGAGACCTACCCGGCGATCTTCCGTTACAGCGGCGGCGTGCCGCGCCTGGTCAACACGCTGTGCGACACCGCGATGATGGCCGCGTTCGCGCGGGAATCCGACCGCGTGCTGCCGGAGGATCTCGACGCGGCGATCCACGAGCTGCAATGGGTCGAGTACGCCTCTCGAACGAACCGGATGCACGCGCCGAACCTCGCGAAGGCCGCCGCGCTCGACGCGACGGCCGCCGGTCCCGCGGTCGGGCGGATCCTGGTCGCACACCGCGGCGAGACCACGATCGAACGGGAATTGCGGCCGGGACGGCTGGTGATCGGGCGCACGCCCGACAACGACCTGCAGATCGACAGCAAGTTCGTGAGCCGGCATCACTGCCAGATCCTCACTCGGGCCGACTCGTGCCTGATCGAGGACCTGAACAGCACCAACGGGATCTACCTGCGCTCCAAGCGCATCCGGCGGCACAACCTGAACGACGGCGACGTCGTGGTCATCGGCGAGCACGAGATCACCTACATCGACGAGCGGTCGACGCGCGCGCGACAGCGGGCCGACGCCGACGGCACCGATACCGTGGTGCTCGACAAGGGCTAGTGCCGGGGCGGTCGCGGCGTGGCCGGCGGAATCGGCCCGCCGCTGTAGCGGCGTCGCCTGTCGCGGAAATCCCGGCGGCGCAGGTGGATCGTCAGCGCGGCGACCAGCGCCGCGAACCCGATCGAGAACGTCGAGGCGGCGCGCCAGTTCCGCGTGTCGATGGCGGACAGGCCGAGCGCGGCCGCACCGATGACCGCATAGGCGCTCGGCAGGGACTCGTAGATGGGGCCTGGCAGTCGCACGTGCGCCTCCGCTGACCGTCGCATGACGCCGGCTCCGATCCTAGCGCGCGGCCGGCCTGCGGCGGGGCCCATTTGACTAAACCCGGGACCTCGCCCGCGCCGGACGAGGAAGCCGCCCCGGGGTAGACGCAGTCGGGCGCGGCTCTTATGCTTTCGCGTTTGACGCGGCCCCGGGCGCCGCACCCCTGGCAAACGCGATCGGTGTTCGCGCCCCGGACACCGGACGGAGTCGTCCATGCGAATGAAGCCATCCTGTATCGCCGGCCTGCCGGTGCTCTTCGCCGCGCTGTGCGCCCCGGGCGCGATCGCGGCGAAGGCCCCGCCCGGCGCCCCGAAGAGCGCCGCACAGGACGCCGCGCCGGCGACGGCGTTGCCGCCGGGGATGCAGCGGTACCTGCGCGATGCGCACAGCATCACCCACGGCACCGTGACGGTCGGCGGACGTCCGATTCGCTACGAGGCCGAGGCTGGCGTGATGGTCGTGCACCTCGCCGATCCGATGGATCAGGACGCCCCCCCGCCGGGTTCCGCGGCGGACGCCGCCGCGCAGCCGCCCGCCGCGAGCATGTCGTACGTCGCGTATTTCAAGGGCGATCGCGAGGATCCGCACCGACCGATCACGTTCCTCTACAACGGCGGCCCCGGCTCGTCGACGATCTGGCTGCACATGGGGGCGTTCGGCCCGGTGCGCGTCGTGGTCCCGGGCGATCGGCACGTGCCGCCCGCGCCGTACGCGGTGGTGAACAACGAGTACAGCCTGCTCGATGCGAGCGACCTCGTGTTCATCGATGCGCCCGGGACGGGCTTCGGCCACCTGCGCGGCAAGGACAAGGACAAGGCGTTCTGGGGCGTGGATCAGGACGCGCACGCGTTCGCGAACTTCATCGTGCAGTTCCTGTCGGCCCACGATCGCTGGAATTCGCCGAAGTTCCTGTTCGGCGAGAGTTACGGGACCACGCGCTCGGCCGCGCTGATCAACGTGCTGGAGAACGACAAGTCGATCGACTTCAACGGCGTGATCCTGCTCTCACAGATCCTGAACTTCGACGACAGCATCGATGCGCCGCAGTTCAACCCCGGCGTGGATCTGCCGTACGAACTCGCCCTGCCCTCGTACGCGGCGACCGCCTGGTACCACCACAAGCTGCCCAACGCGCCAGCGACGCTCGACGCGCTGCTGCCGGCGGTGGAAAAATTCGCGCTCGGACCCTACGCCCAGGCGCTCGATGCGGGCAACGCGCTCGGCGCGGACCGCAAGGCCGCGATCGCGCAGCAGTTGCACGCGTTCACCGGTCTCCCGGTCGCGACCATCGAGCGGGCGGACCTGCGGATCAACGGCGGCGAGTTCGAGAAGAACCTGCTAGGCCCCGACACGACCACCGGCCGCCTCGACGCGCGTTTCACCGGACCGACGCTCGACCCGATGAGCCAGGAAGCGGGCTACGACCCGCAGTCCTCGGCGATCGCGTCCGCGTACGTGGCCGCGTTCAACGACTACGTTCGTACCCGGCTGAAATTCGGGATCGGGATGACCTACAAGCCCGAGATCGACCTGTGGAAGACCTGGGACTACGGCCATCGACCGCCGGGGGCGCCGGCGAAGCTCCCCGGGCCGACGAACGTGATGCCGGATCTGGCGGCGGCGATGCAGCAGGACCCGAACCTCAAGGTTCAACTGAACGGCGGCTACTACGATCTCGCGACGCCCTTCTTCGCGGCGATGTTCGAGATGCAGCACCTGCCGATGGAAGCGTCTCTGGAGAAGAACATCGAAATGCATTTCTATCCGTCGGGACACATGGTGTACGTCAACGAGCCGGCGCTGAAGGCGCTGCACGCGAACGTCGCGGCGTTCATCGAACGCAACAGCCGACGCTAGCGCCGGACCGACGCATCGCGTTTTCGCGCCCGGTGTCCGGGACGCGACGATGAACCAAGGCACAACGCAAACACCACGGCCGCACCGGCATCCGACCCCGGGATGGCGCACGTTCCTGGCCGTGATGGGTCCGGGCCTCGTCGTGATGCTCGCCGATACCGACGTCGGCAGCATCATCACGGCGGCGCAAAGCGGCGTGCAGTGGGGCTACCGGCTCCTGCTGCTGCAAGCCCTGCTGATCCCGGTGCTGTTCGTCGTCCAGGAGCTCACGGTGCGGCTAGGCCTGTTCACCGGCAAGGGCCACGGCGAACTCATCCGTGAAACCTTCGGGCGCGGCTGGGCATGGCTCTCGGTCGCGAGCCTCGGCATCGCCGCAATCGGCGCGTTGCTGACCGAGTTCTCCGGTGTGGCCGCGGTCGGCCAGCTCTATGGGATCCCGAGGTTCGCGAGCCTCGGCGTCGCCGCGGCGTTCCTGCTGCTCGTCGTCCTGACCGGCACCTATCGGCGGGTCGAGCGCGTCGCGATCGCGCTCGGACTGTTCGAATTCGCGTTCTTCCTCGTCGCATACCAGGCCCATCCGGACCCGGGCGCGCTCGCTCGCGGCCTCACGCAGATGCCGCTCGGCGATCGGAGCTACCTCTACCTCGTCGCCGCGAACATCGGTGCGGTGATCATGCCCTGGATGATCTTCTACCAGCAGTCCGCGGTCGCCGACAAGAAGCTCGGTCCCGAGCACTACGCCTACGCGCGCTGGGACACGGCGATCGGCTCGGTGATCACCCAGGCGGTGATGGCCGCGATCCTGGTCGCGGCGGCCGCGACGATCGGCCGCACCGGGGCGAAGTCGAGCCTGGAGAGCATCGGCGACATCACCGCCGCGCTGTCGCCGATCCTCGGGTCGAGCGCCGGACGAATGGTGTTCGCACTCGGCACCCTCGGGGCGGCGATGGTCGCGGCGATCGTGGTGTCGCTCGCGGCCGCCTGGGGATTCGGCGAAGTGACCGGCTACCGCCATTCCCTCGAGCATCATCCGCTCGAGGCTCCGTGGTTCTACGGTGTCTATGCCGTCGCGGTGATTGGCGGCGCCGTCGGCGTCGCGCTCGCGCCCGACCTGGTCGCGCTGAACATCGGCGTCGAGGTGATGAACGCGTTGATGCTGCCGGTGGTCCTGGGGTTCCTGGTGATGATCGCGTTCCGCGGCCTGCCGGCCGCACACCGTCCGCGCGGCGTCTATGCGTGGATCGTGATCGGCGTCTCCGTGTTGATCGCCGGGCTCGGGCTATTCGCTGGAATCGCCGGGATCTGAGGCGCGTCGCTGCGCCGCGATGCCGAGCACGCTCGTCGCGAGCGCGGCCGACGCGAACGCATAGAAATACGGCACGGCCGGGCCAATGGTGAACAGCGCGCCCATCGCGAGATTCGACAGGAATTGCCCGAGACCGCGCGAGACCGACAGGAATCCCATCCCGCGGGTCAGCCGCCGGTGCTCGACCAACGACGACACCACGGTCGGCTCGAAGGTCTCGACGGCACCCATGCCGAATCCGAGCACGGCGACCGCGAGATCGAATGCGGGCGTCGGGGCGTGCCACGACACACACAGGCCGATCAGGCACGAACCGAGCGCCGACGGGAGATAGCCGAACGACCACAGCGCCCGCACCCCGGCGCCGCGCCGCCGTCCGAGCAGATAGCCGCTGAGCGCCGAGACGCCGAGGTAGATCATGAACGCGAGCACGCCCGCCTCGAACCCCGGGCGCGTCGCCTGGCCGCCGGTCGCGGTCAGGATCGGGAATCCGAGATTGTAGAAGCTGAAGCCGTACAGCGTCGCCGCGGCGAGCAGCGCCGTGAGCAAGGGACGGCCTCCGCGGGTCGCGCCGGCCGCCCCCGTGCGCGGCGTCGGCGCCGCGTACACCGTCTCGCGCCGTACGAACAGCAGCAGCGCGGTCGAAACCACGAGGGGTGCGATCGCGAACAGCAGGATGGTGCCGATGGGCATCCTCGCCGCGAGGAACAGCAGCACCGCGAGCGCGGACAGCATGCCGCCCGCGATGTCGAGTGCGTGCAGCGTCCCGAACGCCCGCGCGCGGCTCTCGGGCGGCGTGACTTCGACGAGCATCGCGCGGCGTGCGGGGCTACGGAAGTAGCGCGCCCACCAGCCGAGCACGAACAGTAGCGCGGCCGCGGGCGGCGTGCGCGCGAGACCGGACAGCGCCATCAGCGGGATCAGTGCATTGCCGGCGATCGCCACGCGTCGCTTGTCGAAGCGGTCGCCGGCGAGGCCGCCGAGGTAGGAAAACAACGCGCCACCGCCGAACGCCACGGCGGTCGCGAGCCCGTACGCCGCGACCGTCGCGTGCAGGCGCATCACCAGCAGCAACGGAAAACAGGCGGCGACGCCTTGATAGCCGAGGTCCGCGAAGAACGCGGAATAGCACAGCAGATACGCGTCGCGGCCGAGGCGCCCGGCGCCGCCGGGCGCGGCGGCGGTCGCTCCCGTCACCCGGTGCCGCCGACCGTGAGCGCGTCGATGCGCAGGGTCGGCTGGCCGACGCCGACCGGCACCGATTGGCCTTCCTTGCCGCAGGTGCCGACGCCCGCATCGAGCTTCAGGTCATTGCCGAGCATGCTCACCCGGGTGAGCACGTCGGGACCGTTGCCGATCAAGGTCGCGCCCTTGACCGGCGCGCCGATCCGGCCGTGCTCGATCAGGTACGCCTCACTCGCCGAGAACACGAATTTCCCCGAGGTGATGTCGACTTGCCCGCCCCCGAAGTTGACCGCGTACAGGCCCCGCTCGACCGACGCGACGATGTCCTCGGGCGCGTGCCGGCCGGCACGCATGTAGGTGTTCGTCATCCGCGGCAAGGTCATGTGGGCGAACGACTCCCGGCGGCCGTTCCCGGTCGCCGGCAGCTTCATCAAGCGGGCGTTCAGTTTGTCCTGCAGGTAACCCCGGAGGACCCCGTCCTCGATCAGCACGGTGCACTGGGTCGGCGTGCCCTCGTCGTCGACGTTGAGCGAGCCTCGCCGTCGCTCGAGCGTGCCGTCGTCGACGACCGTGATCGACTCGGCGGCCACGCGTTCGCCGATCCGGTTCGAGAACGCCGAGGTGCCCTTGCGGTTGAAATCCCCCTCGAGCCCGTGGCCGATCGCCTCGTGCAGCAGGATTCCGGGCCAGCCGGGGCCGAGCACGACCGGCATCGTCCCCGCGGGCGCCGCGATCGCCTCGAGGTTCACGAGCGCTTGTCGCACGGCTTCGCGCGCGTGGACGAGCGGCAGGTCCTCGCGCAGCAGTTCGTCGATCCCGAATCGCCCGCCGCCCCCGCTGTACCCTTGCTCGCGCCGGCCGCCGTGCTCCGCGATCACCGAAACGTTCACGCGCACCAACGGACGGACGTCCGCGACGAAGGTGCCGTCGCTCGCGGCGATCAATACGACCTCGTGGACCGCGGCGAGCGAGGCCATCACCTGCTTCACGCGCGGATCGATCCGCCGCGCCTCCGCATCGACCCGCAGGAGCCACGCCACCTTGTCCTCGTCACGGACCGTCTCCAGCGGATCGATCGGCGCATAGAGTTGCCGGTCGGCCGCGCGCGACCACGCCTTCAGCGCCTGCGGGCCGCCGCTGCGGGCGATCGCGCGCGCCGCGCGCGCCGCTTCTTCGAGCGCCGGCGGCGCCAGTTCGTCGGTGTACGCGAAGCCGGTGCGTTCACCGCTGACGGCGCGCACCCCGACGCCCTGTTCGATGCTGTGCGCGCCCTCCTTGACGATGCCGTCGTCGAGCGACCAGGATTCTTCGCGCGACGACTGGAAATACAGGTCGGCGTAATCGATCCCGCGGCTCATCAGGCTGCCGAGCGCGGTCTCGATCCGGTGCTCGTCGAGGCCCGCCGGCGAGAGGATCGCGCGTTCGGCGATCGCGAGCTTGGATTCGGTCATACGGGCTCCATCGCGACTCGAGGGGTCTCGAGTCGCCGGTTCTGCAGGACGGGGAATCGGGCTCGCGTCTGCGCGAGTTGGTCGAGATCGAGGTCGGCGACGACGACCCCGGCGCCCCGATCGCGGCGCGCGAGCACCTGCCCCCAATAATCGACGATCAGGGTGTCGCCGTAGGTTTCCCGGCCGTTGCTGTGCGTCCCCGACTGCGCCGGCGCAACGACGTAACACAGATTCTCGATCGCGCGCGCGCGCATCAGCACCTCCCAATGCGCACGTCCGGTCGGCACCGTGAACGCGGACGGCACCGCGAGCCATTCGGCGCCCTGGGCGACGAGTTCGCGGTAGAGTTCGGGAAATCGGACGTCGTAGCACACCGACAGTCCGGCGCGACCGACCGGCGTGTCGACGACCACGATCCGCCGACCCGGCATCACGGTCCGCGATTCCCGGTACTGCTCGTCGCGACCGGGGATCGCGACGTCGAACAGATGGATCTTGTCGTAGCGTGCGACGCGTCGACCCTGTGCATCGACGAGGAGCGCGGCGTTCGCGACCCGGTCCGTCGCATCGACGCGCAGGTTCACGGACCCGGCGAGTATCCACAGGCCGAGTTCGCGCGCGGTCGCGCCGAGGAACGCTTGCACGGGACCGTCGCCGTCGGACTCGGCGACCGCAAGCTTGTCCTTGTCCTGCAATCCGAGGAACGCGAAGTTCTCCGGCAGGCAGGCGACCGCAGCGCCCGCGTCCTTCGCGGCGCGCAGCAACTCGCGGGCGACCGCCAGGTTCTCCTCGACGCGATGACCCGAGGTCATTTGAATGGCCGCGATCCGTCCCATCTATGGCTTCCCGTCCTTCGCGATCGCGGCCGCGGCGGCCGCGTGATCGATGCGTTGCACCTTCGGATTTTCCCAACTGCCGCTGATCCGATAATAACCTCTCTCCAAGCCCTGGAGCGGCTGCTTGAACACCTCCGTGAACAGCAGCACCGCGGCACCGACGACCGGCCCGCCGGCGAGCGCACCGGCGAGCGGCAGGGTGCTGCCGACCCGGTTGGTGACGACCGCGATCTGGTCGTAGTCCTGTGCCTTCAGGCCGATTCGCCCGACGACCCCGATCTGCGCCGCAGGTCCCTTGAGCAGCACGTCGTTGGTATAGGCGTTGCCGCCGCGCAAGGCGAACGTTCCGTCCACGCGGTCGAACGCGAGTCCCTTGTCGGTCACGTCGCTGAAGTCGAGCGCGAGCCGGCGCGGCAGCGCCGCGACGCTCGCGAGACCGAGTACCCGCCCCGCGCCCGGCTTGATGCCGAAGACCTGTCCGTTCACGAGCGCGATCTTCACGCGACCCGTGGCCTCCCGGAACGCGTCGACCGTCGGCACGCCGGTCCAGCGCAGATCGACGTCGACCCGGCCGGTCTTGCCGGCGATCACGCGCGCATACCCGAGGTCCGCCATCGTCTCCTCGACGTTGCCGCTCGCCAGGGTGCCGACGAGGTGCCCCGAGCCGGTGCCGGCCCCGCGCCAGTCGCCGCGCAGATGCGCGGTGAAGCTGCGCCCGGCGAACGTCAGATCGTCGAGGATCAGGCCATCGGCGACCGCGGAGACGCGCGCCTGCACGGCGCCGAGCCGGCGCCCGGCCCAGGTGAGCCGGCCGACGCGGACCCGCGCCGCCGGCAAGCTCGCCGGGTCGACGTGCGGCGGCGCGGCGTGCGAGCCCGGCGCTCCCCGCCCGGCCGTCGGTTCGATCACGTCGATCTTCGAGAAATCGAATTCCCACGGTGGCGTGCGCGCACCGCCGGCCGGAATCCGCAATCGGCCGTCCGTGCCCGGACCGCCGAACGTGACGCGCCAGCCCTCGCCGCTCGCGGCGAGACCGAGGTCGAGGTCACGGACCGCGAGCGCCGCGTAATCCGCCTCGCCGATCCGCAAATGCGCCCCGATCCGTACGGGCGGCAGCGCAGCCCCTCGCCGGCCTCGCGGCAGGAAGCGGCTCCATCCGCGCAGGTCCACGCGATCGATTCGACCGCCGAGATCGAGCGCTTCGTCCGGGCCGAACCGCGCGGGCTCGCCGCCGAACCCGATCGCGGCGCGCGCGAACTGTTCGCCGGCCGCACTCGCATGCCACTCGAGCGCGCCGCGAGCGATCGATCCGAGCGCGAAATCGATCCGGGGCGCGGACGCGCGTGGCCAACGAACCTCGATCCAGGACGGCAGCGACCGGTCCGCGGGCTTGTCGAGCGGCGCCGGCAGCTCGATCCCGAGCCCATCGAGATCGGACGAGACTCGCAGTCGGCGCTCGCGGGCCGGCGCATCGAGGATCGTGAGCCTCGCGTGCCACGCCGCCGAGCCGATGAGGTGTCCTGCCGGCGGCAGGCCGATCGCGGCCGCGAGGGCTGCACCCTGCGCGACGCCGGCGAAGTCGAGCCACGTCCCGTGCGCCCGGGCACGCGGGGGACGCGCGACGATCGTCACGGGCCCGCCGAGCAGGCGCCCCGCGAGGTGCGCCTGGGGAACCCGGGACCCGTTCACGGTGAGATCCCCGCTGAGGCCGCTGGCCGTGTCCGGCACGCCCCGCCGGCCGAGCGTCACCCGCCGCAGCCGCGCCTTCACGACGACGCGGCGATGCGCGAAATCCTTGAATGGAAACCGCAAGTGCACGCGAGCCTCGATCGGACCGGTGGCACGCCAGGCGGTGAAGCCGCCATGCGCGAGCACGTTGATCGGGCTGTCGCGCAGGAACTGCAGCACCGTCGCGGCGTCGCTCGAGGTCCCGGCGCGCGCGGTCAACACCGCATCGCGAAAATCCGCGATCCGCACCCGCGCACCGGAAACCGCCAGATGATCGACCGTCGCGTGCTCGACGTGAACCCGCAGTCCCTGGTCGCGGAACCGGACCTCGGCTGCGACGTCCCGCAGCGCGGGCCAGCCCCGCGCGAATCGCAACGCCGCCCCCGCGACCTGCAACCGCGCGAGGAACGCGCCGCTGCCGTCGCGGAACGGGAAATGCCGCACCGGGCCGCGAAAGACGATCTCGCCCGACGGCACCCGTCCGGCGAGGAACGCCTGATCGAGCCATGCGAGCGGCTTCGGATGCAGGGTCGCCCGGGGCAGGTACACGGACGCATCGGCGAGCTTGCCGTCGCGCAGCCGGGCCACGAGATCGAGACGCGGCGAGCGCCCGGCACCGGGCACCCGGACCGCGGCGAGCACCGCGAGCCGGCCATCGGCATTGTCGATCTCGACGCGCGGCGTCGCGATCAGCAGCCCCGTCGGCGTGCGGCTCCAGTACACGGTTCCGTCGAGCGAGTCGAAGCCGACCGGTCGCGGCCACTCGGCGGGCCAGTCGACGATCAGCGACCGCGACGCGAACGCGACGTGGCCGGCGTTCTGGTCTCCCTCGAGCACGCCGCTCAGACCATGGACGCCCGGGGAGCGACCGAACGCCGCGAAACCCGCATTGTGGAAGCGGGCGCGCACCCGGAAGTGCCAGGGCGCCCGCGAGTTCGCCCGCTCGAGCGACAAGCTCGCGTCGCGCCATTCCCCGGTCGGCGCCAGCGCGATCAATCGCGCCCGCGTGGAGTTTTGCGGGAGCAGTGCGGCCAGGGGCAACAAATTGTCGGCGCGCAGATAGCTCGCGTGCGCGCGCAGGTCGAGGCCGCCGCCGTGGATCCCGCGCCAGGTGACCTCGAAGCGCGATGGAGGATCGGTTCGACCATCGCGTTGCGCCTGCACGCGCTGGCCGGCGAGCGTCCACCGGTTCCCCGCATGGGTCAATTGCAGGTGGCCGGCGATCCGGTCGAATCGCGCGAGCGCTCCACCGCTCGCACGCGCGACGACCCGGGT
>JAGWPU010000114.1 GCA_028870355.1 Gammaproteobacteria bacterium | reverse complement strand
TCGCCTCCAGCGCGGCGAGGAATTCGTGGCGCAGGAACGGCTGTGCATCGCCCGCGAGGCGGTTCCAGACGCCCGCATCGACGTCCGCGACGTGCTCGAGGAGGCGCACTCGATACGGTGCGCCGCCGGCGGGTTCCCGCGCGGCCGTGCGGCTCACGTGCCCGCGGCGCGCCCCGCGGCGCGGATTTCCGTTTCCAGATGCTCGAGATACCGGTCGGCATCGAGCGCGGCCATGCAGCCGGTGCCGGCCGAGGTCACCGCCTGCCGGTACACGTGGTCGGCGACGTCGCCTGCCGCGAACACGCCGTCGACGCTGGTCGCGGTCGCATCGCCGTCGGCCCCGCCGCGCACCACGAGGTAGCCGCCGCGCATCTGGAGCTGGCCTTCGAAGAGCGCGGTGTTCGGCTGGTGACCGACCGCAATGAAGACGCCATCCAGCGCGAGTTCGCGCCGTGCGCGCTCGCCGCTCGTCGCGCGCAGCCGCACCCCGGTGACCCCGGTCGTATCGCCCAGGATCTCCTCGACCTCGTGGTTCCACGCGATCGCGACCTTTCCCGAGCGTTCGAGCGCGAACAGGCGGTCCTGCAGGATCCGCTCGGCGCGCAAGCCGTCGCGGCGGTGCACGAGCGTCACGTGGGACGCGAGGTTCGCGAGGTACAGCGCTTCCTCCACCGCGGTGTTGCCGCCGCCGATCACCGCGACGCGCTTGCCGCGGTAGAAGAAGCCGTCGCAGGTCGCGCACGCGGAGACCCCCTGGCCGCGGAAGCGCTCCTCGGAGGGCAGCCCTAAGTACTTCGCGGACGCGCCGGTCGCGACGACCAGCGCATCGCAGCGATACTCGCCGGAGTCGCCGACCAGCCGGAACGGGCGCACGCCGAGATCGACCCGGTTCACGTGGTCGACCACGATCCGCGTCGCGAACCGCTCCGCGTGCCGGCGCATCCGCTCCATGAGCGCCGGTCCCTGCAAGCCTTCCGCGTCGCCCGGCCAGTTGTCGACGTCGGTCGTCGTCATCAGCTGTCCACCCTGCTCGAGGCCGGTGATCAGGAGCGGCGTGCGGTTCGCGCGCGCCGCGTAAACGGCCGCGGTGTACCCGGCCGGACCCGAACCGAGCACGATCAGGCGGCTATGGATCGCTTCGCTCATGTAAAATTGTCCTCGCGGCGGTGGCGGACCCGCGTCGCCCCTCGAGGCACGCGCGCATCTGCGCACCAGTTTATTTCGTTCACTGAGTTGGGTAAACGACCATTAAGGCAGTCGACGCCGAGACCTCTTCCGAGACGCGATCCGAGAAGCCGAAGCGCGCGATCTCGCCCGCGGTGGCGCGCTCGCTGCGCGAGGGGGCGCTGTGGGTGCTCGGGGCGCTCGGCCTCATTCTCCTGCTCGCGCTGTGGTCCTATCACGCCTCCGATCCGGGCTTCGCCGACACCGGCGCGCACGCCGGGGCGGTCGCGAACTGGATCGGCCCGGTCGGCGCGTGGCTCTCGGCGTTGTTCTTCTTCCTGTTCGGCCGTCCCGCCTATCTCTTCCCGGTGCTGCTGGGCTATGCCGGCTGGCTGATCCACGAGGACGCGGCGCCGCCGCGCTCGCGCACGACCACGTGGCTGCGCGCGGGCGGCTTCGCGCTCACCTTGCTCACGAGCTGCGCGCTCGCCGCGCTCCACTGGAGCGGGGCGGCGTTCCCGAGCAGTGCCGGCGGGGTCCTCGGGGAACTCGTGGGCGAGGGCGCGGCGCACGGGCTGCGAATGCTCGGGGCGACGCTGCTGCTGCTCGGACTCTGGTTCGCCGGGGTCGCGCTCTTCCTCGGCGTCTCCTGGTTCACGATCATGGATCGGCTCGGTGCGGCCGCGTTGCGCGCGTTCGAGTGGACGCGCGCGTGGATCGAGAGCCGGCGCACGATCGCGAGCGGCCAGCAGCGCAAGCAGGCGCGGCAGGAGGTCGTGCGCGAGGAACAGAAGAAGATCGGCCCGCGCACGCCGCCGCGGATCGAAGCGCCGGCGCCCGCGCCGGTGCGCTCCGAGCGCATCGAGCGCGAGCGCCAGGTGCCGCTGTTCGATGGACCGAAGTCGAGCGAACTGCCTTCGCTCGCTCTGCTCGACGAGCCGCCCGCGCGCGAACCCTCGTATTCCGACGAGGCGCTGGAAGCGATGTCGCGTCTGGTCGAGCTCAAGCTCAAGGACTTCGGCGTCGACGCCGAGGTCGTCGCGGTGCAGCCCGGGCCGGTCGTCACGCGCTTCGAGCTGCGCCCCGCGCCCGGCGTGAAGGTGAGCCAGATCAGCAACCTCTCGAAGGACCTCGCGCGCGCTCTCTCCGCGATCAGCGTGCGGGTGGTCGAGGTGATCCCGGGCAAGTCGGTCGTCGGGCTCGAGATCCCGAACGAGAAGCGCGAGCTCGTGACCCTCGGCGAGATCATCAAGTCGAAGGCCTACGACGACCTGGGGTCCCCGCTCGCACTCGCGCTCGGCAAGGACATCGGCGGCGCGCCGATGGTCGCGGATCTCGCGCGGATGCCGCACCTCCTGATCGCCGGCACGACGGGCTCGGGCAAGTCCGTCGGAATCAACGCAATGGTGCTGAGCCTCGTATACAAGGCGACGCCGGAGCACGTGCGCCTGATCATGATCGACCCGAAGATGCTCGAGCTCTCGGTGTACGAGGGGATCCCGCACCTGCTCTCACCGGTCGTGACCGACATGAAGCAGGCGGCGAACGCGCTGCGCTGGTGCGTCGCGGAGATGGAGCGACGCTACCAGCTGATGTCCGCGCTCGGCGTGCGCAACCTCGCCGGGTTCAACCGCAAGGTCAAGGACGCGACCGATGCGGGCAAGCCGATCAAGGACCCGATCCGGATGCAGAAGATCGCCCAGGGCGTGCCCGGCGTCGTCGCCGAGGACGTCCCGGACTTGACGACGATGCCGCTGATCGTCGTGATCATCGACGAGCTCGCGGACCTGATGATGATCGTCGGCAAGAAGGTCGAGGAGCTGATCGCCCGCCTCGCGCAGAAGGCGCGCGCGTCCGGGATCCATCTGATTCTCGCGACGCAGCGGCCGTCGGTCGACGTGATCACCGGACTCATCAAGGCGAACATCCCGACCCGGATCGCGTTCCAGGTCTCGGCCAAGGTCGACTCGCGCACGATCCTCGACCAGAGCGGGGCGGAGTCGCTCCTCGGGCACGGCGACATGCTCTACCTGCCCCCGGGCACCGCGATCCCGACCCGCGTGCACGGGGCGTTCGTCTCCGACCAGGAGGTCCACCGGGTGGTCGCGGGACTCAAGACCGCGTCGGCGCCGGTGTACATCGATGAAATTCTCGAAGGACCACGGAACCCCATCCCCGGATTCGCGTCCGACGACGAGGAGTCCGGCGAAGGCGCATCGGATGCGGAACAGGATCCGCTGTACGATGAGGCGGTTCGGATCGTCACCGAGACCCGCAAGGCCTCGATCTCCGGCGTCCAGCGGCGTCTCAAGATCGGCTACAACCGTGCCGCGCGCCTCGTCGAGGCGATGGAGGCCGCGGGCCTCGTCGGACCCCTGCAACCGAACGGCAACCGAGAGATTTACGGCGCACCGCCGCCCGAGGAGTGAGTCGATGTTCAAGTTCCATCGCTGGGCCGCCGCAGCGGCCGGCGCACTGATCGTGCTGCAGACGGCCGCGGCGCAGACGCCGAGCGCCGCCGCGGCCGCGCAGGTCGAGCGATATCTCGAGGGCCTCAAGACCTGGTCGGCGGATTTCACCCAGGAGATCGACGACGCGAACGGCAAGGTGCTGCGCAGCGCCTCCGGGCACCTGTACCTCGAGCGGCCGGGCAAGTTCCGCTGGGACTACCTGAAGCCCTCGCGGCAGCTGATCCTCGCGGACGGCAAGCTCCTGTGGTTCTACGACCAGGACCTCGAGCAGGCGAACGTGCGTGACCTCGATTCGACGCTCGCGAGCACGCCCGCGGTGCTTCTCGCCGGCGGCGTGACCGTGAGCAGCCAGTTCGAGATCAGCGCGCTCCCCGATCAGGATGGCTACCACTGGTACCAGCTGATCCCGAAGCGCCCGACCAGCGACTTCCAGGCGATCCGGATCGCGTTCTCGCACGGGGAGCTCGTGCGGATGCTGTTCGCAGACAAGCTCGATCAGGTCACGCGGCTCAGTTTCACCCACCCGAAGCGCAACATCCCGCTGTCGCCGAAGCTGTTCGTGTTCAACCCGCCGCCGGGCGTCGACGTGATCGGGCGCGTCTCGCCGTGAACGCGGCCCGGAGCGGCGCCTACCGGCCGCTCGCCGATCGCCTGCGACCGACCACGCTCGACGAGATCGTCGGCCAGCGTCACCTCGTCGGCCCGGACGCGGCGCTGCGCCGGGCGCTCGCGGCCGGCAACCCGCACTCGATGATCCTCTGGGGGCCGCCCGGCACCGGCAAGACGACGCTCGCACGCCTGGTCGCGAGCACCGCGGACGCGCAGTTCATCGCGATCTCCGCGGTGCTCGCCGGCGTGAAGGAGATCCGCGCGGCGGTCGAGCGCGCGCAAGCCTCGCGCGGCACGCGCAACACCGTGCTCTTTCTCGACGAGGTGCACCGGTTCAACAAGGCGCAGCAGGACACGTTCCTGCCGTACGTCGAGGACGGCACGTTCGTCTTCATCGGCGCGACCACCGAGAACCCCTCGTTCGAGGTGAACAATGCGCTGCTGTCACGCGCGCGGGTGTACGTGCTCAAATCCCTGGAGGCGGCCGACCTCGACGCACTCCTCGACCGGGCGCTCGCCGATCCGCGCGGGCTCGGGGGAACGGGGCTGCGCCTCGAGCCGGACGCACGCGAGCTCCTGATCGCCGCGGCCGACGGTGATGCGCGACGGATGCTGAACCTGCTCGAGACCGCGGCGGACCTCGCGACGCCGGCGCAGGGCGGCCGGGTGCTGTCGGGCGAGACGCTGCGCGGGGCGATCGGCACCGCCACCCTGCGCTTCGACAAGGGCGGGGAGAACTTCTACGACCAGATCTCCGCGCTCCACAAGGCGGTGCGCGGGAGCGACCCCGATGCCGCGCTCTACTGGCTCTGCCGGATGTTCGCCGGCGGCTGCGATCCGCTCTACATCGCGCGGCGCGCGCTGCGGATGGCGAGCGAGGACATCGGCAATGCCGACCCGCGCGCGCTCACCCTCGCGCTCGAGGCCTGCGCGATCTACGAGCGGCTCGGGAGCCCGGAAGGGGAGCTCGCGATCGCGCAGGCGATCGTCTTTCTGGCCTGCGCGGCGAAGAGCAACGCGGTGTACGTCGCCTACCAGGCCGCGACCGAGGACGCGAAGCGCTACGGCTCGCTCGAGGTCCCGATGCACCTGCGCAACGCGCCGACCCGGCTGATGAAGGAGCTCGGTTACTCGAAGGGCTATCGCTACGCGCACGACGAGCCGGATGCCTATGCCGCCGGGGAACGCTATCTGCCGGAGGGGCTCCCGGAGCGGCGCTACTACGTCCCGGCGCCCCGGGGTCTCGAGATCAAGATCGCCGAGGCCCTCGACGCCCGGCGCGCCCGCGACCGCGGTGCCCGGGGCGGCTCGCGCGGCGAGTGACGCCGCGGCGGTATCGCCTACAATGAGAGCCTCGGCCGCGTCGCGCGGCCTTTCGCGAGGAACCGACCGTGCTCGATCCCAAGCTCCTGCGCAGCGACCCCGAGGGCGTCGCCTCCCGGCTCGCGCGCCGCGGCTTCACGCTCGACCTGCCGCGCCTGCTGGACATCGAGGACAAGCGCAAGAGCGCGCAGATCGAGGCGGACCGGTTGCGCGCCGAGCGCAACGCGACCGCGAAGGCGATCGGTACCGCGAAGGCTCGCGGTGAGGATGCGAGCGCGCTGCTCGCGGCCGGCGAGGCGCTCGGCACGCGCCTGAAGACGATCGACGAGGATCTCGTGCACCTGCAGCAGGAATTGCAGGACCTGCAGCTCGGACTCCCGAATCTCCTGCACGAGAGCGTGCCCGACGGGCGCGACGAGAATGCGAACGTCGAGGTGCGCCGCTGGGGCGAGCCGCGGACGATGGACTTCGCGCCGCGCGATCACGTCGCGATCGGCGAGCCGTTCGGGATGGACTTCGAGACCGCCGGACGGATCTCCGGCGCGCGCTTCGTCGTGATGACTGGCGCGATCGCGCGGCTGCATCGCGCGCTCGCGCAGTTCATGGTGGACCTGCACACGCGCGAGCACGGTTACACGGAAGTCTACGCGCCGTACCTCGTGCACGCCGATGCGCTGGTCGGGACCGGGCAGCTGCCGAAGTTCGAGCAGGATCTGTTCGCGGTGGGCGGCGACACCGGGTTCTATCTGATCCCGACCGCGGAAGTCCCGGTCACGAACCTGGTGCGCGACCGGATCGTGCGCGCGGAGGAACTCCCGCTGCGCTTCGTCGCGCACACGCCGTGCTTCCGGTCCGAGGCCGGTGCCGCCGGCAAGGACACCCGCGGGATGATCCGCCAGCACCAGTTCGACAAGGTCGAACTGGTGCAGATCGTCGCGCCGGAGCACTCGTACGCGGCGCTCGAGGAGCTCACCGGCCACGCCGAGGCGGTGCTGCGCGCGCTCGAGCTCCCGTATCGGGTCGTCGCGCTGTGCGCCGGCGACGTCGGCTTCTCGAGCGCGAAGACCTACGACCTCGAGGTCTGGCTGCCGAGCCAGCAGCGCTACCGCGAGATCAGCTCCTGCAGCAACTTCGAGTCCTTCCAGGCCCGGCGGATGCAGGCGCGCTGGCGCAACCCCGCGACCGGTAAACCCGAGCTCGTGCACACGCTGAACGGTTCCGGGGTCGCGGTCGGCCGGGCCCTGGTCGCGGTGCTCGAGAACTACCAGCAGGCCGACGGCAGCGTGCTCGTCCCGAAGGCGCTCGTGCCCTACGTCGGCGGGATCGAACGGATCGGCTGACGGCGGTGCCGCGGAGCCTGTGCATCCTGCGGCTCTCGGCGATCGGCGACACCTGTCACGTGGTGCCGCTGATCCGCACCGTGCGGCACGCCTGGCCCGATTGCCGGATCACCTGGATCATCGGCCGGGTCGAGGCGAAGCTGATGCAGCTCCTGCCGGACGTCGAGCTGATCCCGGTCGACAAGCGCCGGCTGCGGGCCGAATGGACACGGCTGCGGCGCGAGCTGCGCGGACGACGGTTCGATGCACTGCTGCACATCCAGCTGTCGCTGCGCGCGAGCCTCCTGAGCACCGCGGTGCGCGCCGAGCGCAAGCTCGGCTTCGACCGCGCGCGCGCCCGGGAACTGCAGTGGCTGTTCACGAACGACCGCGTGCCGGCCCGAGCGAGAGAGCACGTGCTCGACAGCTTCCTCGGCTTCGCCGAGGCGCTCGGCGCGCGCGAGCGCGTGATCGAATGGAACCTGCCGATTCCCGACGAGGCGCAGGCCTACGCGCGCGGCCTGATCCCCGACGACCGGCCGACGCTCGTGATCAACCCCGCGTCGAGCCACGCGCGGCGCAACTGGATACCCGAACGCTATGCCGCGGTCGCGGACCACGCCGCGACCCGCCACGGGATGCGCATTGTCCTGTGCGGCGGACCGAGCCCGCGCGAGCGCGAACTCGGCGCCGCGATCGCCGCCGCCGCGATGACCCCGCTCGTCGATCAGATCGGCCGCGACACCCTGCCGCAGATGCTCGCGCTGCTCGCGCGCTCGACCGTGCTCCTCGCACCCGATACCGGACCCGTGCACATGGCGACCGCGGTCGGCACGCCGGTGATCGGCCTGTACGCCGCGACGAACCCCGAGCGCAGCGGCCCGTACCACAGCCGCGCATGGTGCGTGAATCGGTACCCGGAAGCCGCGCGGCACTTCCTCGGCCGGTCGCCCGACGAGTTGCCCTGGTGGACCAAGATCGAACGGCCCGGCGTCATGGACCTGATCGAGACCGACGCCGTGACCGAACGCCTGGATGCCCTGATGCAGCAACGGACGCCGAACTGAACCGGTTCCGGTAAAATCGACGCTCACGGAGAGGTGGCAGAGCGGTTGAATGCACCGGTCTTGAAAACCGGCGTTGGAGCGATCCGACCGTGGGTTCGAATCCCACCCTCTCCGCCATAAAAACAATGAGTTACGAGATATAACTCGAACCTAAAGAAATCACGATTTGCACTCCGCGTTGCACTCGATGCAGATTCGGCGTAGTGTTTTGCGTGTGCGCGCGACTGTGCGCGTAAACGAAGCGGCCCCGAGCGACGCGCCAACGTCGACGGGGCCTGACCAAGGCAAGCAAAAGGAGTGCTCGCGATGGCTAACTCGAATTCTACCCGCCGCCGCATCAAGGCTCGCGGTATCTACGCTCGGCACAACGCCGACGGCTCGACCACGTTCACCGCGCAAGTACGGCTCAAGGGCTTCAAGCCTGTGGCGAAGTCCTTCGAGACGATCGAGGCCGCGAAGGCTTGGCAGACGACCATGACGGCCGAGCTGCGCACGCAGCGCGAGCGCGGCGAGGTGCGCGAGGACCTGCCGAGCCTCACGGTCAAAGGGCTGATCGAGGAGTATCTCGCCGATCCCGAGACCAAGGCGCTGCGCACGTTCGCCGACACGGAGCGGTTGCTCGACTGGTGGATCAGTCACGAGGGTGCCGAGAAGGTGCTCGGCCTCAACGTGCTGAAGCTCCGCGCGGCGCGGCAGGTGCTGAGCACCGGCCGCACGGCCGGAACCGTGAACCGGTATCTGTCGGCGCTGCGCAGCGCGTGGAACTGGGGCCGCGCTGCCGGACTGATTCCGACCGAGCGTGCGTGGCCGTCGCGGCTGATGCTGAGCGAGCCGGCGGGGCGCGTGCGGTATCTCACCGACGACGAGCGCGCGCGGCTCCTCAAGACCGCAGCGGGCGATCCGGTGCTGCGCGCGGCGATCGTCGTCTCGCTGAGCACCGGCATGCGCCAGGGCGAACTGCTGCGGCTCGAATGGCGCGACATCGACCTCGATCGCGCGACCGCCGTCATCCGCATCGCGAAGAACAGGACGCCGCGCGCCGTGCACCTCGTCGAGAGTGCGCGCGAGGCCCTCAAGTCGCTGCGCAAGCTGCCGGTCGTGTCGCCGGTGCGCGTCTTCGTGCTCGCGGACGGTCGGCCGCTGCAAAAGAGCTTGCTCGAAGCGCGTTGGAAAAAGCTCCGTCGCGAGGCGAATCTCGCCGACTTCAAATGGCACGACCTGCGGCACTCGTGCGCGAGCTTCCTCGCGCAGCACGGCGCGAGTCTGCCGCAGATCGGCGCGGTGCTCGGGCACAAAAGCCCGAGTGTCACGCAGCGCTATTCACATCTGGTGCAAGGCGCCGCGATGCCGGGGCACGCGGAACTCGACGCGGCCCTCAAGGGGCTGTAAATGGCCTTCGAAGGCTACCGGCTCGAACGGCGGGAGGGCCGGTGGTGCGTGCTCGATCCCGACACGGGCGAGGTCGAGAGCACGTGGTCCTCGCGACCGGCGGCGATCGAGCGCATCGCGGGCCTGGAGCCGGAGCTGCTCCGCCGGCAGGCCGAGGCGCGTGCC
This sequence comes from Gammaproteobacteria bacterium, assembly GCA_028870355.1. Taxonomy (GTDB): domain Bacteria; phylum Pseudomonadota; class Gammaproteobacteria; order Steroidobacterales; family Steroidobacteraceae; genus Bog-1198. The sequence goes on along the minus strand of JAGWPU010000114.1, from coordinate 96 downwards.
GCTCGGGCGCGTGACCCCGAGGCGCAGCACCGTCGCGCGGCGAAAGCCGCTTACCGCGAAGCGGCGACGCCGGGGACGTTGCTAAACACGCTCGCC
>JAGWPU010000113.1 GCA_028870355.1 Gammaproteobacteria bacterium | reverse complement strand
CTGCTCGCGCAACAGCTCGAAGGATTGTTCCGGGTCGTCGAGCACCGGTGAATTCTTCCGCTCCGGATCGATGGCGTCGACCTGGAGCGCGGCCTCCCGCCGTTCCTTCGTCGATCGCGTCTCGTTCGCCATGGCCGGTCACTCCTTTGATTTCGATCGATGGATCGCTCGCGAATGATACACCACCGCTCACCGGCCCCACTCGCGGGGCAGCCGCTCGCGCAACTCCTCGATCAACACCCGCGTGTTCTCCGAGTAGTCGATCGGCACCGCGACCAGCTGCACGCCGCCGTCGCGGAACGCTCTTTCCAGCGTCGGGGCGAGTTCGTCGACCGCGCCGACGCGCGTGCCCCGCGCACCGTACGCCTCGGCATAGCGCACGAAATCGGGATTGCCGAAAGTCATCCCGAAGTCCGCGAATCCGTCCACCGCCTGTTTCCAGCGGATCATCCCGTAGGCGCCGTCGTCGATCACGAGAACCACGAGATTCAGCCGCAGCCGGACCGCGGTCTCGAGCTCCTGGCTGTTCATCAGGAAGCCGCCGTCGCCGCAGACCGCGAGCACGCGTCGCCCCGGGTGGAGCTGCGCGGCGGCGATCGCCGACGGCAGGCCCGCGCCCATCGTCGCGAGCGCGTTGTCCAGCAGCAGCGTATTCGCGACCCGCGTACGGTAGTTGCGCGCGAACCAGATCTTGTACATCCCATTGTCGAGCGCGACGATGCCGTCCGGCGGCATCACCTGCCGCACGTCGTGCACCAGGCGCTGCGGCGTGAAGCGCGGCTCCGTCGCACGCTCGGCGAGGCGCGCGAGGATCCGCTCGCGCATCGGCAACAGCGCGCCGGCGTTCGGCAACCGGCCCTCGAGGCGGTCCGCGAGCAGCCGCAACGACGGGCCGAGGTCGCCGACGACTTCGGCCTGCGGGAAGTACACCTGTTCGACGGTCGCGGGCTGATAGCCGACGTGCACGACCTGCGGGCCGTTCGGCCCCATGATGAACGGCGGCTTCTCGACCGTGTCGTGGCCGATCGTGACGATGAGGTCGGCCCGCTCGATCGCTTCGTGCACGTAGTCGCGCTCCGACAGCGCCGCGGTGCCGAGGTACAGGTCGGTGCCGCCGGGGACGGTGCCCTTGCCCATCTGCGTCGTGAAGTACGGGATCCGCGTGCGGATCACGAACTTCGCGAGATCCGCGGTCGAGCGCGGGCGCGATGCGGCGGCGCCGAGCATCACCAGCGGTCGCGCGGCCTGCTGGATCAGTCGCGCCGCCCGATCGAGCGCGTCCGCGCTCGCGATCGGCAGCTCGACCGGGTGCGGCGGGATCAGCGGCGGCGCGTCGCACTCGGCCCCGGCGATGTCCTCCGGGAGCTCCAGGTGCACGGGCCCCGGACGTTCTTCCTCGGCGACCCGGAACGCTTCGCGCACCAGCGTCGGGATCGTCGCCGGCGAGACGATCTGCCGCGCGAGCTTCGTCAGCGGTTTCATCGCACCGACGACGTCGACGACCTGGAAGCGCGCCTGCCGGGACGAGAGCACCCCCTTCTGTCCGGTGATCATCACCATCGGCATCGCGCCGAGCAGCGCGTACGCGGCGCCGGTCGCGAGGTTCAGCGCGCCGGGTCCGAGCGTCGTCAGGCACACGCCCGCCTTGCCCGTCAGGCGTCCGTAGGTCGCGGCCATGAACGCGGCGGCCTGTTCGTGCCGGGTCAGTACGAGCTCGATCGGCGAGCGCCGCAGCGCCTCCACCACGTCGAGGTTTTCCTCGCCGGGCAGTCCGTAGATGCGCTCCACGCCCTCGTTGTGCAACGCTGCGACCAGCAATTCCGCGCCCTGGATCATGCTCGCCCCTCGTCGCCGCGGGCACGCGCGTCGCTCGCCGCGATCGCGAGCTCGGCCGCGGCGAGATCGGCGAGCGCCGTGCCGACGCTCTTGAACACGGTGATCTCCTGCGCATCGCGCCGCGCGGCCACCCGGCCGCGAGCGAGGTCCGCAAGCTCCCCGGCGAGGTCCGCGGGAGCGATCACGCCGGCGGCGATCGCCTGCACGAGTTCGCCGCTCTCGGCGAGCGCGCCCGCCCGCGTGTCGACGTAGATCCGCGCGCGCCGCAAGCCCTCGTCGTCGATCTCGCGCATCTGCGGCGTGTAGGCGCCGATCAGGTCGACGTGTTGCCCGGGGCGCAGCCACGCGCCGCGCACCACGGGTTCGGTCGCGAGCGTCGCGCAGCTGACGATGTCCGCCCACGCGACCGCGGCGGCGAGATCCTCGGCCACGGCGACCTCGAATCCGCGCCCGGCGAGGCGATCCGCGATCGCGGCGGCGCGCTCCCGCCGGCGTCCCCAGATCCGCACCGCGCGAATCGGCCGCACCAGCGCGTGGCTCTCGATCACGTGGGTCGCGAGACTGCCGGTACCGACCATCAGCAAGCGCTCGGCGCCGGGCGGCGCCAGATACCGGGCCGCGAGCGCGGACACCGCCGCGGTGCGGCGCCGGGTGAGCTCGGTGCCGTCGATCACCGCCCGCGGCGCGCCGGTCGTCGCGTCGAACAGCGCATAGGTCGCATGCACCGCCGGCTCGCCACGGGCCGCGTTGTCCCGGTGCACGGTCACGAGCTTCACGCCGAGCGACGACGCCGACCACGCCGGCATGATCAACAGGGTGCCCGGTCGGCCTGCCCCGCCGGTCTCGTGATGGATGCGCGGCGGCACCTCGGCGCCGGCCGCGAACGCCCGATCGAGCGCGTCGATCAGCGCGCGGCGGTCGAGGAGCGAGGCGAGCGTCGCGGCGTCGATGGAACGCATGCGGCCGGAGCGCGGGCCGCGCTACCGTGTCGCGCGGTCGCCCCCGCCGCGCGCGGCCGCGGCCTGCTCGCGGCGCGCGATCCGGACCAGGAACACGACGAAAGCCGTCAGCACCGACACCATCGCGGCCATCAGCCAGACCAGGTTGCCCGCAAGCTGATACGCCTCGTGAAAGCCGCCGATCAGGCCGACCGGCGTCGTGACCATCAGAATGGGCTTCGCGATTCTCATCGACGCATCATGAAGCCGGAGAAACCGCTCGGCAAGCCATCGCCGAATTCACTCCGAGGGCGTCGTCCGTGCACGCGGCTGCCGCAGTGCGGTCACCTCGATCTCGATCTGCATCCGCGGGTCCGCAAGACCCGCGCAGATCATCGTCGCCGCGGGACGGACCTCGCCGAGATAGCGGCGCAGGATCGGCCAGCAGCGTCGGAATTCACCGCCGTTCGGCAGGATGTAGGTGACCCGGACGACGTCGGCGAGCGTCGCGCCGGCGCGCCGCAGGGTCGCTTCGATGTTCCGGAAACACTGCTCGGTCTGTTCCTCGAGGCCCTCGGCGATCGTCATCGTCGAATAGTCGAAGCCGGTCGTGCCGGAGACGAAGATCCACTCGCCCTGCACGACCGCGCGGCTGTAACCGATCTCGGCCTCGAACGAGGACCCGGTGTCGATGCGGGTACGGCTCATCGCGACCTCACGTCGCCCACACCGGTGAGCGCCGTTCGAGGAAGGCGTCGATCCCCTCGGCCACGTCGGCTTCCAGCATGTTGCGCGCCATGACCTCGCCGGCGAACTCATAGGCCTCGGGGAGCGGCATCGCGAGCTGCCGATAGAACATCGCCTTGCCGTGGCGGATCGCGGCCGGACTCTTCGCGACGATCTCGCCGACCTTGCGCTCGACGGCCGCATCGAGTGCCTCGGCCGGAACCGATTCGTTGATCAATCCCCACGCGCACGCCGTCGCCGCGTCGATGAACCGTCCGGTGACCAGGAGGTCGAACGCGCGCTTGGTCGCGACGTTGCGCGACAGCGCGACCGACGGCGTCGAGCAGAACAGACCGACGTTGATCCCGGAGACCGCGAAGCGCGCCGTGTCGGCGGCGATCGCCAGATCGCAGCTCCCGACCAGCTGGCAGCCCGCGGCCGTCGCGACACCCTGCACCCGTGCGATCACCGGCACGGGCAGCGCGCGCAGGCTCAGCATCACGCGGCTGCAGCGCGCGAACAGCGCACGACACGGCTCGGCGCCCTGCAGGCGGCGCATCTCGCCGAGATCGTGGCCGGCGGAGAACGCGCGGCCGTTCGCCGCGAGCACGACGCAGCGCACCGATCGATCCCCGGCGAGGCGGTCGAGTTCGCGTTGCAGGCCCTCGAGCATCGCATCCGACAACGCGTTCAACTGCTGCGGCCGGTTCAGCCGCAACGTCGCGACCCCGTCGCGCAGGCTCGCGAGTACCGGGGGTTCCTGATCGTGTTCGTTCACTTCGTCCTCCTCGGCCGGAGCAGGGTCGCGCGGCCGCCGTGCTCAGAAGCGCACTCCGCGCGGAATCAGTCGATGCTCGTACGCCTGGCGCTCGAGCCCCTCGCGAAAGTCCGGATGCGCGAGCGAGATCATCCCGCGGGCGCGCTCCGCGACCGACCGGCCCTTCAGGTTCACGATCCCGTATTCGGTCACGACGTACATCACGTCCGAGCGCGGCGTCGTGACGACGTTTCCCGGCGTCAGGTTGAGCACGATGCGGCTGCGCCGCTCGCCGTGCTTGTCATAGGTCGCCGCGAGGCAGATGAACGACTTGCCGCCGTTCGACGCATAAGCGCCCCGAACGAACTGCAGCTGCCCGCCGGTGCCGCTGATGTGCCGGTGTCCGTCCGACTCCGATGCGGCCTGGCCCTGCAGGTCGACCTGGGTGGTGTTGTTGATCGACACGACCCGATCGTTGCGCATGATCAGGTGCGGCAGGTTCGTGTAGTCGACCGGACAGCACCACATGTCCGGGTTCCGATCGACCGTCGCGTACAGGTCCCGCGAACCGAGCGCGAACGTGAACACGATGCGGCCGGGATCGAGCGTCTTGCGCGCCCCGGTGACCCGTCCGGCGCGAACCAGCGCGAGGATCCCGTCGGTGAGCATCTCGGTGTGCACGCCGAGGTCGCGGACGCCGCTGTCGGCGAGCAGCGTGCAGACCGCGTTCGGCATGCCGCCGATGCCGACCTGGATGCAGGCGCCGTCATCGACTTCGGCGGCGATCCGCCCCGCGACCGCCCGGTCGATCGGGCTCGGCGGCGGGTTCGGCAGTTCCGCGTGCGGTTCGCTGTCGCCGTCGATCACGAAATCGACCTCCGACTCGTGCACCGCGTTGTACTCGCCGTACACGTAGGGAAGGGTGCTCGCGGTCTCGACGATCACCCGGCGCGCCCGCTCGATCAGCGCGCGATGCCACATGTTCGAGACACTGAAGTTGTAGTACCCGTTCTCGTCCTTCGGGCAGGTCTTCAGCACGACGAGGTCGACCGGATCGAGGAAGCGCCGGTAGTAGTCCGGCACTTCGCCGAGGTTCAGCGGCAGGTAATTGCAGCGTCCGGCATCGTGTTGCCGGCGATCGTAGCCCGAGAAGTGCCAGCTGAACCAGTGCAGGTGCCGCCCTTGCGGGTCGGCCTCGAGCACCGCCCGCGGCTTCGTGGTCAGGCAGGAGCGGATCTTCACGTCGTGCAGCTCGCCGACCCGCCGCGCGAGCGCGCGATCGAACGCATCCGGCTGGCAGGTCGACACGCCGTAGTCCAGCCAGGTATTCGACTCGACCAGCGCAGCCGCCTGATCCGCGGAGATGTTCCTTGCCGCGCGAGCGGCGCGCCTCTTCAGCATTCCGTATCCCGTCTGCGTTCGACCGTCCGGTGTGCGCGTCGGCGAGAATAGCCCGGGCGCGGAACCTTGGCTACGGGACGCGCGGCCACGGAGGACAGGTTCACGATGCGTCCCCAGCGCCGGGCGCGCATCGCGGGCAACGGCGCCTGCGTGCACGGGAACGCCGACGTGAGGTTCACGCGCAGCGTGCGGTCGAATTCCGCCTCGTCGAGTTCGTCGAGGGTCACGAAGTCCGCTGCACCCGTCACGGTCGACGCCGATCCGAGGACACCGTCGGATCGCCGCCGAGCACGGGCCTCGCGTGCTGGACCCGGGGTGGCGCATCGAAATGCGGACTCACGAGCGCGCGCCAGCGCGTGAATGCGTCCGAGCCGCGAAACCCCACCGTGTGATCCTCGAGCGTCTCCCAGCGCACGAGCAAGGTGTACCGGGTCGGCTGCTCGATCCCGCGATGCAGCTGAACGCCGCGGCAACCGCGCGCGGCGTGGAACAGCGGCAGCGCGCGCTCGACCGCGGATTCGAAATCGGCCTCGTGGCCGGCCTTCACGTCGATCTCTGCGATCTCGAGGATCATCGAACGCCCTCCGGTGCGGCGAATGCGGCTTTGCGATCGACGGAAAATATCACGACCCCGCCCGGCGCGACGCGTTCGTCTATCGCGCCCATCGAAACTGCCGATCGTGCCGGCCGGCCCGCGGGCGTAGTCTGTTCGGGGTCAACCGACGGAGGATCCACGATGAGCCAGACGACCGGACCGAAGTGCCCTTTCCATCACGGCGCCGCGGGCGGAACCACCAATCGCGATTGGTGGCCGAACCAGCTGCGGCTCGACATCCTGCATCAGCATTCGGCGCTGTCCGATCCGATGGACGCGGATTTCGATTATGCGCGTGAGTTCCGCAGCCTCGACCTGGCGGCGGTGAAGCGCGACCTGCACGCGTTGATGACCGATTCGAAGGATTGGTGGCCCGCGGACTTCGGTCACTACGGACCCCTGTTCGTGCGCATGGCCTGGCACAGCGCCGGCACCTACCGGACCGGCGACGGCCGCGGCGGCGCCGGCCACGGCAACCAGCGCTTCGCGCCGATCAACAGCTGGCCGGACAACGCGAACCTCGACAAGGCGCGCCGACTCCTGTGGCCGATCAAGCAGAAGTACGGCCGGCGGATCTCCTGGGGCGACCTGATGATCCTCGCCGGCAATGTCGCGCTCGAGTCGATGGGCTTCAGGACCTTCGGCTTCGGCGGCGGCCGCGAGGACATCTGGGAGCCGGAGAAGGACGTGTACTGGGGCGGCGAGTCGACGTGGCTGGCCGACCAGCGGCATACCGGGAACCGCGATCTCGAGAACCCGCTCGCGGCGGTCCAGATGGGGCTGATCTACGTGAATCCCGAAGGCCCGAACGGTACGCCGGACCCGGTCGCCGCCGCGCGCGACATCCGCGAGACCTTCGCCCGCATGGCGATGAACGACGAGGAGACCGTCGCGCTGATCGCGGGCGGTCACACCTTCGGCAAGACCCACGGTGCGGGCGATGCGAAGCACGTCGGTCCCGAACCGGAAGCGGCGCCGATCGAGGCGCAAGGGCTCGGCTGGAAGAGCGACTTCGGCAGCGGCACGGGCGGCGACGCGATCACGAGCGGCCTCGAGGTCACCTGGACCGACTCGCCGACGCGCTGGAGCCACGAGTTCTTCCGCAACCTCTTCGGCTACGAGTGGGAACTGACCCGCAGTCCCGCCGGCGCGCAGCAATGGCGGCCGAAGGACGGCGCGGGCGCGGGGACGGTTCCCGACGCGCACGATCCGGCACGGCGCCACGCGCCCTCGATGCTGACCACCGATCTTGCGTTGCGGTTCGATCCGGCGTACGAGAAGATCTCGCGCCGCTTCCTCGAGCGTCCGGACGAGTTCGCCGACGCATTCGCGCGCGCCTGGTTCAAGCTCACCCACCGCGACCTCGGTCCGCGCACGCGCCATCTCGGTCCGGACGTGCCGACCGAGGAACTCCTGTGGCAAGACCCGATCCCCGCGGTCGACCACCCGCTGATCGACGCCGGCGACGTCGAGGCATTGAAGGCGCAGATCCTCGGGTCCGGCCTGTCGGTGCCGGAACTCGTGTCGACGGCCTGGGCATCGGCAGCCACGTTCCGGGGCTCCGACAAGCGCGGCGGGGCGAACGGGGCGCGCATTCGCCTCGCGCCGCAGAAGGACTGGGAGGTGAACCAGCCGGCGCGGCTCGCGAAGGTGCTCGCGACGCTCGAGGTGATCCAGCGCGCTTTCCATGCGGCTCACCCCGGCGGCAAGCGGGTGTCGCTCGCGGACCTGATCGTGCTCGGCGGCTGCGCGGGCATCGAGCAGGCGGCGAAGAACGCCGGTCATGCGGTACAGGTGCCGTTCACGCCGGGACGCATGGATGCCACCCAGGCGCAGACCGACGTCGACTCGTTCGCGGTGCTCGAACCGGTCGCCGACGGTTTTCGCAACTACCAGAAGTCGCGGTTCGCCGTGCCGGCCGAGGCCTTGCTGGTCGACCGCGCGCAATTGCTCACGCTGACCGCACCGCAGATGACGATGCTCGTCGGTGGCCTGCGCGTGCTCGGCGCGAATGCCGGGGAATCCGCGCACGGCGTCTTCACGAAGCGGCCGGGGACGCTGACCAACGATTTCTTCGTGAACCTGCTCGACATGGACACGGTCTGGACGCCGCTGTCGGAGTCGGCGGAGGCGTTCGAAGGTCGCGACCGGGCGACCGGGGCGTTGCGATGGACCGGGACGCGCGTCGACCTCGTGTTCGGCTCGAACGCCCAGCTGCGCGCGATCGCGGAAGTCTACGGCAGCGCCGACGCGCAGCCGAAGTTCGTCCGGGACTTCATCGCGGCCTGGAACCAGGTGATGAACCTCGACCGCTTCGATCTCGGGTGACGCCCGCCGGGCGCGCCGCGCGGCCCTCGCGCGGCGCCTCCACGACGCCGGGCAGCACGCTCGAGCGCTTGATCGTGCCGTAGGCAAACGCGGTCTCGATCGCGGCGATCCCCGGTATCGTGTGGATGTGCTTGCGAATGAAGCTCTCGTAGGCCTGCAGGTCCGCGACCAGGATCCGCAGCATGTAGTCGAAGTCCCCGGCGAGCACGTGGCATTCGAGCACTTCGTCGATGCCGTTCACGGCCTTCTCGAAGCGCGCGACCCGTTCATCCGAATGCCGATCGAGGCGCACCCGCAGGAACGCCGTGATCGACAAGCCGTATTGCCGCTCGTCCACGACCGCGGCGTATCCGCGGATCGTGCCGGCACGCTCGAGGAGCCGGACGCGGCGCAGGCACGGGGATGGGGACAAACCGACCTTGCGGGCGAGCGCCTGGATCGTGATCCGTCCGTCGTATTGCAGGATGCGCAGGATGGCGTAGTCGATTCGATCCACGATGGGCCCTCCAGTAGTGAAATCGACCAATATTAATCCATATTCGACGAATCTTTGGCAGCACTTGCCAGCCGGTCGAGCGTAGCCTCTGCGAACCGACCAGGGAGGCACGATGAACGACACGCCAGCGATCCACCCGATGCGCGAGCTCAGCCCGCGCCGCAACTCCACCCACGCGAAGACGGCGGGCGAACTCGTCGCCGAACAGCTCGGGCACTTCGGAATCGATCCCGCGAGCGACCATGGCCGCGCACTCGGTGCGCTGACCGAGAGCCTGTACGCGGCGAACGTCGCGACGCACGAACTGATCGACATCACCGCGCGGCAGCTCGCGCAGCTCGACCGCAAGGACCGGATCGCGTGGTTCAATGCGAAGCGGTTCGCGTGCTTTCAGCTCGCGAAGGTGCTCGACAATCTCCAGTCGCCGATGCGCAAGACCTACCAGTCGCTGGTCGGCCACGCGCAGCCGGATGCCGGCCGCGGTCCCTATCCGATCTTCGACAACGTGACCGCGATCTTCTCGGCGACCCCGGTGATCACCCGCACCGCGACCTACATCTACGCGTGCATGGAGTGGGTCGAGGATGCGTTCAAGGGCAAGGAGTTCCTGCACGAGATCTACTCGCGGCTGCTGAATCCGACCTCGATCAGCCTCGCGAACCACATCGTGGACGTGGAGGCCGGGCCGCTGGCGAACGAGTACCTCGCGTGGAATTTCAACTCCGGGATGGCGGCGATCGACGCGACCCTGTCGCACCTCGTCGGCTACCAGGACGTGATCGTCGCCAGCCGCAACATCTATGGGGGCGCGTATCAGCTGCTCCACGACTGGTACGGCAAGCGCGGGAATCTCGACGTCGCGATCCATTGGTTCGACGGCTACGAAGCCGCGGACGTCGAACGGGCCCTCGACGAGGTGCGCACGCGCTGCGCCGAGCGGATCGGGGCGGGCCGCCGCATCTACGTGTACCTGGAGAGCCCCTGCAATCCGCACGGCTACGTGCTCGACGTCCCGGGCATCTGCCGTCTCGCGCACGCGCGCGGGCATACGGTGATCTGCGATGCGACCGTGGGCACGCCCTTCCTGCAGCCGACCTTGCGGCGCGACGCCGTCGCGGAGCGCCCGGATTTCGTGATCCACTCGTACACGAAGGATCTCGCGGGGTACGGTGCGACGACCGCCGGCGTGGTGATCGGGCGCAACGAGGACATGTTCCTGCCGAAGGGCGCGAGCGTGACCGTGCAGCGCGCCAGCGGGCAGACCGAGACGGTGCGCTGGGACGAGACGCTGTTCTGGAACGTCTACTACATCAAGGGCGCGTTCCTCGACGCCGACAAGGCGTACGAGGTGATCAACGGAATGCGCACCCTCGAACTGCGGATGCTGGCGAAGTGCATCACCACGATCGTGCTCGCGAACGCGCTCGCCGCGCATCCGCGGATCCGCGTGAACTGCTCCGCCGTCGAGGGGCATCCGAACGCGCGTCTGCGCCGCGAGAACCTGTTCCTCGGACTGCCGGCACCGCTGTTCACGATCGACTTCGAGCCGAAGCGCGGCGAGGAGCGGATCCCGATCGACGCGTTCAAGGCGTTCTTCGACCTGCTCGAGCCGGTGTTCGGGCTGCAGGTGAGCCTCGGGCAGACGAACTCGGTCGTGCTGTGCCCGGCCCTCACGAGTCACTCGGAACTGTCCGACGCGGCGCTCGCGGATGCGGGGATCACCCGCACGACGATCCGGATCGCGGTCGGGAACGAGGACCCGCGCGTGCTGCTCGCGCACCTGATGCGATCGGCGGAGCTCGCGTTCGAGCCCGTCGTGCCGGGCTTCACTCGCGACTTTCCGTCGCCGGCGGCGGTCGACGCGCTCTACGAGTCGACCTACCTCGACGTGCACCGGCGCTACGTCGCGGCGAAGCCTAGAATGGCGCAGATGCTGGAATGACGACCCGCGCGATCGCGTGGGTCGGGCTCATCGGAGGACGAACCCCATGAACGAGATCTCGACCATCGTATCGGCGTCGGCTCCGCTGCTCGCGGCGGGGCGGCGCATGCGGCGCACGCCGTACACCGCGCGCGTGGAGGCGGCGGGCTGCCGGGTGTTCTCGATCTACAACCACATGCTGCTGCCGGAAGTGTTCAACGGCGACGTCGAGGACTACCGGCACCTGAAGACCCATGTCCAGGTCTGGGACGTCGGGTGCGAGCGCCAGGTCGAGATCCAGGGACGCGATGCGGCGACGCTCATCCAGCGGATGACCTGCCGCGACGTCTCGCGGGCGGTACCCGGACAGTGCCTGTACGTGCCCCTGGTCGATGAGCACGGGGGCATGGTGAACGACCCGGTGCTGCTCAAGTTCTCGGACGAGCACTACTGGCTGTCGATCGCCGATTCGGACGTGCTGCTGTGGGCGAAGGGGCTCGCGGCGGGCCTGCGACTCGACGTCGCCTGCCGCGAGCCCGCGGTCTGGCCGCTCGCGGTGCAGGGCCCGAAGGCCGAAGAACTGGTCGCCCGCGTGTTCGGCGACGAGGTCCGCAGCATCCGCTTCTTCCGTTTCGCGACCCTCCCCTGGCAGGGGCATCGATTGGTGGTCGCGCGCTCGGGGTGGAGCAAGCAGGGCGGCTTCGAGATCTACGTGAACGACTGGGCGCTCGGCGAGCGCCTGTGGGACGCGTGCTTCGAGGCGGGTCGAGACCTCCACGTCGGCCCGGGCGCGCCCCACAATACCGAGAGGATCGAGGGCGGACTGCTGTCGTACGGGAACGATTTCGACAATGCCAACAACCCGTTCGAGATCGGCCTCGAGAAATACGTGCACCTGGATCGCGACATCGACTTCCTCGGCCGCGGCGCCCTCGCCGCGATCCGCGAGCGCGGGGTCACGCGGCGGATCATGGGCGTCTTCATCGAATCGACGCAGCTGCCGGCCTGCGAGGTCGGCTGGCCCGTGTTCGCCGAGGAGCGACGCGTCGGTGAAGTCACGTCGGCCGCCGTCTCGCCCGCGTTCGGCGAGGGCATCGGTTATGCCATGCTGGATCGGTCGCATTGGAACGAGGGGACGACGCTCGACGTGCAGGTGCCGAGCCTCGGCAAGCTCCGCGCGCGGGTGACGCCGCTGCCGTTCATCGCGCCACCGGCGCCCTGAGCGCACGCGCCTTGCCGCAGGCCCGGCAGGCCGGCACAATCGATCCGCCGCGGCGCGTGAAGGTCGCGATGCGAAGGATCGAGGATGCCGCTGTCGCCCGAGCACGTATCGAACCTGGTCGCGATCGTCGGCGCTGACTCGGCGCGTGGCGCCGCCGATCTTGCGACGCTCGACCCGGGCGTCGATCCGAGGAATCTCGGCGCGGGCTTGATGCTGCGCCCGCGGTCGACCGATGCGCTCGCCCGCGCACTCGCGTATTGCAACGAGCGCCGGATCGGCGTCGTGCCGCAGGGCGGGCGCACGGGGCTCTCCGGTGGCGCCGAATCGCGAGACGACGAGGTGATCGTCGCGCTCGATCGCTTCTCGCAGATCGAGTCGCTGGATCCCATGAGCCGCACGGCGATCGTCGGCGCGGGCGTGACGCTCGCGGCACTCGCCGAGCGCGCCGCCGCGCACCGCCTCGCGCCGGGCATCGATCTCGGCGCGCGCGACGGCGCGACGATCGGCGGGCTGGTATCGACGAATGCCGGCGGCAACGCCGCATTCCGCCATGGCACGATGCGCGAGCGCGTGCTCGGGCTCGAAGCGGTGCTGGCCGACGGCACGGTGCTGAGCGAACTCGGCCGCGTCCGCAAGCGCAATGAAGGACTCGCGATCGAGCAACTGTTCATCGGCGCCGAAGGGACGCTCGGCGTGGTCACCCGGGTGGCGCTCGCGCTGGTCGAGCGCGGCGCCAGTCCGGCGACCGCGCTGATCGCGGTCCCGAGCCTCGATGCCGCGGCGGCGCTCTGCGATGCGGCTCGGCGCCATCCGGATTTCGACCTGCAGGCGGTCGAACTGATGTCCGGCAATCACGCGGCGGCGGCCTGCCGTGCGGCCGTCGCGACGGAACTCATGGGACTCGCGGCGCATCCCTACCTGGTGCTCGTCGAGGTCACCCGGCCCCAAACCGCCGTGGCCGAAGCCGCGCTGATTGCCTGGCTGGAGGACGCGTTGGCCCGCGGGTTGGTCGCGGACGCCGCGATCGCGCAAAACGACACGCAGCGGCTGCGGTTCTGGCGAATCCGCGAGGATTGGGCCGTCGATCGGGAGCGCCCGGGCGGCTTGTGGTACGACGTGTCGGTGCCGCTCGCGGCATTGCCCGCCTATGTCGACGCCTGTCGCGCGCGGCTCGCGTCCCACGATCCCGCGCTCGCGCTCTACGTGATCGGGCACCTCGGCGACGGCAACCTGCACCTGACGGTGAACGCCGAACGGCCGATCGTCGAACGTTACGAGGAGATCGCGCCGCTCGTGACCGACGAGCTGCCCGCACTCGGCGGATCGTTTTCCGCGGAACACGGCATCGGACTCGAGAAGAAGGCCACCTTGCACCGGCTCGGCTCGCCGGCGCGGCTCGAGCGGATGCGCCGGGTGAAGGCGGTGTTCGATCCGAACGGGATCATGAACCCCGGGAAGGTGCTGTAGGCCGCACCGCGCCGACGAGGACGGGAAGCGCCGGCTCTCCGGTCACGCCAGGTGACCGGAGAGCCGGGACCGTCCATCGCGTTACTCGATCGAGGCCTGGATCCCGACGTAGTACGTCCGACCGACGACGTCGTAGGTCGCCGCATCGGTGCGCATCGGCGCGCTCTCGATCAGCGGCGGCGCCTTGTCGAACAGGTTGGTGAGCCCGGCGGTCAGCTTGATCTGCCCGGTCACCTGCCAGTTCGCATCCAGGTCGAAGTAGTTGTACGCCGGTACCCGCGGAACGCCCGGGGTACCGAGGTCGTTCATCGCGCTGATGAACCGCCAGTGGAGCGCGCCCGAGACCGGGCCGATCGCGTACCCGAACATCGTGTTCGCCTTCCAGTGCGGGTGCGACAGATCCGAGATCGTCGTCCCGTTCGCCGCGAACACCGTGCCGGTGTCGCCGATGCCGCCCGCGAAGTTGATCGGTGCGGCACCGAGCACGCCCGTCTCGGTGAACGAGTTGAGGTACGAGATGTACGACTGGATCATCACGCGGCCCGAGTTCTCGGGCAAGCCGAGGTCGTGCAGCGCGAAGCCCCAGTGGCCCTCGATGTCGGCGCCATCGGTCGTGTAGGACCCGATGTTCAGCGAGAACTCCTTGCCGAGCGTGATGAAGCCGTTGCTGTCGCGCTGGATCTGCTGGCAGTAGAAGTTGCTCTCGCTGTAGGTCGGGTTCGCACCGCCCGCGTTGAAGCAGCGCGACAGCACCGCGTCGAGGCTGACCCCCGCGATCGCGTTGCTCAGCTTGATGTGGTAGTAGTCGACCGACAGGCCGAGGTCCCGCCCCATCGGCGAGTCGAACTTCGGCGTCAGCACGAAGCCGAGCGAGTAGGTGTTCGCGGTTTCAGGCTGCAGCGTCGAGTTGCCCTGGAAGATGCCCGGGGCCGAGCTCACGCCGTAGGTGAACGTCGACAGCGCCGCCGCCGGCACGCCCTGCGCCGCACACAGCGCCGCGACCTGCGCCCCGCTGGCGCCGGTCCGGTAGGAGCTGTTGTACTCGCACGGATCCACGGAGATCGAGTCCTGCGCCTGCACGATCGGGTTGTAGAGCTCCTGCAGGCTCGGCGCCCGGATCGCGCGCTCGAAGCTGCCGCGGAACATCAGCGCGCTGTTGGTCTGCCAGTGGAAGTCCGCCTTCCAGGTGTTGACGCCGCCGAACAGGTCGTACTGCGAATGCCGCACGCCGAGATCGACCGCGACGTTCTTCGCGAACGGCTTGTCCTTCAGCACCGGCACCTGCAGCTCGCCGTACACCTCGCGCACGTTCTGCGTGCCGCCGGTCGAGCTCACCAGGTCGTAGGACGGCGAGATGATGTCGGAGGGCAGCGGCGACGGCATCACGTTGAACGCCGGGTTCAGGCTCGGGTCGGCGCTGTAGCTGAAGCTCTCGCCGCGGTAGTCCGCACCGACCGCGAACTTGAGATCCCCCTCGGCGAGCTTCATCACGGTCCCGCTGAGGTCCGCTTCGAAGTTCTTCTGGGTGATCGTGTTGGTGTTGTGCGCGGTGCCGATCGCATACGCGCGGCAGCCCGCGCTCATCGGCTGCGCCCCCAGCGGGTTCCACGCGTATCCGACGCAATCCTGGCCGTTCGCGCCCTGGTAGTTCGCGGTGCCGTACAGGATCGTCTCGATCGCCGGGATGTTGATGTTGTTCGCCTGCGCGCTGTCGAACAAGGTCTGGCCATAGGAACCGTAGACGTTCCAGGTCAGATCCGTCGAGCCGATCCCGCCCTTCAGGCCACCCGCGAGCTGGTAGTCGTTGTAGGTGAAGGTCTCGATCCGGGGCCCGAGCGCGGTCAGCCAATCCTCGACCGACAGCGGTCCGGTGACCGGGGTCGTGCTCGAGCTGATCAGCTGCTGCAGGGCGGCGTTGTTCTGGACGTACGGATTGCTCAACGGGATGTAGAAGAACTTGCCCGGACCGATGTACGAGGCGGCCTGCAGATCCTGCGCATAGGAGTGCATGAAATTGACCTGCCCGTACGCCTGCAGCTTGTCGTTCACGTCGTAGGTCACGCGCGAGAACACGTTGTAGCGGCGCATCGGCACCTGGATCGCGAAGTACGGTCCGAGGTAGGACTTCACGGTCGTGCAATCCGGGGTGATGTGCAGACCCAGCGTCTGGCCCACCGGCCCCTGGTAGTTCTGCACGCAGTTGCCCGGATCGCGGGTGGTGAACAGCGTGCCGTTGCCGTTGATGCCGAAGTACCCGGGATAGTTGCCGGTTCCGGTCAGCGGCGTCGTGCCGGGATAGCCGGCAAGAATGCCGTTGACCGCGGAGATCGGGATCGTCGCACCGAGCTCGCCGGCGTTGAAGATCGCCTCCGGACCGCGCGGCACGCCCCGGTCCATCGTCTGGATGTTCGAGAAGAACGAACGGCTCGCGCCGGTGATCCCGCCGCGCTCGTTGTACTCGAGATCGAACACCGCGTTGCCGCGGTCGTGCGCGAAGTTGCCGCCGAGCAGGAGGCTGACGCTGTTCTCCTGGCCGTCGCCGTGCGTCGATGCGCCGTGCTGGTAGGAGACCTTCACGCCGTGGAAGTGCTGGCGCAGGCGGAAATTCACCACGCCCGCGATCGCGTCGGAGCCATAGACCGCGGAGGCGCCGCCGGTGATCACGTCGACGCCCTTGATCAGCGCCATCGGGATGATGTTGAGGTCGACCGCGCCGTTCGGGTTGGTCGGCACCAGGCGCTGGCCGTCGAGCAGCACCAGGGTGCGCTGCGGGCCGAGGCCGCGCAGGTCGGAGTAGGACTGGCCGCCCTGGAAGCCGGTCGACCCCTGCACGTCGCCGACCTCGGCATGGCCCTGGGCCGCCGAGAACTGCGGCATCTGCGCGAGCGCCGAATCCAGCGAGACCTGGCCGGTCGACGCGATCTGGGACGCGCCGACCGAGACCAGCGGGCTGTCCGAGGTCTCGCCGGGGCTCGCGATCCGGGTTCCGGTCACGACGATCTGGTTCAGCACCGACACCGTGCTCGGCGCCGCGTCGTTCGCCGACGCCGCGTGGCCGGCAACCGCGTTTGGCGCGGCCGCAACACCTACCGCGGACGCGCCGAGCGCGACCGCGAGTCCTGCGAGACTCGATATTCTCGCTTTTGAAATCAATGAGTTGGGCATCCGAATCCCCTGGTTTCCGTTTTGAATCGACGCACCTGCGCAGCCACCCGGAATACCCGAGTGGCGCCGATGCTACGCGCGAATCTACCTGATATTGATTATCGATGACAAGCCGGTGACGACCGCCGCGAGCGCGCGGCGCGCGCTCGCGGCCGGCGACGCGGAAGCGTTCAGGCCGCGTCCGCCGCCTTGGCCGCGTCGCGCGCCGAGGTCGTGGCGCGGCGCGTGAGGTCGATCATCGCCTTCGTCAGCGCCGCTTCGGTGAGATCGAGATAGGAACGCCACAACGCTTCGGCGCGGTCGGCGTCGTGCCGCGCGAGCGCATCGCGGATCGCCTGTTGACGGCTCACGATCTCGCGCCGCAATTCCAGATCGCTCAGCGTCGCGCCCCGGATGAAATGCAGGTGGCCCGCGAACTGCGCGATCACCGAGCTCAGCACCCGGTTGGAGATCGCATCGAAGATCGCGTGCCGGAAGTCCTCGTTCGCCTTCGCGAACAATCCGGGGGAGGCTCGCGGCGCCGCGCGCGATTCCGCATCGATCGACTTCGAGATCCGGTCGATCTCGGGCGGCCCGTACTCCCCGGCGGCCATTCGGACCGCGGCCGGCTCGAGCAGCCGGCGCACCGCGATGATCTGGCGTATCTCCTCGATCGACGGCGAAGGCACCACGTAGCCGCCGCCGTCGCGCGCACGCAGGATGCCTTGCTTCGTGAGCTGCCCGAGCGCCTCGCGGATCGGCGTCCGGGACACGCCGAGCCGCTTTGCGAGCCCTTCTTCGGTGATCCGCTCCCCGGGCGCGAAGCGCGCGCTCTTGAGCTCACTGACGAGCACCTGAAACACCTGCTCGCGCAGGGTCGCTTCCTTCTTGATCGGAGACGATCGCTTCATTGGTATCCTTGGCTCAACGGGCGAGCCGGGCGACTCGCGGGCCCGGTGACGACGCAGTCACGGCGTCGGCGCGGGGTCATCCCTCATTCTCGATGGCAGGCGCATCCGGGTCGCTTTGAAAGCGCAAGTCATTGTATCTAGGCCATGCATCGCGTCAATCGTCGCCGGCCCCACCGGCACCGGCGCACCCCGCTAGGCGGTTCAGAGCATACCGTATACACTCGATCCGGTGGGTCGCGATCGCGCGCGACCGGGCGGGGAGCGGCGGCGGATGAAGACGAACAAGATCGATCACATTTGCATCGCGGTCCGCGATCTGGAGGCCGCCCGGAAGGTCTGGGAGCCGGTGCTCGGCAAGAGCGCGCCGGACGATGCCTACGTCGACGAACCGGAAAAGATCCGCGTCGCGCGTTACTGGATCGGCGGGGTCGGGTTCGAGCTCATGGAATCCTTGACCCCGGACGGCGACGTGGCCAAGTTCATCGAGCGGCGCGGCGAGGGCGTGATGCTGATCAGCCTGAACGTCGACGACACGCGGCAGACGGTCACGGAGCTCGCGGCGAACGATTATCCGATCATCGGCGGCGTGCGCCAGTTCCGGGATTGCGAATTCGCGTTCGTTCATCCGCGCCGGATGAACGGCGTGTTGCTGGAGGTCATCGACTACAAGTGGCGCGAGCTCGAGGAGACCCCGGGCACGCGCGGCACACCGGACGCACCGGGCGCGCGTTGACCCACACCGCCGGCGCGGATCGCGCACAGGGCGCCGCCGTGTGGGCCGCGGGCTTCCGGCCGTTCTTCCTCGCGGCCGCATTCTACGGTCCCGCGCTGCTCGGGTGGTGGTACGGCGCGCGCCTCGGGTGGTGGCCGTCCCCCGATCCGCACCTGCCCCTGTGGGCGCTGCACGCGCACGAGATGCTGTTCGGGTTCGCCGGTGCGCTGGTCTGCGGGATCCTGCTGACCGCCATGCCGAGCTGGACCGGCGCGGCCGAGATTCGCGGCGCGCCGCTGCAACTCCTCGCGGCGCTCTGGCTGATCGGACGCGGGTGTTTCCTGTTCCAGCACGACTTGCCGGCACCGCTGGTCGTCGTCGGCGACGGGGCGTTGCTGCCGGTGCTCGGCTTGCTGCTGGCGTACAGCACGCGCGGCGCGCGCAAGCGGCTGTTCGCCTGGACCACGGTGCCGCTGTGCGCGTTCGCTGCCGCGAACTTCCTCTTCTACGCCGGGGTGCGCTCGGGCTCGACCGGGGAGATCGAGCGCGCGCTCGCGCTCGCGGTCGATGCGCTGATGTTCCTGTTCACCCTGTACGGTGGCCTGTTCGTTCCGGCGTTCACCCGCCGCTGGCTCCGCGCCCGCGGGATCGAGTCGAAGCCGCTGTCGCCGCCGATCGAAATGGCGACCGCGGCCGCGATGCTCGCGTTCGCGCTCGCGGATCTGCTGCACGCGCCCGTGCAGTGGATGACCCTGACCGCGAGCGCGGCCGCGCTGATCCATGCGTGGCGCTGGGCCCGATGGCGCGGCTGGAGGGCGTTCCGCGACCCGATCCTGCGGTGCGTGCACCTCGGGTACCTGTGGCTGATCGCCTCGTTCCTGCTGCGCGCGTGCGCCGGGACACGTCTCGCGTGGCAGGACGCCGCGATCCACGCGTTCACCATCGGCGCGTACAGCACGCTGAAGCTCGGTTTGATGACCCGCGTCGCGCTGAAACACACCGGCCGCGCGGTCCGCGCGGATCGGATGATGCGCTTCGCGTACGCCCTGCTGCCGATCGCCGCGATCCTCCGGGTCGCGTTCGCGCTGTCGCACGGGCCCGAGTGGCTCGTGGGCGCCGCGGCGTTCCTGTGGGCGCTCGCGTTCCTGATCTACGGGGTCAGGTTCGCCCCGCTGCTCGTGCGCGCGAGCCTTCCACGGCGGCGCGCGGCGCCGCATCCGGCGTGATCCGGTAGTCGATCGCCGCCCGCTCAGGGCTCACGCGGCCGCTCGCGAGGTCGCGCGCCACCGCGGCGGGATCCCGTTCCGTCGGATCGCCGAACCCGCCACCGCCCGCGGTATCGAACTCGACCACGTCGCCGCGCTTCAGTCTCGTCAATCCGTAGGGATCCGCAGGCCGGCCGTTCACGGTCAGGCGCGCGAGGCCGCCGGCGCCGCCGCCGTAGAGTCCGTCCGGCGCGCGCTGGAACCGCCCCGACTGGATCGCCATGCCGACGCTGCCGCGGGGGCCGTGCTCGTCGTCCGGCACCCAGATCACCTCGCGCCGGCCCTGTGCGCCGCGAAACTTGCCCGCGCCGCCGGAATCGGCGAGCAGTTCCCGCGAACGGATCACGAGCGGCGTATCGCTCTCGAAGATCTCGACCGGCGTGTTCGCCGCGTTCGCGGGAAACACGAAGCTGCCCGATCCGTCGCCCGCCGCGCCCGCCCCCATGCCGCCGCCGCGGATCACCGCGGTATGGAACGGCTCGCCGGTGGCGCGCGCGCCGTAGAACACCTGCATCGTCGCCGGCGTCCCGCCGCTCCCGGCGATCACCCGATCGGGCAGCACCGGCGCGAGCGCCCGGTAGATGATCTCGGTCATGAAGTGGCCGATCTGCATCCGCGCGACCACCGGCGCGGGATGGCGGCAGTTGACGACCGAGCCCTCCGGGGCGATCAAGGTGACCGGCGCGGCGGTGCCCTCGTTGTTCGGCAATTCAGGATCGAAGATGCTCTTGATCGCCATGTGCACGTACGCGTACGTGAAATTGAACACGACGTTGCCGCCCCAGTCGACCTGGGGCGTCGTACCGGACAGATCCACGACGACGTCGCTGCCGGCGATCCGCAATTCGCAATGGATCTCGACCGGCGCATGGCCTTCGATCTGCTCGATCGTCCCGCTGGCGCGGTAGGTACCGTCGGGGACCCGCGCGATCGACTCGCGCAGGCTCCGTTCGCTGCGGCGGATGATCTCGTCCCCGAGCTCATCGAGATCGTCCAGCCGGTAGTCGTCGAGCAACTGCTGGATGTGCCGCGCACACACATGGTTCGCGGCGATCTGCGAGCGCAGGTCGCCGTGCACCTGTTCCGGGGTGCGCACGTTCGCGCGGATGATGTCGAGCACGTCGGGATTCGGTTCCCCGTCGCGGTACAGTCGCACCAGCGGCAGGAACAGCCCCTCCTCGAAGACGTCGTGGTTGTTCGAGGCGACGCGCCCGCCGACGTCCGCGTGGTGCAGGATGCAGGCGGTGAACGCGATCAGCCGATCGCGGTGGAACACCGGCGCGAGCACGCAGACGTCGTTCAGATGGCCGGCGAGCGCCCAGGGGTCGTTGGTGACGAAGACGTCGCCGGGCTGGAAGAACGCCGGCGAACGGCTGGTGACGAGCTTCTTGATCCCGAGCGCCATCGCGCCCGACTGACCGGGGCTCGCGAGGGTGCCCTGCGCGAGCTCGCGGCCACGGCTGTCGGTGAACATGCAGGTATAGTCGTGCGAATCGCGAAGCACGCTGGAAAACGCCGTTCGCGCGACGGCCGCGTCCGCCTCGTCGACGATCGACACGAGGCGGCGCCAGAGGATCTCGAGCGTGACGGGGTCGAAACGCGACACGGCGCGGCACTCCTTTATGACAGATCGATCCACAGGAACCCGTAGTCGTCGACGCGGACCTGCCCGCCCGCGCCGACGACCATGGTCGATTCGCGCTCCTCGACGATCGCCGGCCCCGCGAACCGCACGCCCGGCGCGAGACGGTATCGGTCGTAGACCGCGTACGGGATCATCGCCGCCGCCTCGGCGCAGTACGCGAGGCGCTCGCCCTTGAGCGCCCGCGCCGCGGTCGCGCCGGCGACCGGCGCGAGCTTCGGCAGTTCCAGCAACCGCACCGGCAAGCTCGCGCGGACGCGGAAGCTCACGAATTCGACGTCGCACTCGGGGTACGTGCGCCCGTAGAGCTTCGCGTAGATCGCGTCGAACCGCTCGCGCACCGCATCGACCGTGAGGCCCGCGAGGTCCACCGCGGGCAGCGGCAACGTCGTCTCGGATCCCTGGCCGATGAAGCGCACGTCCGCGCTGCGCTCGAACTGCACCTGGTCGCCGGCGCCGCTCGAGCGCAGCGCCTCGGCGGCCGAGGCCTCGAGACCGCGGAACAGCGTCTCCAGCGCCGCGAAATCGGCGCCGAGCAGCGGCGTCTTGTGGCTGCGGACGACGTCGAACGCGCGCGGCGCGGTGAAGAAGCCGAGCGCCGATCCGACGCCCGCGTTCGGGGGCACGAGCAGGCGCGGCGCGCCGAGCTTGCGCGCGAGACCGTACAGGTGCACGGGACCCGCGCCGCCGAAGCCCGCGATCGTCACGCGCCGCGCGTTGCCACCGCGCTCGGCGATATGGGTCTTCGCCGCAGCGGCCATCGTCTCGTTGATCAGGTCGTGGATCCCCCACGCGGCCTGCAGCAGGGGGATCCCGAGCGGCTCGGCGATCTGCTCCTGGATGCCGCGGCGCGCCGCCTCGCGGTCGAGCCGCATCGTGCCGCCGAGGAAGTACTCGGGATCGAGGTAACCGAGCAGCAGGTCCGCATCGGTCACGGTGGGCCCGGTGCCGCCGCGACCGTAGCAGATCGGCCCCGGCTCCGCGCCGGCACTCTGCGGACCGACCTGCAGGGTCCCGACGCGGCTGCGCCGCGCGATGGACCCGCCGCCCGCACCGATTTCCATCAGATCGACGACCGGAACCTGCAGGGTGATCCCGCTGCCCTTCTGGAAGCGCTGGACGCGGCCGACCTCGAACGTCGGCACGACGTCGGCGGTGCCGTTCTGGATCAGGCAGGACTTCGCGGTGGTTCCGCCCATGTCGAAGCAGAACATGTCCGGCAGATCGAACAGCTTGCTGAAATACTGGCCGGCGATCACCGCCGCGCACGGCCCCGACTCGATGATGCGTACCGGATACGCCGCCGCGATGTCCGCCGAGGTGACGCCGCCGGAGGACAACATGATGAACAGCCGCCCGTGGAATCCCCGGTCCGCCAGGCGCTCCCGCAGCGAGCGCAGATACGACTCGGTCAGGGGCTTCACGTAGGCGTTCGCGACCGTGGTGCTGGTGCGTTCGTATTCGCGGATCTGCGGCAGGACCTCGTAGGAGATCGAGACCGACACGCCGGGCAGCGTCTCGGCGATCAGTTGCTTGATCTGCCGCTCGTGCGCCGGGTTCTCGAACGAGTTGAGCAGGCAGACCGCGATCGACTCGACCCGCTCGGCCGCGAGCCCGGCGAGCGAGGCGATCACGCTGTCGCGCACGAGCGGCTCGAGCACGCTGCCGTCGGAGCGGATGCGCTCGTCGACTTCGAGCCGCCGTTCGCGGGGCACGAGCGGCTCCGGCATCGGCGCGTGCGGATCGTACGCGGCGTAGCGAACCTCGCGACCGAGTTCGAGCACGTCGCGGAAACCGCGGGTCGTCAGCAAGCCGGTCCGCGCCCCCTTGCGCTCGATGATCGCATTGATCACGAGCGTCGTGCCGTGGATCACTTCCTCGAGACCCGCGATCGTGCCGGGACGCTGGCGCTCGAACGCGACGAGCCCCTCGAGGATCGCCTCGGCGGGATCGGCCGGCGTCGTGAGGCACTTGTACGTGAGGGTCTCGCCGCTGCCTTCGTGCAACAAAACGAAGTCCGTGAACGTACCGCCGACGTCGATTCCTACGCGCATGGGCCGCCTTGATTGACACCGTTCGAGACGTGAGTGTACCGTATGCAGTACGCAATTTTCCACGGTCGTTTTCGGCCGTCGCGGAGACGAGATCGGACCCGATGCCTGGCACGCCCCCCTCTTGGATCGGCACTCGCCGGCAGCTCGCGCCGCCCGCGGGCGCGCAAGCCTAGCGATGGACCTGTCGCACTGGATCGAGCGCAACGCGCACTGGGCGCCGGACCGCACCGCGATCCGGTTCGAGGGCGAGGACCTCGGCTACGCGCGCTTCGCGCGCGAGATCGATGCGACCGCCCGCACCCTCGCGAGCCTCGGGGTCCGCGAAGGCTCGGTCGTCGCCTATCTCGGACTCAACAGTCCTTTGGTCCTGAAGCTCCTGTTCGCGTGCGCTCAGCTCGGCAGCCTGATCAGCCCGATCAGCTGGCGGCTCGCCGCGACCGAATGGTCTCGCATCCTCGAGGATTGTGCGCCGCAGGTGCTGGTCGCCGAACCGCCGTTCGTCGCGGCGCTGCGCACGATCGCGCCGGCGCGCTGCGCGAACTGCCTCGCGACCATGAGCGAAGCGCCCGCCGGCGAACTCCCGCCGGGCTGGACCGCGTGGAGCGCCGTGCCGCCGGCGGACGGTCCGCTCCCGCCCGAACTGCGCGCGGGACGGCCCGACGCGCCGATCATCCTCTGCTACACCTCGGGCACGACCGGCACGGCGAAGGGTGTCGTACTCACCCAGGACGCGGTCGAGTGCAACGCGGCGAACAGCGTGCACATGCACGACCTGACGAGCCAGGACCGGATCCTGACCACGCTGCCGATGTTCCACGTCGGCGGACTCAACATCCAGACGCTGCCCGCGCTGCACGCCGGCGCGACCGTGATCCTCCACCCGCGCTTCGCCGCCGAGGAGGCGCTCGAGACGATCGCGCGCGAACGGATCACGCTCACGGTCCTGGTTCCGGCACAGATCAACGCGATCCTCGATCGCCCCGACTGGGATCCGGCGAAATTCGCGTCGCTCCGGATGATCACGACCGGGTCGACGATCGTCTCGGAGGCGTTCGCGGCGCGCATCAACGCGCTCGGGATCCCCCTGGACCAGGTGTACGGCGCCACCGAGACCGCCCCGATCGCCGCCTATCAGCGGCGCGAGGACGCGGCCGCACGACCCGGCAGCGCCGGCGCGCCCGCGGTGCATTGCGAGATCCGCATCGTCGACGACGCCGGCGCCGAGGTTCCACCGGGCGTCGACGGCGAGATCCTGGTCCGCGGCCGCAACGTGATGTGCGGCTACTGGAACCAGCCCGCGCAGACGGCCGCGGCGTTCCGCGACGGCTGGTTCTGCTCCGGCGACGTCGGCCACTTGGACGAGGACGGGTTCCTGTACGTCGTCTCGCGCAAGAAGGACATGATCATCACCGGCGGCGAGAACGTCTATCCGGAGGAAGTCGAGGCGCTGCTGCTCGACGAGCCCTCGGTGATCGAGGCCTGCGTGGTCGGCAAGCCGGACGAGCGCTTCGGCGAAATGGTGGTCGCCGCGGTCGTGCTGCGCGACGGCGCGCAGTTGACGATCGAATCGGTGAAGATCCTGCTCGAGGCCCGGCTCGCGCGCTACAAGCACCCGCGCGAACTGCACTTGCTACCGCAGATGCCGCGCAACGCGCTCGGCAAGCTGTGCCGCGCCGACGTGCGCGCCGCGATCCTGAACGCGGCGAGGAAGGAGCGGACGTGATGGAATTCGGGCTGAGCGACGAACAGCGCCAGATCCGCGACACCTTCGCGCGGCTGTGCGACGAGGCGATCGCGCCGAAGGCGGCGGAACTCGACGCGGCGGGCGAGTTCCCGGCCGAGCTGTTCGCGCTGCTCGCGGACGTCGGCCTGTTCGCGATGCGCTATCCAGAGGCCGACGGAGGCGCCGGGATGCGCTTGACCGAGTTCTGTCTCGCGCTCGAGGAAATTGCCCGCGGATCGCTGTCGCTCGCGGGCGCCGCTGCGATGCAGTCGCTGATGGGTACCAAGTTCCTGCAGCTGCTGGGCAGCGAGGAGATCAAGACGCGGCTGTTCCGGCCGGCGTTGCTCGGCCAAAAAATCGGCGCGATCTGCATGACCGAACCCAACGCCGGGAGCGACCTCGGCGGCATCGCGACCCGGGCCGAACGCACCGAGGGCGGCTACCAGCTCACCGGCCAGAAGACCTGGGTCACGTCGGCGCCGGTCGCGGACTTCTTCACGGTGTTCGCGCGCGCCGGCGTGGACGCGAAGCTCACGATCTTCCTCGTCGAGCGCGGCGCCGAAGGTCTCACCATCGGCCGCAGCATCCACAAGATGGGCGTGTGGGCGCTGCCGACCGCGGAGCTCAGTCTCGATCGATGTTTCGTCCCCGACTCCCACCGACTCTCGCACGCGGAGGGCGACGGCGAAGAGCACCTGCGCAAGACGCTCGCCGAGATCCGGGTGATCACCGGCGCGATGGCGATCGGCGTCGCCCGCGCCGCACTCGACGCGTCGATCCGCTACGCGACCGAGCGCAAGCAATTCGGCAAGCCGATCGCCGCGTTCCAGGCGATCCAGTTGAAGCTCGCGGAGATGGCGACCGGCCTCGCGGCCGCCGAGCTCCTGGTCTACGACGCGGCGCGCCGCTACGACGCCGGCTTGCCGCACCATCGCGAGGCGGCGATGGCGAAGCTCCAGGCGAGCGAGACCGCCGCGAGCGTGTGCGACCAGGCGGCGCGGATCTACGCGTCCTACGGCTACGCGATGGAATACCCGATACAACGTTACTTGCGCGATGTGCGCTTCACCTTGATCGGCGGCGGGACCAGCGAGATCCTGAAGATGCTGATCGCGCGGGAGTTGACTCGATGAATCAGGAACGAAAGATCCGGATCGTGCTCGGCAAGCCCGGGCTCGACGGCCACGATCACGGCGCGAAGGTCGTCGCGCGCGCGCTGATGGAGGCCGGCTTCGAGGTGATCTACACCGGACTGCGGCAGACGCCCGCGTCGATCGCGAAGATCGCGCGCGAGCACGACGCCGACGTGGTCGCCTTGTCCAGCATGGCCGGCTCGCACCTCGACTTCTGCCGGAAGTTGAAGCCGATGCTCGAACAGTCCGGTCTCGGCAACCGCCTGTGGATCATCGGCGGCAACATCCCGAAGGCGGATCAGGAGGATCTGCGCGCGCTCGGGTTCAAGGGCGTGTTCCCGTCGAGCTCGCGGCTCGACGATATCGTGGCGTTCGTCGAGGCCAATGTCCGATGAGTGACTTCAAAGAAGCGAAACCGGTCGTGAACGAATCCGGAATCGAGATCCAGACCGTGTACGGCCCGGACGACGTCGAGCGTACCGGCGGTACCACGATGGTCGGGCGCCCGGGCGAGTACCCGTTCACCCGCGGGATCCACCCGCTGATGTACCGCAAGCAGCCGTGGACGATGCGCCAGTACACCGGATTCGGCAACGCCGCGGACACGAACCAGCGGTTCCATTACCTGATCCAGAACGGCCAGACCGGTCTCAACGTCGCGTTCGATCTGCCGACCCAGTGCGGACTCGACTCGGACGATCCGCTCGCCGAAGGCGAGGTCGGCCGGGTCGGGATGGCGGTCGATACCTTGCATGATTTCGAGGTCGCCTTCGACGGGGTCGACCTGGAGAAGATCACGGTCTCGCTGACGATCAACGGCGCCGCGCCGCAGCTGATCGCGATGTACCTCGCGATGGCCGAAAAGCGCGGCTACGACGTGAAGCGACTGCGCGGCACCGCGCAGAACGACATCCTGAAGGAGTTCATCGGCCGGGGCACCTGGATCTACCCGGTCGGCCCGTCGATCCGGCTGGTCGGCGACACGATCGAGTACTGCGCGCATCACGCGCCGAAATACAGCCCGGTGTCGGTCTGCGGCTATCACATCCGCGAGTCCGGCGCCGATCCCGCGCAGGAGATGGCGTATGCGTTCTGCATCGCCCGCGCGTACGCCGACGAGGTCGTGCGCCGCGGGCTGCCGATCGACGAGTTCGCAGGCCGGCTGTCGTTCAACTTCAACATCTTCGGGAATCTGTTCGAGCAGGTCGCGAAGTTCCGCGCGGGCCGCGGCCTCTGGGCGAGCATCATGCGCGACGAGTACCACGCGACCAAGCCCGGATCGATGTGGATGCGCATGATCGCGGGCGGCGGCGGCGGCGGCCTCACCCTCGAACAGCCGGAGGTGAACATCGTCCGCGGCGCGTACTACGCGCTGATCAGCGCGCTCTCCGGCGCACAGACCATGGCGCTGTGCTGCTACGACGAGGCGTACACGATCCCGTCGGAATACGCGCAGCGGATCTCGTTGCGCACCATGCAGCTGCTGATCGAGGAGATGGGCCTGACCGAGACCGTCGATCCGCTCGGCGGCTCCTGGTACGTCGAGACCCTGACGAACCAGATGCGCGAGCGGATGCGCGCGATCATCGCCGAGACCGACGCGAACGGCGGAATCGTGCAGCAGGTCGCCTCCGGGGAGATTCAGGCGGGCGTGTCCGCACAGGCGTACAAGATGGCCCGTGCGATCGAGAACGGCGGGTTCCGCAAGGTCGGCGTGAACTGCTACCGCCAGGAGGGTGAACAGTACGCCGAGGTCGAGCTGCACCCGTATCGCGACGACGACGCACGCGCGCAGATCGCGAGCCTCGACGCGGTCCGCGGGCAACGCGACGCCGCCGCGGTCAGCCGTGCGCTGAGCGCGTTGAAGAGCGCCGCGAGCCGCGGCGAGAACGTGATGCCGGCGATGATGGACGCGGTGAAGGCGTACGCGAGCGTCGGCGAGATCACCCAGGAGCTCGTCGAGGTATACGGGCGTTACCAAGAGCCGGTGAGGTTCTGACAGTGACAGAGATCCGCGACTATGTGGCACCCCGATCGCTCGCCGATGCGCTGCGGGTGCTGGCCTCGGGTCCGGCGACCGTGCTCGCCGGCGGCACCGACCTGATGCCGCAGAGCCGCGCCGGCCGGGTACGGTTCGCCCCGACCTTGCTGAACGTCCAGGGGATCGACGAACTGCGCGGCGTCGCACGCGACCCGGGCGGCGTTCAGATCGGTGCGCTGACGACGATCACGAGCCTGCTCGAGGATCCGCTGATCCGCGACCGCGCACCGGTGCTCCGCACCGCCTGCGATCACTTCGCGAGCAGCCAGATCCGCAACGCGGCAACGCTCGGCGGCAACATTTGCAATGCCTCGCCGGCCGGCGATACGCTGGTCCCGTTGCTCGTGCTGGGCGCGTCGGTGGTCCTCGCGAGCGCTGGGCCCGAGGGCATCGTGAAGCGGCGGCTGCCGCTCGCGGAATTCCTCGTCGGGCCCGGGCGCACGGCTCGGCGGACCGACGAGCTCCTCGTCGCGGTGCAGGCGCCGCTCCCGCCGGCGGGCTGGGTCGATCGATACCTGAAATTCGGTGCCCGGCCGGCCCTCGACATCTCCGCGATCGCGCTCGCGGTCGGCGGAACGCTGCGGGAGGGGCGGCTCGAGGATGCCCGCATTGCGTTCGGCGCGGTCGCGCCGACCGCCATCAGAGCGAGCGAGGCGGAGCGCGTGCTGTCGGAAGGCCCGCTCGACCGGGCGCGGATCGATCGCGCGGTCGAGGCGGCGGACGCGACGATCCGCCCGATCAGCGACGTACGCGCATCCGACTGGTATCGGCGCGAACTGGTGCACAATCTCCTGCGGAGAGTACTCAACGATGTCTGCGATGCTTGAAATCGAATTCCGCCTGAACGGCGTGGTGCAGCGAACCGCGGTCGCGGCGGACATGAGCGCGCTGGAGATGCTCCGCGACGTGCTCGGTCTCACCGGCACCAAGTACGGCTGCGGCGAGGGCGAGTGCGGCGCGTGCACGATCACCGTCGACGGGCGCACGGTGAACTCGTGCCTGATGTTCGCGGTCGACTGCAACGGCCGCGAGGTTCAGACGATCGAGGGCCTCTCCGCGACGCCGCTCGGCGAACGGCTGAACCACTCGCTGGTGGCGCACGGTGCGGTGCAATGCGGCTTCTGCACGCCGGGATTCATGATGCAGGCGCAGCAGGTGCTCGCGGAGCATCCGCACGCGAGCCGCGAAGAGATCCAACGTGGCCTCGAGGGGAACCTGTGCCGCTGCACGGGGTACCGGAAGATCATCGACGCGGTCGAGGCGGTCGCGCATCCGACCGCGTCCGCCGAGTGAAGGAGCGCACCGTGGCAACGACGACACTCGAACGCACGAACACGGACTCGCTGATCGGGCGGCGCATCCCGAAGCTGGACGCGCCGGACAAGGCGAGCGGCCGCACCCGCTACCTGCACGACATCAACATTCCCGGACAGCTGCACGCGAAGATCCTTCGCTCCTCGCAGGTGCATGCCCGGATCGTGTCGATCGACGTCGAGGCCGCGAGGCGGGTGCCCGGCGTGCACGCGGTGATCACCGCCGCCGACGTGCCGTGGCAACGACCGATCGGCGTGACCAAGGATCACCTGCCGCTGAAGAGCGACATCGTGCGCAGCCGCCGCGACGAGATCGCCGCGGTCGCGGCCGACACGGTCGAGGCGGCCGACGAGGCGCTGCGCCTGATCCGGGTGACCTACGAGCCCTTGCCGGTGGTCGCGACCAGCGCCGAGGCGCTCGCACCCGGCGCACCGCTCCTGCACGGCGAGGACCTGCGCGCGCCCGGACGCGGCGGCGCGCTCGAGGTCGTGCACCCGGCGTCCAAGGACAACGTCGCGATGGTTCACGAGTACCGCCAGGGCGACGTCGCCCAGGGCGAACGCGATTCCGCGGTCGTCGTCGAGGACGTGTTCTGGCTGCATTACGTGACCCATTGCTGCATGGGCGTCTCCGGGGTGATCGCGGAGTTCGACCCCTCCGGCAATCTCCTGCTCTACTCGAACACGCAGGTGCCGTTCCTGCACAAGAGAGAGTTCGCCGAACTGCTCGGGATCGACCCCGGTCGCATCCGGATCATCCAGCCGCCGATCGGCGGGGGCTTCGGCTCGAAGCTCGACATCTATCCGTTCGAGCCGATCGCGATCTTCCTCGCGAAGCTGACGCGCCGGCCGGTCAAGCTCGTGTTCTCGCGCGAGGAAGAGTTCATCGCGTCGCCGACCCGCCAGCCGGTGCTGCTGAAGCTTCGTTCCGGCTGCGACAGCGCGGGCCGGCTCACGTTCCGCTCGGTCGAGACGCTGCACGACAACGGCGCGTACACGTCCTGGGGCGCGACGACGCCGTTCGTGATGATGCAGACGATCTCCTCGCTGTACCGGGTCCCGCACTGTCACTACCGGACGCGCGCGGTCTACACGAACAATCCGTATGCCGGCTC
Organism: Gammaproteobacteria bacterium; assembly: GCA_028870355.1. GTDB lineage: Bacteria > Pseudomonadota > Gammaproteobacteria > Steroidobacterales > Steroidobacteraceae > Bog-1198. The sequence goes on along the minus strand of JAGWPU010000113.1, from coordinate 7,620 downwards.
GTTCCGCGGCTACGGGAATCTGCAGGCGACGTTCGCGGTCGAGGCGCACATGGACAAGCTCGCGGACGCGCTCGGGATGGACCCGCTCGAGTTCCGCCTGCAGAACGCCCAGGACCCGGGCGAGACGACGCCGCAAGGGATGCACTTCCGATCCTGCGGCTTCAAGGACTGCCTGCGCACCGCCGCAGAGCGCAGCGACTATCGCGCGAAGCGCCGCGCGAACCTCGCGCACTGGAACGACGGCAATCCGATCAAGCGCGGGATCGGGATCGCGTCGATGCTGCACGTCGGCGGCGGCGCGAAGATGTACCCGTCGGACGGCTGCGGCACGATCATCAAGCTCGACGACTTCGCGAAGGTCACGCTGATCACCGGCGCCTCCGAGATCGGCCAGGGCTCCGAGACGGTGCTCGCGCAGCTCACCTGCGAGGAGCTCGGCCTGCCGATCGATGCCGTGACCGTCGTGAACAACGACACCGCGATCACGCCGTGGGACGTCGGCGTGCACGCGTCGCGCACGACGTTCATCGGCGGCAACTCCGCGATCGGCGCCGCACGCAAGGCGAAACGCAAGATCCTCGAGGCGGCCGCGCCGACGGCCGGACTCGCCGCGGACGAGCTCGACCTGCACGGCGGCTCCATCGTCGTGAAGGCGACCGGCGAGCGCGTGCAGGACCTCGGCAAGTTCCTGCGGTCGCTGCATTTCGCGGAGAAGGCCGATCTCGTGATGACGACCTACTATTACGAGCCGCCGAGCGTGCACCTCGACCGTCAATACCGCGGCGACGTCTCGGCCGCGTATTCCTGGGCGACGCAGGTCGCCGAAGTCGAGGTCGACACCGAGACCGGCGTGGTGCGACTCCTGAAGATCACCGCGGCGCACGACGTCGGGCGCGTGCTGAACCGGCTCGGCATCGAGGGGCAGATCGAGGGCGGGATCGTGATGGGCCAGGGGTACGCGCTGACCGAGGACCTGCTGGTCGAGGGCGGCGTGATCAAGAACCCGAACTTCCGCGACTACAAGCTGATCACCGCGCCGGAGGTCCCGGACGTCGACGTCTCGTTCATCGAGACGTTCGATGGCGAGGGCCCGCAGGGCGCGAAGGGCGTCGGCGAGGCGCCGGCGATCTGCATCGCCGCCGCGGTCGCGAACGCGATCTACAATGCGACCGGTACGCGGATCTACGCGCTGCCGTTCACGCCGGAGAAGGTGTATCGGGCGCTGCGCGGCAAGAGCACCGCACCCACGTGGCCCGAGAGCGCCGCGTGACCCCGCGGCCGACGATCCTCAGTCTCGAACAGGCTCTCTCGCTGCCGTCGGCGACGCTGCGCTTCGCCCAACTCGGGTGGCGGGTGATTCGCGTCGAATCGACGCCGGGCGGCGACGGCCTGCCCGGCGACCCGAACCGGTACATCGGCGAGCGGATCGCCGACGACGATCGGCGCAGCTACTTCGTCGCACCGAACGTCGGCAAGGAAGCGATCGCGCTCAACCTGAAGGACGAGCGCGGGCGCGCGATCCTGCGCCGGTTGATCCGATCGCTGAACGTCGACGTGTTCTGCTGCAACACGCTCCCGGCACGCTACCGCGCGCTCGGGATCGACTATGCGACGCTGTCGGCGGAACGGCCGGGCCTGATCTGGGCGGGCATCTCGGCGCTCGGCCCCGACGCACCGGACACCCCGGGGTACGATCCGGTGATCCAGGCGATGTGCGGCTACATGGCGCTCACCGGCGATCCGGGCGGACCGCCGACGCTGATGGGCGTGCCGGTCGTCGACCTGAAGGCCGGCGACGAACTCTACTCGAGCGTCCTCCTTGCGCTGCTGGACAGGGCGAGCAGCGGCGAGGGACGCGAGATCCACGTGTCGATGCTCCAGGCCGCGGCGTCCTGGCTGATCACGGTGCTGCCGCTGCTCGACTGCGGCGCGGCGCCGGCGGATCTGACCCGCTCCGGCAATGCCCATCGAAAGTTCATCCCGACCAACGTCTACCCGGCGCGCGACGGATTCGTGTACCTCGCGATCGGCTCGGACCTGCAGTGGCGCCGCCTGACCGCGATCCCGGGCTTCGAGGGAATCGCGAGCGCGGCCCGGGCGACCAACGAAGGCCGTCATCGCGAGCGCGAGGCGATCTACCGCGAACTCGGCGCGGTCACGGCCACGCGCACCGCCGAGGCGCTGCTCGCCACCTTCCGCGAGGCGACGCTCCCGGCGACGAAGATCCTCGATCTGCCGGCGGTTCGCGAACTCGCCTCGCTGCGCGACCGGCTGACGACGACGACGCTCCCGGACGGTCGAGCGATGCGCATGCAGCCGCTCCCCGTCGATGCCCCCGGCGCGCCGCGGCAATTGGCATTCCCGCCGAAGTACGGCGCCGATACCCGTCGGCTCCTCGCGGAGGCCGGCTGCGACCCGCGGCAGATCGACGACTGGGCGCGGGACGGGGTGATCCTCTGATCGGAGCGCTCGCGAAGGCCGTGATTCCTGCCATCCACCCGACCGGAGAATGACCATGCCGCTGCGTGCGTCGATCCCTTACCGAGCCTACTGGTCGACGCCGTTCGCGCGTTGGCAAGGCGCGTTCGCTCACCTGCACAGTCTGCGCTTCGCCGCGCACGTCGCGCGCGCGGAGCTCGCGCGGCGCAAGCTCGATCCCGGCCTCTTCGATTTCGGCGTGCTCGGCATGACGCGACCCGAACGCAACGGCTTCTATGGTCTCCCGTGGCTGATGGGCCTGGTCGGCGCGGGCCGTGTCGCCGGCCCGACGGTGTCGCAGGCCTGTGCGACCAGCGTGCGCGCCCTGTCGACGGTCGCGCGCGAGGTCTCGTCGGGCGAGGCGCAGGTCGCGCTCGCGATCGCGTGCGATCGCACCTCGAACGGGCCGCACATCTACTACCCGAATCCCGGCGGGATGGGCGGCACCGGCGAGGCGGAGGATTTCATCCTCGAGAACATGGCCTGCGATCCGCTCGGCGGGCATTCGATGGTGCAGACCGCGGAGAACGTCGCGCATCGCTACCGGATCGATGCGGCGCGCCAGAACGAGCTGGTGTTGCGCCGCGAAGCGCAGTACCGCGACGCGCTCGCGGACGACCGGCGCTTCCAGAAGGGCTACATCACGCTCCCGTTCCCGGTGCCGGACGCCCGGCTGCGCAAGCTGCAGGCCACGCTCGACGGCGACGAAGGCATTCGATTCTCGACGCCCGAGGGACTCGCCGGCCTGAAGCCGGTGATCGACGGCGGCACGGTGAGCTTCGGCGGTCAGACCCATCCGGCGGACGGCAGCGCCGCGATCGTCGTCACGAGTCCCGAGCGCGCGCGCGAGCTGTCGGCGGACCCGGGGGTATCGATCGAGATCCTGGGCTTCGGCCAGTCGCGGGCCGAACTCGCGTACATGCCGGAAGCGCCGATCGCCGCGGCCGAACGGGCGCTCGCGGTCGCGGGCGTCGGAATCGGCGATCTCGCCGCGATCAACACCCACAATCCGTTCGTCGTGAACGATCTCGCGTTCGCGCAGGCCACCGGCGCGGATCCGGACACGATGAACCCGCGGGGCTGCTCCCTGGTCTACGGCCACCCGAACGCGCCGACCGGCCTGCGCTCGACGATCGAACTCATCGAGTTCCTGGTCGAGCGCGGCGGCGGCCTCGGGCTGTTCACGGGATGCGCCGCCGGCGATTCGGCGATGGCCGTCGTGATCCGCGTCGGCGCCGCGCGCCGCTGAACGGCGCGCTCAGCCGGTCTTGCCGAAATCCGGCGCGCGCCGCTCCGCGAACGCGCTGATCCCCTCGCGGGCCGCCGCGGTGCACGCGCTCGCGCCGAACGCCGCATAACCGACTTCGAGCGCGTCGGTCCACGAGGGCGCGGCCGCGGCGGCGACGATCGCCTGATCGACGATCGCGCGCACGGCGGCGCTGAGCGGGGCACCGTCGGCAGCGATCGCCGGCGCCGCGGCCGGCGCGACGATCCCCACGGGACCGTCCACCGGCACCGGAACCCGCCCGACGAGCGCCAGCACCCGCGCGACCGCGGTCGGGATCAGCGCCGCGGGGTCCTCGCACCGCTCGAGCACGCCATGGCGCGCCGCGGTCTCGACGTCGACGCGCGCCGCGGTGCGCAGCATCCGGTGAAAGAGCTCCGCCGCCTGCGGCCAGCGCCGGTAGGGCACCGCGAGGCCGCCGATCCCCGGGACGATGCCGAGCCCGATCTCGGGAAACTGCAGGGTCGCGCCACGAACCCCGACGATCGCGTGACAGCGCAGCGCCAGCTCGAGCCCACCGCCGAACGCGAGGCCATTCAGCGCGGCGACGACCGGCTTCTTCGCCCGATCGAGCGCGACCAGCAGTCGCGAGCACGCGCGCGCGTAGTCCCGCGACGCGGCCGCGTCGCCGAGCATCGCCGGAAAGCGGCCGATGTCCGCGCCGGCGCAGAACGCTCGCGAACCGTAGCCCGTGATCACGAAGCCCTTCGTGGCCGGATCGTCCGCGCGCTCGGTCAGCACCGACAGGATCTCGTCGTTGAGTGCGTCGTGCAGCGCGTTCAGCGCGTCCGGGCGACGCAAGGTGATCACGCAGACGCCGTCGACCTCGTCGACCAGCACGTCGCGGCGAAAGTCGACGTACCCGGCGAACGGTCGCGTGCGTCGCGGCATGCCCGGCCGCTCCTCGGCGAGGCGTCCGAGGATCCGATCCACCTCCGGCGCGCCGGCCTGCCGCATGAGTTCGAGCGGCCCGCGCTTCAGGCCGAAGGCGAGCCGGCAACCAAGTTCCAGATCCGCCGGCCGACCGATCTGCCGATCCAGGATGTCGGCCGCCTGGGAATAGAGGATTCCGAGCAGCCGATCGCGGATCGAGGACCGCCGCGCGTCGTCGATCGCGGGCACCGCCGCGCCGCGCGCCGGGAGCTTCCAGCGATCGACCGACGAGAAGATCCGCGCCGGCCGGTAGTGCTCGCCCTCCTCCTCGGCCTGCAGCGTATTGGTCTCGACGATGATCGGATTGCCGTTCGCGAGGTTCAGCACGAAGAACGGCCCGGCGTGCACGAACTCGCCGGCGACCCGGTCGATCTGCGCCGCGTCCGCTCGGTCGAGCAGTAACGCCGCTTCGTTGCACCAGTTGTCGAAGACCCGATCGAGCATGAAGCACACGGCGTCGCGCGTGACCAGCGGCACCTTGCCGGTCGCCGCGAACAACGCGCGAAACCACGCGATCGTGGAGTCGGCGGCACGCTCCCAGTCGATCACCTCGACGATCGGATTCTGGAACGCCGGCGCGAAGAAATGGGTCACGGTCGCGCGCTCGGGATGCGCAAGCTGTGCGAACAGGCGGCTCGCCGGCAGCGAGCTCGTGTTGGAGGACAGATAGGCCGACGGGGCGACCACCGCTTCGACCGCGGCGAAGATCCGCCGCTTGACCGCCAGATCCTCGGTCGCGGCCTCGATCACCCAGTCGCAGCCCGCGAGCTCGGCATAATCGGTCGTCGGCGCGAGACCGGCGCGAATCGACGCGGCACGCTCCGCGGAGAGCTTGCGGCGTTGCACGCCCTTGTCCGCGTACGCGGATATCCGTTCCTGTGCGCGCGCGAGCGCCTCCGGCGCAATGTCGACGAGCACGAGCCGCAGTCCCGGGATCTCGCTCGCCAGGTAATACGCGATGTCCGGGCCGATGGTCCCGGCGCCGATCACGCCGATCGACCGCGGCAGCGGGCGCGACCCGCGGATCAGGGCAGGATTGGCGGGAATGTCCCTCAGGCGCACGTCGACCTCCGCGGGTTCTCACGATCGAAGCGTCCCGTCCGCGGCGGCCGGACCGGATCCGGCCCGTGCGCCCTTGACAGGTTTATTGTGGACAGTATACAAGTTTTCGGTGACCACCGCCGACGATCTCCTGGTTGCGACCCCGGACACGCGGATCTCGGCGCGTGAGTTCGGCGTCGCGAGCGACATGCCGGTGCCCGCGTTCTCTCGTCCGAGCGAATACGTTCCGCGGCGTGACGAGGCCTACCGGTTCGATCCCGAGACCACGCTCGCGGTGCTCGCGGGCTTCGCATTCAACCGCCGGGTGATGATCCAGGGCTATCACGGCACCGGGAAGTCGACGCACCTCGAACAGGTCGCCGCGGTGCTCAATTGGCCGCTGATCCGCGTGAACCTCGACGGGCACGTCAGCCGGACCGACCTCGTCGGTCGCGACGCGATCGTGCTGCGCGAGGGCAAGCAGGTCACGGAATTTCGCGAAGGGCTCCTGCCCTGGGCGCTGCAGCGCGCGATCGCGCTGGTGTTCGACGAATACGATGCGGGCCGGCCGGACGTGATGTTCGTGATCCAGCGCGTGCTCGAGGCGAACGGCCGCTTCACCCTGCTCGATCAGAACCGCGTGCTCGATCCGCACCCGAGCTTCCGGCTGTTCGCGACCGCGAACACGATCGGGCTCGGCGATGCGACCGGGCTCTATCACGGCACGCAGCCGATCAACCAGGGGCAGATGGACCGCTGGTCGATCGTGACGACCTTGAACTACCTCGATCACGACGCCGAGGCCGCGATCGTGCTCGCGAAGGTGGGAGGGTTCGACAGCGACGCGGGCCGCCGAACGGTGAGCGCGATGGTGCGCGTCGCCGCGCTGACCCGCAACGCCTTCATCAACGGCGACCTGTCGACGGTGATGAGTCCACGCACGGTGATCGCGTGGGCGGAGAATGCCCGGATCTTCGGCGACGTCGGCCTCGCGTTCCGGATGACGTTCCTGAACAAGTGCGACGCGCCGGAGCGCGCGACGGTCGCGGAGTTCTTCCAGCGCGCCTTCGACACCGATCTCCCCGAGAACGCCGCGCAGATCCCGGTGATCTGACGCCGCGACGCATCCGTGCCCGAGCGCCGGCCCCCGGTCGATCGATTCCGTCGCGCACTCGCCGACGCGACGCGCGCGCTCGCCGGCCGTCCGCACGTCGACATCGTGTTCGGTCCGCCCGCGCGCGCCGCGGATCGCGAGGCGCCGCGACTCCCGGAGCCGGCGGAGCCGCTCGATGCGGCGACCGCGATGCGGCTGCGCGGACGCGCCGACCGGCTCGCGCTGCGGCTCGCGCACCACGATGCCGGATTGCACCAACGCCTGCAGCCCTCTGCGCCCCGAGCCCGTGCGCTCTACGACGCGATCGAGGATGCCCGCTGCGAAATCCTCGGCGCCCGCGCGCTCCCCGGCGTTGCGCGCAACCTCTCGAGCGTGCTCGCCGAGGAGTTCGCGTGCCTCTCGCCGGACCAGCCGTCGCCCGACCGCGGGAGCGAACTCGCCCGCGCGCTGCCGCTGTGGCTGCGCGAGCGCCTCGCCGGCATCGCGGTGCCGACGAGCGCCACCGCGACGCTCGGCCGCGTCCGCGAGGAGCTGGAACGCCGCGCCGGCGCGACCGTCGAGCGCCTGGAGTCGCTCGTCGCGGACCAGGCGGCGTTCGCGTGCGCGAGCCGAGCGCTCCTCGGCGCTCTCGGAATCGCCTGCGATGCCGCACCATCCGCCCGCGGGCCTGCCGACCGCGCGAGGCCGCCGCTCGAGCCACCGGCCGCGATGCGGACCGGCGCCCGCGCGCCGGCGAACCGCGTGCGCGCCTCGACGAACCCGATCGTGG